>NZ_JAUSYQ010000002.1:10200954-10509594 GCF_030816965.1 Streptomyces canus
AAGGTCTCAGACCTCGACCCGGTCAACGACGTGTGGCGCTACGACGGCAAGAAGCAGGGCGCCGGACCCCGCTACGGCATGGCCAAGGACTACTCCCAGGACTCCATGTTCTGGTACCGCACCGACCTGTTCGAGGCCGCCAAGCTCGACGCGCCGAGCGCGACCGAGCCGATCTCCTGCGACGAGTGGCTGGATCTGGGCAAGAAGCTGGTCAAGCGCCGACTGGGCAAGGTGAAGGTGTACGGCCTGAACGCCACCGGCATGGGAGTCTTCCCGCAGCTCATGGGGATGACCGCGTCGGCCGGCGGCAGTCTGTTCGCCGAGGACCTGGCCACGGTGGACTTCTCTTCCCCCGAGGCGCTCAAGGCGCTGCGGTGGTACCTGGACTACGCGAAGGCCGACATCGGCCCGAGCGTCTCCAACCCCAACCCGGACGGCTGGGACGGCCCCACCTACCAGGCCAACCGCATGGCGATGAGCTGCAACGGCTACTGGTTCGGCGGGCTCATCGGCGGTGACCCCAAGCTCGCGGCAGTCTCCCGCTTCGCGCCCGCCCCGCAGCTCGGCAGCCACCGCGTCAGCTCCTGCTTCGGCGCCACCGGCTTCTGGATCCCGAGGGACGCCAAGAACAAGGAAGCGTCCTGGAAGTTCTTCGAGTGGTACTTCGGCGGCAAGCCCGCCCAGGAGCGTGCGGCGAGTGGCTGGGGCATTCCCTCCCTGACCTCGCTGCGCTCGAAGATGCCGCAGACCAGCGCCTTCCAGAAGCAGGCCTTCCAGGTACAGGAGAAGGAGCTGCCGCACTTCTCGGTGCTCAGCTTCACCCCGTACGCCCAGCAGGCCGCCCTGGAGGGCGTGCTGAGCAAGGTCCTGCCGGCTGCGCTGAAGTCCGGAACCTCGGCGGGCGTGGTCGCCGACACGCTCAACTCCCGGATGAACGAGCAGCTCGCCCAGGGCAAGGAGCTCGTGGGGTGAGCACCGAACAGATCACCGCGCCGGGCGCGCCGTCCCCCTCCGGGGAGACGGCCGCCCGGCCCGGGCCCGGCACCGGCGTGCGCGCCGACCGCAGGCGCAGCTCGCTGACCACCCGCCGCGCCTTCTCCTTCTACGCGTTCGCCGGACCCTGGGTGCTGGGCTTCCTCGCCCTGACGGCCTTCCCGCTCGGCTACGCGCTGTGGCTGAGCCTGACCAACTCCGACGGGCTGTCGAACAACTCCCACTTCGTGGGCCTGGCCAACTACCGGGAGGTCTTCACCGATCCGGAGACGCTGTCCTCGCTGGCCCGCACCGGCGTGTTCACCGCGATCTCCGTGCCGCTGACACTCGCCGCGGGGCTGCTGCTGGCGGTGCTGGTCAACCAGCCGATCCGGGCTCGAGGACTGTTCCGCACCCTGCTGTACCTGCCCGCGGTCGTCCCGCCGGTCGGCGCCGCCCTCACCTTCAAGCTGATCTTCGACCGGGACTCGGGCGCCGCCAACGGTTTCCTGGACGCCCTGCACATCGACGGTGTGAGCTGGCTGATGGACCCCTACGCCCGCTGGGTCCTGATCACCCTGACCCTCTGGGGCGCCGGCAACGCCATGATCGTCTCGCTGGCGGGGTTGCAGGACGTCCCCAAAGAGCTGTACGAGGCCGCGCGCATCGATGGGGCGAACACCTGGCAGACCTTCACCCGCATCACCCTGCCGCTGCTCTCCCCGGTGCTGTTCTTCCAGGTCGTCACCGGCATCATCGCCGCGGTGCAGAGCTTCCTGCCGCTGCTGATCTCCCTCGACCCCACCCCCAGAGGCGTCTCGGCCGTCCCCGAGGGCAACTACCTGTTCATGATCCACGTGTTCGCCCAGTACTTCGCCAACGGCCGCTACGGGTACGCCTCCGCGATGCTCTGGGTGCTGTTCCTGATCATCGTCCTGATCACCTTCCTGGTCTTCAAACTCAGCAGGGGCGCGGTCTTCTACGCCGTCGACCCGGAGCCGGACAAGCCGTCCCGGCCGCGCACGCTCGGAGGCAAGTGATGGTGTTCCGCCGCAGAAGTGCCGTGTACATGCTGCTCGTCGGCGCCCTCGTCCTGTTCCTGGGCCCGTTCGCCTGGCTGCTGGACACCGCCCTGAAGGCCCCCGGCGAGCTGCGCGCGCTGCCCATCCACTGGTGGCCGCACCACCCCAGCCTGAGCAACTTCCGGGACGCGCTGACCCAGATCGACTACTTCGGCTACGCCCGCAACTCCCTGACAATCGCCACCCTGTACGCCGTGCTGGTCACCATGGCCTCGGCGTGGGCGGGCTACGGCTTCGCCCGCCTCAACGCGCCCGGCAAGCGATTCATCTTCAACGTTCTGCTGTCGACGATGATGCTGCCGCAGATCCTCACCCTCATCCCGACCTATCTGCTGTTCGCCAAGCTGCACCTCACCAACACCTACGTGCCGTGGGTGCTGTGGGGTCTGTGCGGCGCCCCGTACCTGATCTTCCTGTTCCGGCAGTTCTTCTCGAACATGCCCAAGGAGCTGGAGGAGGCCGCGATCATCGACGGCTGCGGGCAGTTCCGTATCTTCTGGCGCATCTTCCTGCCGCAGTCCTGGCCTGTCATCGCCACCAGCCTGATCCTTTCCTTCAGCTGGACCTGGGGCGACTACATCGCGCCCGCCCTGCTGCTGGACGACGCCCACACCACGCTCGCGGTCAAACTCGCCTACGGCTACGTCAACGAGCACGGCTCGCCGCTGGGGAACCTGGTCGCCGCGGGCGCGGTGATGTACGTCGTCCCGGTGCTGGCACTGTTCCTGATCGTGCAGCGGGGCTTCGTCGCCGGCGTCGCCACCTCCGGCCTCAAGTGACCCACGTCTGAATCACGTTCACCAACGCACCTCGCTGCAAAGGAACTTCGCATGACCGACTCCCAGGCATCCGCCACGTCCCCTGCGGCGGTGGGGGCATGACAACGCGTCCCGCCCTCACCCCGCAACTCGCCGGGACCCGGGTCATGGCCATCCTCAGGTCGGCCGACGCCTCAGGGCTGCCCGCGGTGGCCCGAGCGCTCACGGCCGGCGGCGTCACCTGCCTGGAGGTCACCCTCACCACCGCCGGAGCGCTCGACGCGCTGACCCGCATCCGGGCGGAACTCGGCCCCGACGTCGCGGTCGGCGCCGGCACCGTGATCACCGGTGACCAGGCCAGGGACGCCCTGGCGGCGGGAGCGGAGTTCCTGGTCGCCCCCGTAGTGGACACCGCCGTCATCCGGCACTCGGCGGACCGTGGCATCCCGTGCTATCCGGGCGCCTGGACACCGACCGAGGCGTGCCAGGCGTGGCAGGCGGGCGCCGCCGCCGTCAAGCTGTTCCCCGCGAGCACGGGCGGCCCCGCCCACCTGCGCCGGCTACGAGCACCCCTGCCCGACATCCCGCTCGTCGCCGTCGGCGGTATCGGCCTCGACGAGGCACGGGACTACCTGGACGCGGGCGCCTGCGCGGTCGGCATCGGCTCCCCGCTGCTGCGCGGGGCGGACCGGGACCCGACTCCGCAGGCACTGGACGCCCTCACCACGAGGGCGCGCCACCTGCTGGACGCGGTAGGGGCCACCGTACGGGCCGGGGAGACGAGCACGTGAGCAACCTTTCGCCCCCGCCCCGCGAGCCCTATCTCGTCACCCTGGGTGACGTCCTCGCCGTCCTGGCTGCCCGGAACCCCGGCCCGTTCGCGCTCGGCACGACACTGCGCCTGGGGGTCGCCGGCGCCGAGTCCAATGTCGCCGTCGGCGTCAGCCGTCTCGGCGGATCCGCCACCTGGATCGGCCGGGTGGGCGACGACGAACTCGGCGACCTCGTCCTGCGGGAACTACGGGCCGAAGGGGTCACCACCGTCGCCGCGCGCGACCCCGCACCCACGTCCCTGCTGCTGAAGGAACGCCGCACTTCCACGCACAGCCGTACGCGCTACTACCGCACCCACACGGCCGGAGCCCGGCTGACCGCCGACGACATCCCCGAGCACCTCGTCGCGGGAGCCGCGGTCCTGCACATCACGGGCATCACCCCGGCACTCGGTGAGGGGCCCGCTGCGGCCGTGACCCGGGCCGTGGACATCGCCGTCGCTGCCGGAGTCACCATCTCCCTGGACGTCAACTTCCGATCACTGCTGTGGAGCGAGGCCGCGGCCCGCTCGATCCTGCGGCCCCTGCTCCGCAGGAGCGACGTGGTCTTCGCCGGACCGCACGAGGCCGCCCTCGTGGTGCCCGGCGCCGACGGACCGGAGGAACTCGCCAAGGGGATCTGCGACCTCGGACCCGCCGGAGCGGTGATCAAGCTGGGCGAGGAAGGCGCGTACGCCCTCCTCGACGGACAGCCCCACCGGCAGCCCGCCGTACCGGTCCGCGTCCACGACTCAGTGGGTGCGGGAGACGCGTTCGCCGCCGGGTACCTCGCCGAACTGCTCGCGGGGGAGCCCCCGGAGCGGCGGTTGCGGACCGCCGCCCTGCTCGGCGCCTTCGCGGTGAGCACCGCCGGCGACTGGGAGGGCCTTCCCCGGCGCTCCGAACTGGGACTGCTGGACCATCACGACGACATGGTCCGCTGAAACCTCTTCTCCTGCCGCCCCGCTCAACCAACTCCAGGACCCCCATGCCCTCAAGCCCAGCCACCGGCGCGATCCCCGTCCTCACCGGCTCCTACACCACGGACTCCGGCGGCGACGGCCCCGGCATCGCCGCTCTCCTGCTCGATCCTGCGACCGGCCGCATGGCCTACGACGACGAGGTGAAGCCGCTGCCCGTCAGCGGGGCCTCCTTCCTGGCAGCGCACCCGTCACTCGACGTCGTCTACAGCACGAACGAGACCGAGACGGGAACCGTCAGCGCCGTCGCCCGCGCCGCCGACGGCACCCTGTCCCCGCTGGGCGACCCGGCGAGCAGCGGCGGGGCGAACCCGTGCCACCTCACCGTCCACCCGAGTGGGGAGTGGCTGCTGACCGCGAACTACGGCAGCGACATCGCGCCCGGTACCGTCGCGGTGCACCGGCTCGGCGCGGACGGCCGCCTTCGGGAGCCGACCGACCTCGTCGTCCACCAGGGGTCGGGCCCGGTCACAGGGCGGCAGGAGGGCAGCCATGCCCACCAGGTCCTCGTCGACCCCGCGGGCCGTTTCGTGCTGGCCACCGACCTGGGGGCGGACGCCGTTCTCACCTACCGGCTCGACACCCTCACCGGAACCCTGGAGCGGGCCGCGGTGAACCCGATGCCCTCGGGATCCGGACCCCGCCACCTCGCCTTCGCACCCGGCGGCGACCTGGTGTTCAGCGCCGATGAGCTGTCCTCGACCGTCACCTGCCACGGCTACGACGCCACCGACGGCACCCTGACGGCTCTCTCCTCCGCTCCCGCCACGACAGTGAAGGACGTCGTGAACCAGCCCGGCGGAATCGTCGCGTCGCCCTGCGGGCGCTTCGTGTGGGTGACCAACCGCGGCGCGGACACCATCGCCGCGTTCCGCCTCGCCGGCACCGTCCTGGAACCTCTCGGCGAGGTCCTGGCCGGCGGCACATGGCCCCGCGGCCTCGCTCTGGTGGGCGGTCATCTGCTCGTCGCCAATCAGCACAGCGGCACGCTCGCCGCCCTGCGGGTCCAGCAGGACGGGACCCTCGCCCAGCCCCACCCGCCGATCTCCGCTCCTTCGGTGGTCTGCGCCCTGGCGCTCTGACCGCCCTCGTCTCCCGTCTCCCTCCCTTCTCCATCCACGTCGACGTCCGAAGTGACGTCCGAAAGGCAGTCATGTCCGAGCCCACCACCACCCCGGCCGCCCGCTTCACGCTCGACTCGGCCTTCGCCGTCGGCAGCGTCAACCCGCGTCTGTACGGATCGTTCGTCGAGCACATGGGGCGCTGCGTCTACACAGGCATCTACGAGCCCGGCCACCCCGCCGCCGACGCGGACGGACTGCGCCAGGACGTCCTGGAGCTGGTCCGTGAGCTCGGTGTGACCACCGTCCGTTACCCCGGCGGCAACTTCGTCTCCGGCTACCGCTGGGAGGACAGCGTGGGCCCGCGCGAGGAGCGGCCGGCCCGGCTGGACCTGGCCTGGCGGTCCACCGAGAGCAACGAGTTCGGCCTCGGCGAGTTCATGGACTTCTGTGCCAAGACCGGCATGGAGCCCATGATGGCCGTCAACCTCGGCACCCGCGGCGTGGCGGAGGCCGCGCAGCTGCTGGAGTACTGCAACCACCCCGGCGGCACCGAGCTGTCCGACCGCCGTATCGCCCACGGGGCCAAGGAGCCGTACGGCATCAAGATGTGGTGCCTGGGCAACGAGATGGACGGTCCCTGGCAGATCGGGCACAAGACGGCGGAGGAGTACGGGCGGCTCGCCGTCGAGACCGCCCGTGCCATGAGGATGATCGATCCCGGCCTGGAGCTGGTCGCCTGCGGCAGTTCGGGCTCGGGCATAGCCACCTTCGCCTCCTGGGAGGCGACCGTTCTGGAAGCCGCGTACGACGAGGTCGACTACGTCTCGCTGCACGCCTACTACGAGGAGACCGACGGCGACCGCGACTCCTTCCTGGCCTCGGCCGTCGACATGGAGCACTTCATCGAGTCGGTCGTCGCCACCTGCGACCACGTCCGCGCACGACTGAAGGCGACGAAGCGGATCAACCTCTCCTTCGACGAGTGGAACGTCTGGTACATGAGCCGTAGTGAGGCCGCCACCCCGCCGGACTGGGACAAGGCTCCCCGCCTGCTGGAGGACAACTACTCGGTCACCGACGCCGTGGTCCTCGGCTCGATGCTCATCGCCCTGCTGCGGCACGCCGACCGGGTCACCTCCGCCTCGCTCGCCCAACTCGTCAACGTCATCGCGCCGGTCATGACCGAGCCGGGCGGCCCGGCCTGGCGGCAGACCACGTTCTTCCCCTTCGCCCAGGCGTCGGCGTACGGACGCGGCAGGGTGCTGCGCGTCGAGGTGGACAGCCCGACGTACCCCACCGCCCGCTTCGGTGACGTGCCGCTGCTGCACGCCACCGCGGTGACCGACGACGAGACCGGCGACATCACCGTCTTCGCGGTCAACCGCAGCCAGACGGACACGCTGCCGCTGGAGATCGACCTGCGCGGGGTCGACGCCCGCACCGTGGCCGAGCACCTGGTCCTGGCCGACAGCGACCCGGAGGCCACCAACACCGCGGACCGGCCCGACCGTGTCACCCCGCACGCCGCCACCGGCACGACCCTCACGGACGGCGTCCTGCACGCCGAACTCGAACCGCTCTCCTGGAACATGATCCGCCTGACACGCCGGCAGAACTGACGACGTCGACGTACCGACCGCCCGCCGGTCCATGCCACCGCCGCCGACACCGGCGCATGACCTGCCGGCCGCGGACCGGGCCATCAGGATCACCCGCGCCCCGGCCGGTGAAACGGGACACCACCGCACTCACGCCTGGGAAGAACCGATGACAACCGTTGCCCGACCTCTGTTCCGAGACCCCATGCACGACGGCGCGGCCGACCCCACCGTCATCTGGAACCGGCACGCCGGCGAGTGGTGGATGTTCTACACGAGCCGCCGCGCCGACGCCCCACCGATGAACGACGTGAGCTGGGTGCACGGGACCGACATCGGGATCGCGTCCTCCTCGGACGGCGGAGCCACCTGGCTGTACCGGGGAACTGCCCAAGGACTGGACATCGAGCCCGGGCGGCACACCTACTGGGCCCCCGAGATCGTCGACGACGGAACCGAATACCACATGTTCGTCAGTGTGATCCGCGGTGTTCCGACCCAGTGGGCTGGCCATGGACGCGTGATCCGTCACTACACGAGCCACGACCTCTTCTCGTGGACCTACCGTGCCACCCTGTCGCTCTCGTCCGAGACAGTGATCGATGCCTGCGTCCTGCGGCTCCCCGCGGGCGGCTACCGCATGTGGTATAAGGACGAGGCCGATCACGCGCACACCCACGCGGCGGACAGCGACGACCTGATGCGGTGGACCGTCCGAGGACCTGCCGTCGAGTGCTCGGAGCACGAAGGCCCGAACGTCTTCGAGTTCGGCGGCAGCTACTGGATGCTCGTCGACGAATGGCACGGCCTGCGGGTGCTTCACTCGCTGGATCTGGAGACCTGGGAACCGCGAGGGCTCGTTCTCGATCGGCCGGGGCAGGGAACGGACGACGCGTCATACGGATTCCACGCCGATGTCGTCACCAGTGAACTCGGTGCCTTCGTCTTCTACTTCACGCATCCCGGGCGCTTCGACGAAGGTGCTGTGCACCACAGCACCCACAACGACCGCAGAAGCTCGATCCAGGTCGCCCGCCTGCGGGTGCACGGAGACACCCTCGTGTGCGACCGCGACGAAGCCCTTGAGGCCCCCATCCTGCCTTTCGGAGGGCCGGTCCGGTGACGTGGATCCTCCGCCCTGCTTTCCAAATGACCGCGCCCGACCGGTCAGCGGCGCAGCCGAAATTCTTCAGGCCAACCCCGCCTCGAACCGCAGAGCGAAACAAAAAGCGTTTCGGGGCGCGCCGATATCAGCCGCGCGTACGCGCCCGTCATGGCGCCCAGGGCCTGATCGCTGCCCTCCATCCCCTCGGTCGCCCGCTCGAAAGCCAGGCCGATGACGGCCCGAGTGGCCCGCCAGCGCGTCTTCCACGACCCCGCCCGGCCCTCCCGCATCGTCCTGCCGGTGGTTCCGGTCCCGTGGGAAGCACCGGAGATCCACACGCGGACATGGGCGACTCCGTCTCGCCCAGGGTGACCCTCAGCACTACGACCGTCGAGCCACCACAATCGTGGATTGATCGTCACCCACCGGGCTCATTCGTCTCCCTCCCAACGCACCAACGACAGCTTCGGCTTTGCATGCGACGTCGAGGCGCTCGGCGACGGCGCAGCGTCGCGTCGGGCGACAGGCGACGATATCCATGACGAACTGCGGCCAGAGCCACATTCAAAAGCCCCCATCAGTGTGAGGGCCGGCGCGGGGGAGCGTGGCGCGCTCGCCGGTGTCGCCCGACGTCCGGGGCCGGTCCGCCGGCTTTGGTGCTGTTTCGGATCCTTTGGTCGTTCGTTGGGTAGTTCATGGATGCTTACGAGGATGAGCCCTGTGCAGCCTCCCTGAAGGCTTACCGGCTCCGGTCCGAGGCCGACGATCACAACGGGGCCGCTGTTTGCGAACACAGGACGAAGCGGCTGGCGTCGTGGAACGGACGGGCCGTGATTGTCGGCATCGCGGTGACTACTGTGATCCTCGCGGCGGTGTCCGTGGTGGTGCCGGGTCTCCCCAGGTGAGCGTCTATGCGCTGTTCGGCGAACCGGTGGTCCGGTGCTGGCGCGTCGCGGCCAGCCGGCAACAGGAGGGGCCGCAGGATGATCCCGCGGACGGGCGGGCCCGGCCCGAATCCGCGACGGTGCCTGCGGGACTGCCCGCCCGGCTGGACCGTTCTCCCAGCGGTGCAGCCACACAGTGCCCGTGCGCCGAGTGCGCCCGGCCCAACGATATTTCGCAAAGGCGCTGTCCGGCTTCCGGACGCGTCCTGGAGGCATGACCAGGCGGGGCCGCACGCCTTCCGGGTGCGGTCGGCGCCGACGACTGCGACCGTATGAGTGAGGTGTAGGTCCGAACGGGCGAGGCCGGAGGTGGCGGTCATGCTGAGGGCGCATCCTTCGCTCCTGCGGGAGCTCGTCGAGCGCAGCGAGAGGCTCAGGCGGCGTTTGGCGTCCGGTGGCGGCGCGGAGGTCAGGCGCCAGCTCGAGGATGTGACGTACACGCTGTGTGTGATCACAGGCACCCGTCAGTTGGACACGGCGCTGTATGTGGCCCGCCAGCAGCTGGCCGATGGGATGAGACGCGAGCGGCCTCTCCGTCGCTGAGTAGGTCCGGCCCAGAGCGGTGCTGTCTCGTTTGGCCTGGTCACTTCTCTGAACCAGGACGTGAGGTGCCGAGCCGGGTGAGGAAGGCCCGTGGTCTGCCCCGCGATCCTGATCACTCGCCCGCTCGATCCAGCAGTGGAGCGCCGGGTGTGTTGCCCGGCACTGGCGTGCTCTGACAACACACCCGGGATGGGTCACTTCCAGATGGATGCCAGTCGCCATGCCTGCAGGCGGGTGAGTTCGGCGGTTCCGTTGTCGGCGAAGGCGTCGACGCCGGTGCTGGAGGGGTCGGGGAAGATCTGGTCGGTGAGGACGACTTGTTCGCCTCGCGCGTTCTCGGCGTAGACCTCGACGGACGAGGTGTCGACGAGGACGTGCAGGTGCAGGTGCTTGCCGTGGAGAGCGAGCGGGGCGCGGTCGGTGCTGGAGAAGGTGGGGTCGAAGTCGGTCGCGCCTGAGCCGGTGCGGTCGAGGTAGACCTCGCCGGTGCTGGTGTCGTAGCCGATTCGGGTGCGCTGTCCGGCAGTGCCGGTGCGGACGTCGAGGCCGAAGCGGGTGGCGGTGCCCGGGGTGAGGTCGGCCTTGAGCTCCAGGGTGCTGCCGTGAACGCCGAGCGGGGTGATGCCGTTGGTGACGGTCCTGGCCGGGACGGTGGTGCCGGCGCGGCGGAGGGATCTCAGTTCGCTGACCGGATTCTGGACCAGCTGGGTCTTGCCGTTCGCGGTTGTCAGGGAGAGCTGGCGGGGGAAGGTGTCGGCGCTGCGCCAGGGACTGGTGGGGATGCTCCCGCCGTAGTTCCAGCTGTTCATCCAGGCGATCATGACGCGTCGGCCGCCGGGGGCGTCGGTGAAGGTGTTGGCGGCGTAGAAGTCCTGGCCGTAGTCGAGCCAGTGGGCGCGCTGGGTGGCGGACAGGGCGGGCTTGTCGGCGGCGGTGAACTGGTCGGCGAGGATGTGTCCCCAGCCGCTGGTGTTGGCATCGACGATCTGGAGCCGGACCTGCTTGCCCTTGTAGGCGGTGGTGTTGAAGGTGGCCCAGTCCAGGTTCTCGGAGTTGGCGCCGGTGGCGTTCTGCACGACCTTGCCGTCGACGAGGAGGTTGACGCCGGTCTCGTTGGAGTGGGGCTTCGCCTGGGTGTCGGAGAGGACGACCTGGTCGAGGTTGATGTGGCCCCAGCCGCCGGTGTTGGCGTCCACGACCTTGATCTGGGCCTGCTTGCCCTGCAGGTCGGACAGGTCCCACGAGGACCAGTTCAGGGCCTCGCCGTTGGCACCGGTGGCCGAGCGCACCACCTTGCCGTCGACGACGAGTTCGACGGCCGTGGGAGCGTCGTAGCTCGCGGCGTGGTAGCCGCCGCCGATGAGGAAGTCCAGGTACTTCTTGTCGATGGTGAAGGGCGGGGAGGTCAGGGTGCCCGTGGAGGCATCGCCGTTCAGGTAGCTGTTGGCGAGCCCACCTCCGAGGTAGCCGGTGACCTGTTGCTGGTTGGGGAGGGTTCCCTGCGCCGGTCCGGTGCCGAAGGCGTCGCCGGTGGTGGTCCAGTCGCCGATGGGGCTGGAGTAGGTACCGCCCTCGAAGTCGGCGAGTGTTTCGCCGGTCGGCGTCGGCTCGTCGCCCAGGATGGAGCCGGTCTGGTACGGGTGGTTGCCACCGCCGACCTTGAAGTTGATGTAGTTGCTGGTCACGGTGAACGCGGGCGAGGTGAGCGTGCCGGTGGAGGCGTCACCGCCGTGGAAGCTGTTGGTGAAGTCCTTGCCGTCGAAGCCGGTGACCGAACCCTGGCCGTCCACCGGGCCGGTCGCCGGCGCTGTGCCGAACGCGCTCCCGTCGGCCGTCCAGCCGCCGAAGGAACCGGATTCGAAGTCCTGCAGCACGGTGCCGCTCGGCGGGGTGTAGGTGCCGCTGTCGTCGGCGGTGAACTTCTTGCCGTCGAAGTCGCCGACGAAGTACTGGGCACCGGAACCGCCCGCGATGGCACCGGGGTTGAGGTTGACCGCCAGCACCCACTTGGTCTTCTTCGGGTTGCCGTCCACGGGCATCGGGAACAGGTCCGGGCACTCCCACACCCCGCCGGTCGCCCCGGCCGGGCCGAAGTCGCTCAGGTGGTTCCAGTGCTTGAGGTCATGGGAGCTGTAGAAGGCGATCTGGTGCTGGTCGGAGAGGGCGACGGCCATCAGCCAGCTGTGCGTGGGGGCGTACCAGAAGACCTTCGGGTCACGGAAGTTGACGGAGTTCAGGTCGAGGACCGGGTTGCCGGAGTACTTGGTCCAGGTGGTGCCGCCGTCGGTGCTGTATGCCAGTGACTGCCGCTGGACACCGGTGGACTTCACCAGGCTGGTGTAGACGGCGACCAGCGGCGGGTTCTTCTGGGTCCCGAAGCCGGTGGTGTTGTTCTTGTCCAGCACCACGCTGCCGGAGAAGACCATCTCGTTGTCGTCCTGGGGGATGGCGACCGGGAGTTGCTTCCAGTGGACGAGGTCGGTGCTGACGGCGTGGCCCCAGGACATGTTGCCCCAGCTGTTGCCGGACGGGTTGTACTGGAAGAACAGGTGGTACTTGCCCTTGTACCAGATCAGGCCGTTGGGGTCGTTCATCCAGTTCTGGGCCGGGCTGAAGTGGAACTGGGGGCGGTACTTCTCGTGGTAGAGGGTGTCGGCGGCGGCCGGCGTGGCGGCGAGCAGGCCCAGCCCGGACAGGACGGTCAGGGCCGTGAGAAGCCTGCGGCGGGGACGGGTGGTTCTGGACATGGCGCTCCTCGTGCGGGGATCGGGTGGTGCGCGTGGGGGGCGTCTTGGGTTGCGGTGCCGGGGACGGGCTCCGCGGGGGCGGCGAGACTCCATGCCTGGACGGTGAAGTGGACGGCTCGGGCCTGCAGCGACCAGGGAGCATCGGAGACCGGGTAGAAGCGCAGGGTCAGGGCTTCTCCGGTGCTGAGGAAGAGTTCGAGAACGGACCGGTCGACCACCATGCGCACTTCGACCGGTGCCCCGGAGCGGGCCGCCGGGCAGGGGATGCGGTAGGTGCCGGCGACGGCCCGGGGGTCGCGGGAGGCGTGGGAGCGGTCGACGACCACGTCGCCGGCGACGGTGTCGACAGTGACGTCCAGGTGCTCGCTGCCGTCGGCCGAGGTGACCAGCCGGAGACCGCCTGGCCGGCCCGGCGAAGGCGTGAGCCGGGCGGTGAGGTCGAAGGTGCTGCCGACTTCGCCGAGTGCGGCCGGATCTGCCTGGGCGCGGCCGGTGGCGTACAGGAGTTGCTCGCCGCGCAGTCCGGCGACTTCCCGGGCGGGCTGCTGGTGGACGGTGCCGTCGGCCGCGAGGGTGATCTCGCGGGGGAGGGTGAGCAGTCCCGCCCAGCCCGCCGCTCGTACCCAGGTGGGTTCGCGGGCTTCCCACGACCAGGCCCACAGCAACCATCGACCGTCCGGGGCCTGCAGCAGTGCGGGGGCG
Source organism: Streptomyces canus (assembly GCF_030816965.1). NCBI lineage: Bacteria > Bacillati > Actinomycetota > Actinomycetes > Kitasatosporales > Streptomycetaceae > Streptomyces > Streptomyces canus. The sequence goes on from NZ_JAUSYQ010000002.1 coordinate 10,214,262, forward strand.
TAGAAGTCCGGGCCGTGGTCGAGCCGGACAGGTGCCGAGGGGTGGAAGGTGCCGTCGGGGGTCTCGCGGCCGGGGTAGGCGGCGGTGGCCTGGGGGCCGGCCTCGGTGTCCCAGGTGCTGATGATCAGCAGGCCCTGCCGCCCCGCGCCGTCTGGCAGCGGCCAGAAGGCGTACTGGGGGCACTCCCAACCGGCACCGGTGTCGGTGCCGCCGGGCAGCGGCCTCGGGGCGTCGGCGGCGAACGGGCCCAGGTACTGCCAGTTGTCCAGGTCCGTCGACTCGTACAGCTGCGCGGCGCCCCGGCCGTCGGCGAGGGCGGAGCCGACCAGCATCCGCCAACGGCCGTCCTGCTGCCAGACGTAGGGGTCGCGGTACATCGTGGTCTCGGCGGGTGGCTGCGGGATGAGCAGCTCCGGCCGCTTGGTCCAGGTGTGGCCGCCGTCGTGCGATGCGGCGGTGGTGACCGGCTGCCACCAGCGGCCGGTGCGGTTCGCGGAGTAGAAGGCCAGGAGCCGGCCGTCGACGGAGACGGCGTTGCCGGAGAAGCAGCCGTCGGCGTCATCGCCGCCGGGGGTGGGAGCGAGGGCGACCGGCATCTGTTCCCAGGTGACCAGGTCGGGGCTGCGGAAGTGGCCCCAGTGCATGTTCGCGTGCTGCGGGCCGTGCGGGTTGTACTGGAAGAACACGTGGTAGTGGCCGTCGTGGAAGACCAGCCCGTTGGGGTCGTTGATCCAGTTGCGGGGCGGGCGCAGGTGCACGGCGGGCAGGTGGGGGTCGGCGGGCGGCGTGGACACACGGGGCCTTTCGGAGGATGCGTGAGGCACAGGGGGTGGCAGAAGAAAGTGGGGGCGGCGGGCGTGGGCCCGGCGGGGGTCAGCCCTTGACGCCGCTGGAGGCGATGCTGCTGACGAAGGCCCGCTGGAATGCCACGAACAGTGCGAGCACCGGCACAGTGATCATCGACGAGTAGGCCATGATCTGGCCCCAGGAGGGGTTGAGCTGGAAGAAGTACTGGATGCCGACCATGACCGGGCGCAGGTTCTCGCTCTGGACGACCATCAGCGGCCAGAGGTAGGAGTTCCAGGCCGGCAGGAAGGTCAGGATGGCCACCGTGGCGATCGCCGGGCCGGACAGCGGCATGACGATGCGCCGGTAGATGCCGAACCAGCTCGCCCCGTCGATCACGGCGGCTTCGTCGAGTTCCTTGGGGATGCTCTGGAAGTACTGGTGGAACAGGAAGACGGAGAAGGCGTTGGCGACGAAGGGCAGGATCTGCACCTGGTAGGTGTCCAGCCAGCCCTCGGCCAGGGTGAGGTGGAAGCCGTTCACCTGGAGCCAGGGCAGTTGGTTGACCCACCACACCAGAGGCAGGGCGAAGGTCTCGAACGGCACGATCAGTGTCGCGATCACGGCGGTGAGCACGATCTTCTTGCCGCGCCAGCGCATCCGGGACAGGGCGAAGGCAGCGAGGCTGTTGACGAAGATGCCCAGTACCACGGTGACGGCGGAGATCCCGATGGAGTTGAGCAGGAACCGAGCGGCGGGCACCCGGTCGAAGACCCCGCTGTAGTTGTCCAGGGACAGATGGCCGACCGGCAGGAACGCTTTGATGCCGTCCAGGTCGCCGAAGATCTGCTGGTCGGGCTTCAGCGACGACACCAGCATGAACACGATCGGGAAGGCGAAGAACAGCGCGAGCGCGATGCGCGCCGCCTGCACGGCGAGCGAGCGCAGCAGCGACCTCTGGCGGCCCGGACGTGCGGGGGCGGGGGATGCGGAGGTCATGTCAGCCCTTCTCCCGGGTGAGGAAGCGTTGGACGAGGGAGACGGCCAGCACCAGGACGAAGAAGACGAGGGAGATCGCGGACGCGTATCCGGTCTGCTGCTGCGCGTATCCGGTCTGCACGGCCTGGTAGACGACCGTGGTGGTGGAGTCCAGGGGACCGCCCTGCGTCATCACGCTGACCTGTGCGAACAGGCTGAACGCGGCGATCGTGATGGTGATGAGCACGAACGTGCGGGTGGTGCGCAGGCCGGGCCAGGTCACGTACCGAAAGCGGACCCAGCGGGTGGCGCCGTCGATGTCGGCCGCCTCGTACAGGTCCTGCGGGATGGTCTGGAGGCCGGCCAGCCAGATGATCATGTGGAAGCCGACGCCCTGCCAGACGGACATGAGGATGATGGCGGGCATGGACGTGGACGGGTTGTTCAGCCAGTCCGGTCCGTGCACGAGGCCGAAGGTGAGGTGGGAGATCAACTCGTTGACCAGCCCCGCCTTCTGGTACATGAACGTCCACAGGATGGACACCACCACCATGGACGTGACGACCGGGATGAAGTAGACGGTCCGGAAGAAGTTGACGCCCTTGACCTTGGCGTTGACGAGCAGCGCGAGCACCAGCGCCAGGCCGCCCTGCAGCGGAACGACGACCGCGGCGAAGTAGAAGGTGTTGCGCAGCGACTTGTAGAACAGCGGGTCGTCCAGCAGCGTGCGGAAGTTCTGCAGGCCCGTGAACTGGGCGGGGACCGGGGAGACCAGGCGGGCGTTGGTGAACGCCAGCGCGAAGGCCAGCACCACCGGGACGACGAAGAACAGCAACAGCAGGAAGACGGCGGGGCTCACCATGCCGAGGGCGGCGAGGCTTTCCCTGCGCCGTGCACGGCCCTGCGTTGCGGGCCGAGTCGGTGGAGCACCGGCGGCGGGTCGAGTGGACATTGGGGTCACTGTGGTGGCCATGGGACATCCAGGCAGGTACGTGCCCCGGCGGAGGAGGAGAGAGGAAGCTCATCCGCCGGGACGGGCGGACGTGGTCAGCTGCCGGTGGCGTAGTTGCTGGTCGACAGGTTGTTGTCGATCTGGCTGACGGCCTGATCAAGGGCGCCCTTGACATCGGCGCCGGCCAGGATGTCCATGGCTGTCTTGGAGAACACCGTGGAGATGTAGGGGTAGGCCGGGGTCACGGGCCGCACCACCGCGAACTTCTGCGCCTCCTTGAGGAAGATGTTGAACTGGCCCCCCGTCTCGTAGCCCTTCACCTGCTGCGCCGCCGCGTCGGTGGCGGGGATGGTGCCGGTGGCCTTGGCGAAGTCCACGAAGTACTTCGTCTGCCGGGAGAAGTTCAGATATGCCTGGGCGCCTGCCTTGTTGGAGCAGGTGGAGCTCATGGCCCACTGCCAGGAGGCTCCGCCGATCTTCGGTCCGTTGCCGAAGTCGACGGGCGGGAGGATGGCGAGGTCGCTGCCGAACTTGTCGATGTTGGCCTGGGCGGACCAGCTGCCGTCCCACTGGATGGCGGTCTTGCCGTTGCGGAAGTCGTCGCCGGGGCTCTTGCTGGACTTCTGCGGCGCGTCGCCCTTGGTGACCAGCGAGCGGAACCACTTGCCCCACTCGACGGCCTTGTCACCGTTGAGCGCGCCCTTGGCGGTCTTGTAGGTGGAGCGGTCGATCAGGTCGCCGCCGAAGCTCTGCAGCATCGGGGAGTAGGCGTAGGGCCACCACTCGCCGGGGTCGCCGGTGCCGAGGTCCAGCGCGTTCTTGAACGTGCCGCCCGCCTTGATCTTGGCGAGCGCGTCCGTGAACTCGGCCTTGGTCCAGGGCTTGTCCAGGGTGGGGACGCGGATGTCGTACTTCTTCAGGACAGACTTGCGGGAGTACAGGGTCAGAGCGACATCGTAGAAGCCGGACGCGTAAGTCTTGTTCTGGTACGTGCCGACCGTGCTGGGCAACTGGTCCTTCACTGCGACCTGGCCCTTGGACAGATCCAGCGGCGCGAGGTATCCGCCCCAGGCCCAGTTCGGGACATTGGGGCCATCGACGTCGAGGAGACACGGAAGCTTCCTGGCGGACGCCGCAGCCACCACCGAGTCGTTGTAGGAACCCTGCGGGAACGCCTGGATCTTGACCTTGTACGTGCTCTGACTGGCGTTGAAGTCCTTGACGACCTGCTTCACGACGCCGTACTCGGCAGCGTTGCCGGCATTGTGCGTCCACAGGGTCAGCGTGTTGCCGTCGGCACCCGACGAGCCGGTGCTGCCACCGCCGCCACAGCCGGCCACGAGCGCCGCCGCGGCCAGGGCGGCTATGCTCGACACCGCGAGGCGCCTGGATCTCGATTCCACTGGGTTCACTGGGGTCCTCCAATTTCACTGGGTACGGTCCTGGCAGACCGTGCCGGCGGCCGGTGATGACGGCCGCCTGTATCGGTGGTGCTTCGCCGCTCCGAGGTCAGAGTCGGGGCGGCGAAGCGACCGATGCCCGTACCACCAGCGGGCAGGGCAGCATCTCCTGAGCGGCCGAACCAGCCCCCTGGTCCTGCGCGCCCGTGAGCACGAGCAGCTGTGCGACCGCCCGCGCCCCCATCTCGTAGTGCGGCAGGGCCACGGTGGTCAGCCCGGGGAACAAGCCGTCACAGATCAGTTCCTGGTCGTCGAAGCCGATCACCGACAGGTCCTCGGGGATCGACAGCCCCAGTTCGGCGGCGGCGCGGTAGACGCCCATTGCCACCCGGTCGGCGAAGCAGAACAACGCGGTGGGCCGTCCTTCCGCCTGCAGCAGTCGAAGCGCCGCCCGGTACCCGCCGCCCGCGTCGGCGGTCTCGGCCACTACCAGACGGGAGTCCTCGGCGATGCCCGCCTCGGCCAGTGCACGCCGGTAGCCCTCGAGGCGTCCGTGGGTGGCCGGGATGTCGTCGACGTTGTTGATGAAGCCGATCCGGCGGTGACCGTGGCGGACCAGTTCGCGCACCGCCGTCTCCCCGCCAAGGACCTCGTCCGGTACGACCGAGGGCACCCCGGGGTCGTTCGAGCGCGCGTCCAGCAGCACCGTGGGGACCGACCGCAACCGCTCCGGAACCTCCACGACCCGGTGGTACATGGACGCGTACAGCACGCCGTCGACCTGGCGCTGCAACAGCAGGTCGATCTCCCTGCGCTCCAGCTCCGCGTCGCCGCCGGTGTTCAGCATCAGCAGCAGCAGATCGTGCTTCGCCGCCTCCTCCTGCGCCCCCAGGATGATCCGTCCGGCATGCGGGGTGGTGGCGATCTGGTCGCTGACGAAGCCGATCGTGTTCGACCGCTTCAGCCGCAGCCCCCGCGCCAATCCGTTGGGCGCGTACCCCAGTTCCCGGGCGCTTTCGAGGACGCGCTGCCGGGTCTCGGCGTTGATGCGCTTGCCCTCGACCTCGTTGAGGATGTGGGAGACGGTCGTCACCGAGACTCCGGCGGCAGCCGCCACGTCCTTGATCCCGATCCGCCTGCCCATGTCGTGCCCAATCGTTTTGGCAACTGAGTGCGGGACGAGATTGCGCCACGCGAGGCGCGCCTGTCAACGGCTCGTTACGAACTCGTGGCCATGCAATGTCGACGCGACACGGAAACGGCTACAGTCGCCCCTGATCCGGCAGGCGGCAACCAACGAAAGAAAGCAGGCAGTTCGCGACCACTGCCTGCTCCGAAGGCGGTGGCTGTCGCCGTCGTGCCGCAGTTCACCCTCCGTGACCAGGATCAGGTAGTGGAAGGTGGCCCGGCCCGGACGGGGCGGATTCCACGGCCAGTCGTCGTGGTGGGCGTGGAAGTCCTCGACGGTGGTCACTTCCTGGCCGTACGGGCGCACCGACCGGCGGCTGGAAGCCGTACAGCGGGACGGACTGGGCTCTGGGCGTGCGGCGGAGTCGGGCCGCGAGACGAAGAGGGCGGCGGAACCTCCCTCCGACCCGGGCGAGTGTCGCCTGCCGACCATCATGTGTCCGCAGTTTGCCGACCGAATTGTCGTCCGCGGGAAGAGGATGGGGACCGCGGCCCGCGCATGCGTGCCGTCGGCCAATGGCTCGCACCGGCAACGAGCTTCCCGGACGCGACGGCGGCGAGATCCTCCTGGACATCGCCCGTCGCCTTTTCCGCGGAGGGCGCCTACGCGGGACAGCGCGGATGCCGGGCGCCTGCTGTTCGTACTGATCACGCCGGAAGCGACACCCAGCGCCCTGACCACCGGTAGGGGCTTTCGATCGATGAAGGAGCTGATGACCATGGACGGAGAGACGCTGCAGAAGACCGCGGCCGACTGCGCCGAGGAACTTCCCGGGGCCGGGCTGGAGCACCCGTTCGGGCCCGAGTGGGAGGTGTACAAGGTGCGCGGCAAGGTCTTCATGCTCATGACGCAGGTGACGGGTGAGCCCTTGGTGATTCTCAAATCGGCCCCCGACGAGGCGGCCGCCCTGCGTCACGAGCACGTAGAGATCACCCCCGGTTACCACATGAACAAGAAGCACTGGATCACGCTGGAAGGCGGGAACACGATCGACGACATGCTGGTAAAGGAGCTTGTGACCGACTCCTACCGACTTGTCGTCAGCGGGCTCGCCAAGTCACAGCAGCCCGTCGACCCGCACACCTACGGCCGTCGCGCCTGACCTCCGGCATGTCGTTCAACGGCACGAAGCTCCAGGACACCGCGCGCCGCACCGCACTCGCGCTCCCGGGAGTCGGCCACGGGCGCCCGTTCACCGAGCAGCTGGACGTCTACAAGGTGGCGGGCAAGGTGTTCCTGATCGTCACCGACGACCCGGACGAACTCATCGTCACCCTCAAGGCGGAACCGGAGTACGGGCGGCTGCTGCAAGACCAGTACCCGTCGCTCACTCCGGGCCGCTACCTCGACAAGCGGCACTGGATCTCCGTAGGAGCCGGCCGGGGCGTCACCGCGGACCTGGTCGCCGAACTCGTCGACCAGTCCTACCACCTCGTCCTGGAGACGGTTCCGCGCAACCGCCGCCCTGGATGACTACGGACCGACCGACCAACTGACCGACCAACCACCGAGCAACCGACGAACCGAGCACGGACAAGGATCGCCCATGCACAGCATGTCGACCGCGGAATGGCACGCCTTCGTCACCCGCGGCGCGCATACCGGACGGTTCGCCACCGTCGGCGCCGACGGAACCCCGAACATCACCCCCGTCTGGTACGTCTACGACGGCGAGGCCTTCCTCTTCACCACAGGCGGCGCGACGGCCAAGGTCCGCAACCTGCGCCGCAACCCCCGCGCGTCACTCTGCGTCGCCGACGACGCGCCGCCCTTCGCCTACGTCGAAGCGCGCGGCGAGGTCACGCTCAGCGAGGACCTCGACGAACTCCTCGATGTCGCCACCCGGGCCGGCGCCCGGTACATGGGCGCGGACCAGGCCGAGGCATTCGGCAAGCGCAACGCCGCCCCCGGCGAACTCGTCGTCCGCCTGCACCCCACCAAGGTCATCGCCTACGGCGGCGTCACCGACTGATGAACACCCGGCCGCTGTCCACACCGACCGCGTGCGGCCCGGAGCCAAGGACACGCCCATGAAGCACGAAGCGCAAGCGCTGCCCCTGTTCGACGAGGACACGCAGCGCCCGCTGGCCGACCGGCTGCGGCCGCGCACCCTGGAGGACGTCGTCGGGCAGGAGCACCTGCTCGCGTCCGACGCCCCCCTCGGACGCATGGTGGAGCAGGGGCGGCTGGTGTCGGCGATCCTTTGGGGGCCGCCCGGATGCGGGAAGACCACCATCGCCCGGCTCCTGGCGCAGCGGACCGAGCTGGCCTTCGAGCCGCTGTCGGCCACGTTCTCCGGCGTGGCCGACCTGAGGAAGATCTTCGAGGCGGCCTGGCGCAGGCGCGGGATCGGCCAGGGCACGCTGTTGTTCGTCGACGAGATCCACCGGTTCAACCGTGCCCAGCAGGACAGCTTCCTGCCGTACGTGGAGGACGGCACGGTCACCCTCGTCGGGGCCACCACCGAGAACCCCAGCTTCGAGCTGAACGGGGCGCTGCTCTCCCGCTGCCGGGTCTTCGTCCTCAAACGCCTCGACGACACGGCCCTGGACACCCTGATCGCGCGCGCCGAGGAGCTGACCGGGCGCGCACTGCCGTTGGACTACGAGGCCCGCCGGGCCCTGATGGCCATGGCGGACGGCGACGGCCGGTTCCTGCTCAACATGGCCGAGCTCCAGGCGCTGCCCGACGGCACACCGCCACTGGACACCTCCGGTCTCGCCGAGCAGATCCAGCGGCGGGCTCCGCTGTACGACAAAGCCCAGGATAGCCATTACAACCTGATATCGGCGCTGCACAAGTCCATGCGCGGCTCCGACCCCGACGCGGCTCTGTACTGGCTCGCCCGCATGCTCGACGGCGGCGAGGACCCTCTGTACATCGCCCGCCGACTCGTACGCTTCGCCAACGAGGACATCGGAACGGCCGATCCACAGGCGGTACAACAGGCCCTGGCGGCCTGGGACGTGTACGAACGTCTCGGCTCACCCGAAGGCGAACTGGCCATCGCGCAGGCCGTCACCTACCTGGCGACCGCTCCCAAGTCCATCGCGGTCTATCGCGCGTTCGGCGCCGCACAGCATCGCGCCCGCCGCACCGGCTCCCTGATGCCTCCGCTGCACATCCTCAACGCGCCCACCCGGCTCATGAAGAACATCGGTTACGGAGAGGGCTACCAGTACGACCCGGACACCCCGGAGGGATTCTCCGGCGCCGACTACTTCCCCGAGGGCATGGACCGGGAGACCTTCTACCACCCCACCGGGAGCGGCTACGAAGGGCAGATACGCCGCCGACTGGACCGGTGGTCGGCCATGCGCGGGCCCCACCCCGACCCCGACGACTGACGACCCGCATCCGACGGAACGAACCGCGTTCCCGAGGCCCCCACGTGCAACAAGAGCATGTCGACCATGAGCACCGGGAGGCCGCCGCGTTCTTCACGTTGCCCGAGCGTGCCGGCGACGACTTCGCGCCCATGCGCGAGCAACTGCTGTCCCGTTGTCGGCGGGTCGGGAGCAGGCTCAGGATCCGACGGTCGATCGTCCCGAGAAGGGGGCCCCGATCGGTGTCCGTGGTGACGATGCCGGTGGCCTGGACCTGGTCGCGGGCGGTGTGGAACGTGATGCTGAGGCGGCAGCGGTCCGGGTCGGTGCCGGGAGGGACTCGGCGGCACCGACCATCACGGTGGTAGGGCCTGGTAGAGCGTGAGCAGTGGCCCCATCTCCTGCTCGATGCTTGCCGGGTCGCTCGAGCAGAGGTTGCGCCAGAACAACACCCTGGGTCTTGCGGGGGGAACATCGAGGTCGCTGGCGCCACCGAAGTCCAAGGTCAACCTGTACGCGGCGATCCGCTGTGATGCCCGGCAGGGATGTCGTACCGCCTTGATGCGCGAGCACGGTGTTGGGTTCCGCGCGATGAAAGCGGTGTTGGCAGCAGTCTGGCCGGAGCCTCGGGACGGACAGCGGGGTTGGGCCCCTACACGTCATCCCAGGCCATCGAGCTCATCCTCCAGCCGGCAGGCGTCAGGACGAACTGGGTGGTCTTGCAACCGGAGCCCTCAAACCACTCGCCGTTGAGGAAACCGGACTTGCGGTATTCGCTGAACCGGTGCGCGATCGACCCGAAAACCTCGGTCCGATCGGCGACTTCCCATTCGGAGAACTCCGTCAGCGTCCCATCGGTGAGGATCTTCTCCCGGGGCTCGACGAACGCGTCGAGGTCGTAGATCACAGGCACGCCCCCGATGTTTTTGATGATCATTCCTTGAGGAATGAACACCTCTCGGACAGCGGCGACGTTCGGCCGGCTGCCACCGGTGTTGGTGAACGCACCGAGGAAGACACGCATCAGCTGGTCGAGCTCGGCCTTGACGTCGGACACGGGTACTCCTCCGAAGGGGGTGAACGCCTCGCGACTGATCGTCGCCTACTGCCAGCGTGTCGGCCACCGTCGACGCCCTTGGTCGGTCGACTCGATCCGCACTCCTCAAGTGGGTAGTCGCCGGAAACACTTGCGGTGCTCGTTGACGCTTCCCGCTCACCTGAACGCCGGACCGCGTGAGGACGCCGACATCGATCCCGGCAGTTCGGAGAAGTCAATTGCCGAGGGTTTTCAGCCGTATTGGCTCAGAGCACTTGTTTCTCAGCTGTTGTATTCCTGGGGGAGAAGGTTCGTTGGCCCCTTCTGTGTGGCCCTGAGTCGTGGGAATTCGCTGGTCGAAACCGGGCTCGTACGGGATGCTGCACGCGTGATCGAGCGAGAAGCCGCCGTTCGGGCTGTCGAAGAGCAGCTGGAGCGCGACTATCAGCAGTGGCGGGCTGTGAGCGCGGACGCGATGAGGATGGCTGTGGTCCGTGTCAAGGAGCACGAGCTGGTGTGGATCGTCTCCTGGCAGTCCGAGGACTTCGTACGCACCCGGAAGTCGAAGTACGCGCTGATTGGCAATGGGCCGTACCTGGTCGACCGCGTCGACGGAAGGATGCACCAGATCGGCGTCGTCTCCGCGAAAACCGGAGAGTGGGAGGACGACTACCGAGCCCGGATACGTGGGCTGCCGGTGCGCACCGCAGTAGACGATCTACACGATGCGCTCCGCGGAGTCGCCGCTGCGCGCGGACGCATGCACGCTGTGCGGACACTGCGCCAGAGGCTGCCTGTGCTCTCGCCCGCGGAGGCCATCGAATACGTGAGCGCCTTGCTGGACGGTGATACGCCCGTGCGCCTCGTGGCCCTCGCCGCCAAGGAACTCGTGGAGCCCCTCAACCCGGTACTCGCGGTGGCGACCATCCTGAGCGAGGCGGCGATCCGAGCCGGTCGGAGACCCGAGGGATGACTGGAAAGCCAGTCGCTGTGCCGATCGCGCATCCGGTCCCGTTCCTCGGGCGTGGCGAGGAAGACGTCGGCGCCACCATCGTAGGGATGGTGGATGCGCTGCATGCGGGTGTCGGTGATGAGGATTCCCGCCACCCTGTCGTCGGCGATTTCTCGGAGCGACTCGTCGATGCAGCGGCGCTGCCAGGGCCGGCGGACGGCGAAGAGGTGGCAGTACGTACGGAACTCAGGGTCAGGATCGTCCCTCACCAGGAGGCTCTGCCCATACCCCGTGACGGTTTCCCATGACGGAACCTCGGCTTCGGTCGTCCGGAGCGGAGTGATCACATACACGTCCGCACCGGCGAACAACTCATCGAGGACGGTGTTGTAACGCTTCAGGACGACGGTGCACCTGCTCTCGTCGCAGCGTGGTCATGCTTCCAACCTCAGCGGGAGGCACCAGTGGGCGCTCGGTTGAAGCTCGCACGATAGGCCGTGGGAGTGAGTCCCACCCGGCCGACCATGTGCTTGCGGAGGGAGTCCGCGCTGCCCAGACCGCTCTTCTGGGCTACCTGATCCATGGGCAGCTCGGTCATCTCCAGCAGCTCTCTGGCCCGGTCGATGCGCCGGTGCAGCAACCATTGGAGCGGGCTCAGCCCAGTCTCTGCGTGGAAGCGCCGGCTGAGGGTGCGCACGCTCATCTTGGCGTGAGCGGCCAGGTCGGCCAGGGTGAGCGGGCGATCGAGGTGTTCGAGCGCCCAGACACGAGTGGGCGCGAGAGAGGTGCCTCGCTCCGGCGGTAGCGGTGTCTCGATGAACTGGGACTGCCCGCCCGGCCGTATGGGAGGGACGACAGCGAGCCGCGCGGCCGTGTTGGCGACCGCCGCGCCGTAGTCGATTCTGACCAGATGCAGGCACAGGTCGATGGCGGCGGCTGCGCCCGCCGAGGTGAAGACCCCGCCGTCCTCGACGAAGAGGAGGTCGGGCTGCACATCGATGGACGGGAAGCGAGTGGCGAGGTCGCCGGCCAGTCCCCAGTGGGTCGTGGCGCGTAGCCCGTCGAGCAGGCCTGCTTGGGCCAGTACGAAAGCGCCCGTACACAGGGAGGCGATCCGCGCGCCGGTGGCCGCGGCTTTCCGTAGGGCGTCGAGGGCTTCCGTGGGAGCCTGCTCGCCGCCGCTGCCGACAGCGATGACCGTGTCGGCGCCCTCCACCGCCTCCAAGCCGTCCGGCACCACGATGTCGGGGCCGCTGACGGTTGGCATCGGGCCGGGCCGAGCCGTACAGACGCGCACGTCATAGTGCGGGACGCTGTTGAACACCATGAGCGGGATCGAGACGTCGAAGCTGAGCACGGGCGGCACGATGACTGCGGCGACGCGGTGCATGGCCAGATCCTCCGGAGGGTTGGCATTCCGGCCACTATCCTACGAGGCCGTGGATCGGCACCGTTGTCAGCATGAAATCTCATGTGATCGTGGGCCGCGGGGCCGCCGCGTCGAAGACCGCTCTGCTGCTGGCCGAGGACGGCGAGCGGGTGCGAATGATCAGCCGAACCGGCGGCGGGCCCGACCACCCGCTCATCGACAAGGTCACAGCGGACGCGACCGACGCCGACCGGCTCACCGAGCTGACGGAGGGGGCCGACACGCTGTTCACCACTGCCGCGCCGCCGTACCACCTTTGGCCCGAGCAGTTTCCGATCTTGTCGGGATCGCTCCTGAGCGCAGTGAAGCGGACCGGAGCCGCGTACGTCATGCTCGGCAACCTCTACGCCTATGGGCCCGCAAGCGGGCCGATCACGCCGGACTTTCCCCTGGCCGCGAGCGGCCCCAAGGGGCGGACCAGGGCGCGGGCATGGGAGGAAGCCGCCACCTCAGGGGTGAAGGTCACCGAGGTGCGGGCCGCCCAGTTCTACGGCGCCGGCGCCTTCTCGGTGTTCAGCCTCATGGTGCAGCGGCAGGTCCTGGAAGGGAGGCTGGTCCTGGTGCCGCAAGAACTCGACGTGCCCCACAGTTACTCGGCGATCGGCGACACCGCACGCACGCTGGTCGCCGCGAGTCGCAACGAGCAGGCGTACGGACGGGCCTGGCACGTACCCACCTCGACCCTGTCGGTTCGAGAACTGGCCGTGCGACTCGCCGAACTCGCGGGGGCACCGGAACCGCGGATGGAAGAGATGACCGAACGCGATCTGACCCTGCTCGCGTTCACCGAGCCGTTCTGGGCGGAAATGCACGAAGTGCTCACCAAGCCCGGCCACCCGTTCGTCATCGACTACTCCGAGACCGAGAAGGTATTCGGCGTGAGCGCCACCCCGGCGAACGACGTGCTCCGGGAAGTGATCTAGAGCGGCTGCTCATGCGGCCTTGGCCGGGTATTCGCTCCACGAACGGATGGGTGAGGCGGGTGCGAAGTTCATCTTCGGGTTGGCGCGGGCATTGCGCCAGCGGACGTAGGCGGCGATGGCGGCGTTCTGCTCTTCATGGCTGCGGTGATCGGTGCCGTTGAGCGCGAAGAAGGGCAGGGATGGGCGGCACGGACGCAGCCAGGGATCGGGGCGCCTTCCCTGGTGTTGCGCGCCGGGCGGGGCCGCCGCGCCAGGGCCGCCGACGGTGCGGCGGTCGGCGTCAGCGTGAGTTTTAACCTGTGCCGGGCGCGAGAGAGAACTATGCGAGGCCAAGTGTTGATGGTCATGAGCGCTGCTCGCATGGTCGGTCGCTCGCGCAGAGGTGTTCCGTCGCATGGGCGACGAGACCAGTCGTAGAGGCGGCGTTCCGAAACCGCTCACCCGCGTCGAGACTCACTCGCCTTGATCGGCAGGACTGTCGCGGCGAAGGACTGGGAATCCTAGCGAGGTGTCTCATCCCGGAGCCCCACCGTTGGCAATCGATGACCGCGGTAACGCCCTGGTCTCCTTCGGACGCGGAGCGGAAGGCTCACCGCCGTCTGACGCGCCGTTGCCGGCGGCGTTGGTCGCCATGTGGCGCGCCGATCGTGTCCTGATGGTCTTCGATCGCTTCCGCCAGTCGTGGGAGCTGCCCGGTGGGCGAATCGAGGCAGGCGAATCCCCTCGTCAGGCGGCTGCACGCGAACTGCTGGAGGAGACCGGTCAGGACCCGGATGGACCCTTGCGCTTCGTCGGCTACGCAGCCTTCGTGCTCGCTCCCGACCGGCGAGCTGAGTACGCGGCACTGTTCACCGGGCACGCCACCACTGCCCGCGGCTTCCAGACCAACGCGGAGATTGCAGCTATCCGCTGGTGGAACTTGCAGGACGACCTGCCGGGACGCGTCCAACCCCTGGACGTCTACCTCGCCCGACTCACACGAGAGTTGGGCCAGTGCGAGACACCATTCGATGCCGGAAGATGACGAACAAGAAGCGGCGCCCGCCCCACTCCTCGTCCAGCAGGGGTGCACAAGTTCCACCCGGCCGCGCAGGCAGTGGTGCGGGAACACTCCGCAGGGACCGAGAGGCAACTTCACGTCACCACAGGGGGTTGTATGAGCGCGGACAGCTGGATAGGACTGTCCGCGTGACTGATCAACGCAGCTTCGCCCGTACCGTCATCGCGCTGTCTCTGGCCGTGATCGCCTGTTGTGCGCTCACTTTCACGATCATGCTGCTGGCCGGGAGTCCCGCCGTGCAGCCGCAGCGCGTCCTGGATCAGGACGCGCTGGCGCGGGCGGTGCTCAACAACGTCAAATCCGCCGACTTCGCCAGGCCCCCGACCATCGACGATGTCAGCTGCCCCGCTTCCGTCCCCGTCGAGGCGGGCCGGGAGTTCAAGTGCAACGTCGACGGCGTCGGCGACGGAAACAGCAGCGGCAATGCCTGGGTCAAGGTGAAGGTCAAGGACGATCAGGGTGACCTGTCACTGGGCTGAGGAACGGCAGAGCGATTCGGGAACGCAGCCATGACATCGGGGCCGTCCCGGCCCCTGCCGGCGACAGTAGTGCGCCACCTAGAGCCCCAGGCCAGGGGTAAGACCGTCGAACGCCCCGAGACTCTCAAGGCCATCGCCAAACCCGGAAGATCTTGGTAGATAAAAAAACAAGCTGAGCAGTTCGCGAGAGAACGCCGCGCCCCGGGCAGCCTTCTGGACGGCGTGGGGCGCGGACCGGGGAAGACGCCTGGGGGATCAGGCGACGGCTTCCGGCGCGAGGGCCTGTTGGAGGGTGGCGTAGAGCGGGATGACGTCGTCCAGGCCGACGATGCGCAGGAGGTCCAGCACGCGGTTGGGGGTGTGGGCCAGACGTAGCCGGCCGCCGTGGGCCCGGGCGGCGTTGTTCGCGGCGACGAGGACGTTGATGCCGCTGGAGTCCATGAAGGTGACGTCGTGGAAGTCGACGACCGTGCACCGGCTGGAGCCGTCGTCTGCGGTGAGCGCCTGGCGGAAGACGTCGGCCGTGTTGTGGTCGATCTCCCCGGCCAGGGCGAGGACATGCACGCCGTCGGCGGTGGTGTGCTGAGAGACGGTCAAGCTGGCCTGACTCATACCGCCTCCTTTCCATCCGTGGTGGCCACTCGTCCGCTGCTGACGCAAACGTATGCCGCACCACGATGTCAACCGCCTCGCGGTCAAGCCAGGATGAAGAGCCCCGGGCAGGCTTTGCAACGCCCGGCGTGATCGATGCTGCTGACATGTGGTGATTCCCGCAAGGGTGCCGGCGCGGCGGTAGGTCACTCTTGTGCTGTTCTTACCTACGTCACGGCGCGGAGGCGGAATGCGGGGCATGCTGCCGGGAAGGCGTCGGCTATGCGACCTTCCCAACGCCCGGGCCCCCGGCGTGGCCGCACCGGAGCAGAGCTTTCAGGTGGCGCGCCGCGCGACGGTATTGCCCGTTCCCGCATGTCCGATGACATCGAACTGCCCCTCGCCGAGCGAGCCGAGTTGTTGCGTGTGGAGACCGAACAGCTCAAGGAGGCACTGGAGCGCAGGCCGGTCATCGATATCGCCCGCGGAGTGCTGATGGCGGCCTGGTCGTGCACGCTGGAAGAAGCGTGGGAGATCTTGGTAACGGTCTCCCAGAACACCAACACGAAAGTGCACGCCATCGCCGAAGCCGTGATCGCAACGACACAGCAGCAGCCGATGCCGGAGCATCTGCAGACGCAACTGACCGCCGCGGTGGCGGCGCGCCGGCCTCGAGGTGACGGGCGAGAGTAGAACCGGCGCCTCCGGGTAGCCGGGCCGTGCTGGCGGGGAAGCGGCGGAACGCCTGGGGAGGTCGATGCCGCTTCCCCGCCCACCCAACCTGCCGCAAGCCTCAACCAGTGGCATCGCCGCAAACGAGCCGGACGGTGACTCTCGAAGTCAGTGCGAACGGTTCCACCGGCACGTAGGGAGCCGGCGGGACAGTCGACAGAACACCGTCGTGCGATCAGTGAAGTACGCGCAGGGCCCGGTCATGCTCGATCTCCGGATTGGTGAGGGTGCGGTGCGGGTGTCGGTGTGGGACAGCGATCCGGTCCTGCGGGATGTCGCCGCTACCGACCCGCAGCGAGTGGGGCGGCATGGCCTGGAGATCACCCTGGCCGTCGGCCAGGCCTACGACGTGCGCTGGGACCGGTCGGAAACCCGTCACGGCAGTGATCGCGCCGGCCGACGATCCAGGCGGGAGCGTCGCCGACCGCACAGCCCCGTGAGATCCGATGGCGTGGCCTGGGCGATCCGGGGAAGCAGGACGGGATGCCGCCGCCTGCATCTCTTGCCGTCCAGGTACGGCACGCTCTCAGCGAGGCGGGCTTCCACCTGGTCGCAAACACGGACAGCGGAACGTCGGGCCTGCAGCTGAGTGAGACGCCCGCAGGCGTCCTGGTCAGGTGGGTGGCGTCCGACGGGTTCCACGCGCTGGCGGCCGGCCAGTCCGGCCGTGCACCGGACGGCGGCATACGAGCGGTCGTGCAGGCCGCGGTGGGGGGCGTCCTCATGCAGCGCGGACATACCGTCACAACGCCGGAGGAAGATGGCATCCTCGTTCTGACACCGAGCACGACACCATCCCAATAGTGGGGTGGCGCGGACCAACCGGGGATCGGGGCTGCTCGCCGGTGTTGCCCGTTGGCCGGGGCCGCCGCGCCGGGCTGCCGTCAGCGCGACGGCGGCGACCGGCGGGGCAACGTCGGCGGGGGAGAGGTCGGGGCGGGCGCGGTGCCAGCGTGCGGGATGGCTTCACCGGCCCGAGGCGTCGCGGGCGACGTCGCCGACCGCGCCGACGACCACCTCGCTCGTCTCGCGGACCTTGTATTTCTGCCAGCCGCTGGCCGAGGCCGGTAGACGTCGTCCAGCCCCTTGAAGACCACGTCCTCCATTCCGACCGACGTCCGTGTCAGCCCCCCGTACGACGTCGACCTCGGTGGTCGACGGGCACAGGACCCACGTCGCAGGCAGCCGGCGCGTGGCGAACACGGCCTCCGACGCGGCCCCCCCCGTCGCCGGTACGGCCACCCGGTCGTGTCCGGGGACTGCTCTGGATCGCCGAACACTGCGAAGAACTGGGCATCGACCCAGCCGCGATCGTCGTCGCCGGCGCCAGCGCGGGCGGCGGGCTCGCGGCGGGTGTGACCCTGCTGGCCCGCGACCTCGGCACCCCGGCGATCGCTGCCCAGATGCTGATCTGCCCCATGCTCGACCACCGCAACACCAGCACCTCCAGCCGCCAGTACTCTGACGGGCCCGGCATCTGGACCCGCGAAATGAACAAGTTCGGATGGCGCGCCGTCCTCGGCGACCTCAGCGACGAGGAGGTGTCTACGTACGTCTCGCCGGCGCTGGCCGACGACCTCTCGGGCCTGCCCACCACCTACATCGACACCGGCTCCGCCGAAGTCTTCCGCGACGAGGACACCGACTACGCCACCCGCATCTGGGCGGCCGGCGGCCAGGCCGAACTCCACGTCTGGGCAGGCGGCTTCCACGGATTCGACGCGCTGTACCCGCAAGCGCGCATCTCGGCAACAGCCCGCCGAACCCGCACTGCCTGGCTCGCCCGACTCCTGCCCCCGAACCCCGCCGCATGACGCTGCCGGCGCATGCACAACCCACGCCCCCCGGCACCCCAGGGGGAACACCAAGAAGGTCACCATCGTCACGGGCGCCAGCACCGGACGAAGCACCGCGATCGTCGATGGTGAGCTGCCAGCTGGTTTTGACGGCCACTCAGTCGGCGGAACAGGTGCGGCGGTAGCGGCGGGTGGCTGCCAGGTGGCCGGGTCCTGGTCGGCCTTGGACCGGTTGGAGGCCGCGAAAACCCGATCAGCGCGCGGGACCGCCGAGGTCGTTGGCGTAGGGTCTCGCGCTCCTTTGCCGTCCAGGCCGAGGCGCGGAGTCCCAGGCCTCAGCGCGCGGTACCAGGTGGACGTCGAACTGGCGGGCCTTGTATCGAAGTACTGGTCGTCGTACGGGGAGTACCAGCGGCCGATGGTCAGTGCGCACTTCGGCCTTGTTCGGGGCTCCCCACGACGCGTTGAGTCACGGATGGAACCGCCACCGGCCTTCAGAAATGACATCCACCTTGCCGTCCCTGACGCGTACGGCCGTCTCGTCGTCGATGAAGTAGATCGGGAAGTCCGCCCGCGCAGCGATGCGATCAGCCCAGGTGTCGTCCCGCTCGGGGAAATCCGGCGAGTACAGGTGGGGCTTGAGATACCAGTCGAAGAGGCCGAACGGCGGCTCCACGGTCGTCGCGCCGAGCACGTGAAGGTCCGTGGTGTCCCCGATGACGTCGGCGGAATGTCCGGTGAGATGACGGCTGAAGATCATTGATCCGGCGCTGACCCCCACATAGACCCGGTTCTCCAGCGCCTCCAGGAAGCCGTCGGCCAGGCCGTTGCCGGTGATGCTGCGCGCGAGGTGGTAGTGGCTGCCGCCCTCGACATAGATGACGTCGGCGTGGAGCAGCCGGTCGAGCACCATCTGCCGGGGCAGGCCGTTCAGCTCCAGGATGTCGAACTCCCGCCAGCCGAGGCCGTGCAGCCGGTTCATGTTCGCGACGAACCAGCCATGGTCCCCGGGCTCGGCGACTGATGCCGTGGGAACGTACACGATGTTCGCCGATCCGAACGGCTTTCCCAGCATGTCCCACAGCGCATCCCGCAGCGTCTTGTTGCGCAGGCCACTCGCCGTCAACAGAAGGTTCATCGGGCGAGCCAAGCACGGCTGACGGGCGCACGCAACGAACTCAGGACCTATCGCTTCGGCGGCGTCCGCGAACCGGCGCCAGGCGTAGCCGGTGCGGTCGGCCCACCATTCAGTGGCTGTTGCCATGCCTCGCGTGTCCGGCGTCCCGGAGAAGTCCGGACAGTCGTTGGTGCAGCGGGTCGGCGGGACGAGTCACCGCGCCCGTGACCAGGGCGAATGCCGAGAGGCGCCCGGACTTGTACAGGACGCTCGGCCTGGTTGCCCGGTGATCTCTGAGACTGCCCGGACAGACAGACGGTGAAGAACTACGAGAACGGCCGCTGCAAGCCCAAGCCGCCGCGCCTGGAGGCGTACCAGCGGCTTCTGAAGGGCTGGTCGGCGAAGTACTCCGCGCACGGCGCCCCGCCACGGCCGCTCTCGTCCTGGCTGGCGGGCCCGCATCCGGAGGTGCCGCAGACGTTCACCGGCGCGGCCGCACGCGAGGCCACCGAGCCGGAGACTGCCGTCCAGGCCCCGCCGCGCCGGAGCGCCCCGCGACCTGCCGTCCGGCAGCGTCATCGCGCTGACCGGCTGCGCAGAAGGCGGCGAAGCCCGTCACCGACCCGCGGTTCCCACGTGGCCCGCTCGCGGTGCTGGACGGTGACGGTTTCGCGTACGGCGTCGACGGCATCGTGCTCGACTGCCCGGCGGCCACGATCCCCGAGTTGGTGGAGTGGACGCTGCGCGAGGCCGGCCTCGGTGCGCCCAAGCCCAGCCGCCACGGCAAGGACGCCGACCCGCTGATCGTCCTCACCACCGTGGCCGCCGTGAAGCTCGGGCTGCCCGAACACCTCGAGGACCGCCGGAGCCTGCGCCTGCCCGAGGACCAGCCGGTCATCAAGCCGGTGGTGCAGGCGAAGTGGCAGCTCACCCAGCCCGGCTTCGGCCCGTGGGCCCGGATCTACCGCAAGGCGCAAAGGCGCGAGCGGCAGTGCGTGCAGCTCGCCATCCTGCCGTGGGACGCGCTCGACTCCCGGGAGCCGGCCGACGTCTCCCGCGTCCTCGGGGCCTACGCCCAGTGGGTCATCACCCCGCGCGGGTCGACGGCCGTGTCACGGCTGGAGCAGCAACTGGAGCAGTCCTCGCTCCGTGAGCGAGCCGTGACACGCTAGTTGGAACCAGTGCGGCCGGCGCCGACTAGGCTCACCCCCGTGTCCGATCCAGTCCCTGACCCTCGCATGCAGTCCTTGATCAACCAGCTCCGGCCGGGGGCGGTGAGAACGGCGAGAGTCACCGGGTTCGAGGGAGCGGACGTTTTGGTGCAGCTGGTAGATGCCGAAGGCGGGAAAGCCGAAATAGCTCGGATTCCTCGACAGGAGGCGTCGATGCGTCGGATGGACCATCCATCCGAGCTGTTCGAGGTCGGCCAGGAGATCAACGCCGAAGAGATCGGGCGTTGGCGTGAAGGTCAGCTTCACCTCTCTGCCAGGGCGTGCGAGATTCCAGCCTTGCGGTCCTTCCTCCTCGCGTTTGAACGAGGGCAGGTCGTCGACGGGACGGTCTCCGAGGTTCACAACTTCGGGGTCTTCGTCCACGTCGATGGCGAACCGGACGGCTTGTGCACCGGCTTCATCCGGGGGCCGGACCTGACGTGGGGCTGGATCAACCACCCTTCCGAGGCAGTTGAAGTCGGCCAGCGAATCACTGCTGAGGTGATCATTGCCGAGACCCGAACCGGACAGGTCACGCTCTCGCTGAAGGCTCTGCAGGATGATCCACTCATTCGGTTTGCGGATCAGGTCGGCCGGGTTCTCACTGGGCCGATCACCAAGATCGTTCCTTTTGGTGTGTTCGTGCAGCTTGCTCCCGACGTTGTGGGGTTCCTCCACCTCTCAGAGCTAGCCGACGAGCCGGTCGAGACCCCTGACAAGCTCGTCGACGAGGGTGAGCTGATCACGGTGGAGGTCACCGAGGTCGACCTCCAGCGTCACCGAGTGCGTCTGAGCGCCACAGGTGGAGCGGACAGAAGCTAGCGATCTGGTGCCAAGAAGACTGTCAACTCGCGGTTGGTCGCAAGAAGCGTGACAACTTGGTGCCAACAAGAGCGTCCGACCGTCCAGAAACCACCAACTCGCCGAGCCCCGCTGGTTCCAACCAGTGTGTCCAGGCTCGGTGAGTCGGAGCGCGGCAGCCGTCGCGATGGCAGGTTTGCGGTCACCAGGCGACGGTCAAGTCACCGGTGATCCGTTCAGCTTGCTGATTGAGCGATCTCCACGATCTGTCTGTGGAGACTGACGTTGGAGAACAGCGCGACTTGCCTGTTCTTCTCCCGCGTTCTGAAGAGGTGACTGAACGCGCCGCCAGCCTCCTTGATGATGGGGACCAGGGCGGGTATGTCCCAGGGGTCGGCTCCCAGTAGGTGGAACGCGTCCAGGTGGCCCATGGCGACGAGGAGAGCGCCATGGCATGTGCCGGACCCGGTGGACGGTTTTGGGGGCGGGAGGCAGGTCGGCTGTGGAGCGGCCCAGTCGAGTGCCGGGCGCGTCTGCGCGGCACTGGCCGCCACCTTTGCGGCGACGGCACGGTCTCGCTCACTCAGTCGGGACGGGGCGGCCTTCCCGGCACGGACGGCGCGGGTCGCCGGTGCCGCTCTGCCCTGCGGGGCCGTACGCGTGCGTCCGCGCCTGCTTCGGAGGGCCCCAGGTCCGCGGTGCCTCGTAGATCAGGTGGGCACCGCCATGTCCACCCCAAATGGCGGAATCATCCAATATCCGCTGTGGGCGGGTGAGTTGACCGGGGCCGTGCATGCGCTCGAAGCGCACAGCACACAAGGCATCGCCCACGTACCCCAGTTCAATGTGCAACCAGCTCCCTGATAATTTCAGAAAGCCGATATCCGTCTGGTGGCGTCATCAAGTGGCTGTCAGACTCGATCCGGTGACAGTCCCTCAGGAGGTCAGGGCGTGAGCGAAGGCCGTACGGGCACCGGTGGCACCAGTGCTCCCACCGTGCTGCGCATGATCCTCGGCCGCCGTCTGCAGGAGCGGCGCCAGGACGCGGGGGCCTCGCTGGAGGACGCGGCCAGGGCCCTGAGGGTGACGTCCCTGACCATCCGCCGCCTGGAGAAGGCCGAGGTCGCCCTCAAGCCGCTCTACGTGGAGAAGCTGCTGGAGACCTACGGGGCGGACCGGCAGGAGATCGACGAGTTCGTCGTCCTGGCCGAGCGGGCCAACGCGCCCGGCTGGTGGCACACCTACCGGGACGTCCTGCCGAACTGGTTCAGCGCCTACGTCAGCCTGGAGGCCGGGGCCCGGACCCTGCGCACCTACGAACCCCACTACGTCACCGGGCTGCTGCAGACCCACGCGTACGCGCGCGGGGTGCTGCGCGGCGGCTTCCCGGGCGAGGCCGACGAGGATCTGGGGCGGCGTGTGGATCTGCGGCTGCGCCGCCAGAGCCTGCTCGAGAGACCCGACGCGCCCACGCTGTGGGTGGTGATGGAAGAGGCCGTACTGCACCGGGTGGTCGGCGGCTCCGAGGTCATGCGGGAGCAGATCGACCGGCTCCTGGAGGTCTCGGAGCTGGAGCACGTCAGCGTCGACGTGGTGCCGTTCACCGCCGGCGCCCATGTGGGCGCGTGCGCCCCGTTCACCTACTTCCGCTTCGAGGAGCCGGAGCTGCCGGACATCGTGTACACCGAGGTCCTTTCCGGCGCGATGTACCTGGATCAGCGCTCGGACGTGTCGGCGCATCTGGAGGCGCACAACCGCATGTCCCTGCTGACCTCGGACACGGACAGCAAGGCGCTGCTGAACCGCATGCGCAAGGAGTACTCATGACGAGCACCGACTGCCAGGTCTACAACGGGATGCCGGCCACCGACCTGGGCGAGCAGGGCTGGGAGTCGCCGTGGAGCGGTCCCAACGGCGGCCAGTGCGTACAGACGAAGCTGCTGGCCGACGGCCGGGTGGCGCTGCGGCAGTCGACCGATCCGGCCGGACCCGCGCTGATCTACACCCCGCAGGAGATCGCCGCGTTCGTCGCGGGCGTCAAGCGGGGCCTCGCCGACCATCTCGCGGCCGGCTGAATCCGGACCGGTAGGACTGAGCCGGCCCCCGGCCACCAGCTGCCCGAAACCCCCACGCACAGCACCGAAAGGTATGGACAGGATGACCAACTCGCACGCCGCGCGGGAGATCGACACCAGCCGGCCCCACTCCGCCCGGATGTACGACTACTACCTCGGCGGCAAGGACCACTTCGACGTCGACAAGCAGGCCGCCGAGACCGTCGCGGCGGCCTACCCCGGCATCTTCACGTGCGCCCGCGAGAACCGTGCCTTCATGCACCGCGCCACCCGCGTCCTCGCCCGCGAACACGGCATCCGCCAGTGGCTCGACATCGGCACCGGCGTCCCCACCGAGCCGAACCTGCACCAGGTCGCGCAGTCCGTGGTCCCCGAGGCTCGCGTGGTCTACGCCGACAACGACCCCCTGGTCCTCAGGTACGCCGAGCGCCTGATGCGCAACACGCCTGAGGGCCGCACGACCTACATCGAGGCCGACGTCAACAACCCGGACGCGCTGCTGAACGCGCCGGAACTGGCCGAGGTCCTGGACACGCGTCTGCCGGTGGCACTGTCCCTCAACGCACTCATGCACTTCGTCACGGACGCGCAGGACCCTTACGGCATCGTCAGCCGCCTGCTGGCCGAGCTTCCCTCGGGCAGCGCGCTGGCCCTGAGCCACTGCACGCCCGACTTCGACCCGGAGACCTGGCAGAAGGTCACGGACATCTACACCAACGCGGGCACGCCGGTGCAGTTCCGTAGCCAGGCGGAGGTCGCCCGGTTCTTCGAAGGCCTCGACCTGCTCGACCCCGGGGTCACGGTCGGACACCGCTGGCGCGCCGACGAGGAATCCACCGCCTCGGACGCCGAAGTCAGCCTGTGGACCGGAGTGGGCATCAAGCCGTAGCACCGCGGTAGACCGCCGTGCGGGAGCGCAGTGTCCCCGCACGGCGAGGACGGCGGTCGCTCGGAATTCCCGGGTTGCTGAGGTCTTCGGACTGGTCGGCCGGTGGATGAGGGTGAGTCCGGTGCCGGCCAGGCAGCCGTCGGTGAGGTCGGGCCGGAGTTGGATATGACGTAAGCCATGGCGGAGGGTGCGTTCGAGGTGTTCGTCGTCGGTGAAGGCAACGTTGGCCATCGGTCCGCGCCGCAACAGCGACCAGACGCCCTCGACAGGGTTCAAATCCGGTGCGTATGAGGGGATTCGGTGCGCAAGAGCGGAGTTGATCGACGGTGAGTCAATCGTGTGTCGAAGATCGAGCCGATCATCCGCAGGTCAGGTAGTGCACCACAGCTGAGGAGTCCCTCCTCGACCAGGCGCTCGGCCATGCGGAACGCGTGATCGAAGTCGAGGGCGATCTAGTCCGTCACGACGCCGTGTTTCTCCAGTCATGCCGTCCAGGCCGGCGCAGGCGCCGCCAACACGGTGAGCGCCTCCATCAGGAGGGGACGGCGCAACGCGGGATCAGGACTCGCCAAGTCCCGATCGTCCCACGCCTTCACGGAGAAGGAGCACAAGCCTGTTCGACCGATCCCGACACCCAACTTGACGCGATAAGCGGCTGAGGTGTCTACGCCCGCATGGTCGCGAAGCTGGAGCGCTACGACGCCTACCGCAACGCACCGGCGGGCGGTCGCGGCAACGCCGCCCGGGCCCCGCGCTCTCACTGTCAGGAGATCTACGCGGCCGTCCCCGGACCGGCCCTCCCCGCCGGTGCTGTTCGTCTTCGCCCCGGCTCCGCCGCGCTGCCCCGGCCACCCGGGAAGCGGCCTTCCACCAGCGCGCCCGGCACGTCCACGGCGTGGACTACCGGATCATCGTGGCGACCACCCCGCCGGCACAGCTGACCCTGCACGGGCCCGCTGAGCCGGTGTGGCGTGTGGCCGGCCGCGGCGCGGGGGAGGAGCGCCGCTCCCTGGAGGCATTGCCGAAGGCGCGGTGAGCACGGTGGGCCCCTGGCTGTCCCCGTGCTCCGGCCAGGCGACGAGAGAGCCGCCGACCACAAGACTTTCGTCCGCCGCCGTGCCGACCTCGTCAACGACCACGCTGGGCGGTGAGGGCCAGGACGAGGAGGAGTGGATCCGCTGCCACCTGATTGACGTGCGGACTGGCACGCTCAGCGCCGAGATCACTGTCGAGGTGACCAACCCGTACGAACTGGTGCCCCTGCGCGACGGTTCCTGGCTCACCGACGGTCCCGACGGCAACCCCGTCCGCTGGTCGCTCTCTCCGCTGCCTTCCGCACCGCCGCACCCGGAAGGCTGAGAGCTGGGGGCTCCCAGGCTCGTTTCTGGTGACAGAAAAGCTGTTGATGGGCATCATGTGACAAGCCGCGTGCCTTGCTTGTGACAACCAGGCTGCTGCGACCGGCCCCGTTCGCCAGCTCATCAGGCTCCGCCGGTGACAACTATCGTCCTTCCGCACCTGTGACTGAGCGCGCTGGTTGGCGGATGGGCACTGTACTTGGCGGAGCTGAGCGTTCTGGTCGGCGGCCGGATGGCTGTCCGCCTTCTCGCCGGGACCAGCACGCCGGACCCCGGCGAGCAGGGCCGCCAGGGAGGGATTCCACTCAATTGGTCTCCCGTTCCACCGGCAGCCACAGCTCGGCATCCGCCTCGCTGCCGTCCGCCGACATCCGGGTACGAAGGATCTCCGGCCCGGGGCGGCTCCGGTACGGGTTCGATGGGAACCACTCGGTGAACACATCCCGCCACAGTGCCTGGATCGCCTCCGGCGCCGGCCCCGAGGTGGTGAAGACTGCCCATGTCCCGGCCGACACGGGCAGCGTGGCCATGCCGTCCGGCGCGGACGCCGAGGTGACGACGCCGTGGTAGTAGTCGAGGTCGGTGCCCTCCGCCCGGCTGGGATCGAGGTCGTCGCAGACCGCGAGGATGCCGTGCGGCTCCTGGTCGGACAGCTTCTCCAGCAACTCCTTTGCCTGCTCGCCGATCCCGCGGACGAAATTGATGATCGCCTGGTTCGGCCCCGAGTGCACGAGCGGGACCCGGGCCTTCGCTCCGACGACGCTGAACTCCGGCTTGTGCACGACGCGGTAGCGCATGCTGCTGCTCCCGTCGATGATGAGACGGAAGGTCATCCGGGGCTGTGAGCTGAGCGCCGCGCCGGTGCGCCGTGCCTCGCCGGGGCCGACGCCGTGCACCGCGCGGAACGCCCGAGCGAATGCCTCGCCCGAGCCGTAGCCGTACCGCACCGCGATCTCCAGCAGCGTCCGCTCACCGGCCAGTACCTCCGCGCCCGCGACGGTCAGCCGCCGGCGCCTGATGTATTCCGACAGCGGCATGCCGGCAAGCGCCGAGAACATCCGCCGCAGGTGGTACTCCGAGGTGGCCGCGATCCGCGCCAACTCGCCTACGTCGACGGAGCTGTCAAGCTGCCGCTCGATGTGCTCCATGGCCTGATTGAGCCGCTCCAGCACGCTCGCCTCCAAGTTCCCGACCATCGATTCAATCAGGCTTGACCCTGCACGCCGCACCCGAGAAAAGCGGTGCGGCAAGTGTCGGGTGACCGGGACGGGCGGCGTCGCACGATGGAGGCATGGACGACACGACCTTGGTAACCCGGTTCCTCCGCGACGGCTTCGTCAAGCTGGAGGGCGCTGTCGCGCCCCGCGTGGCCGCGAGCTGCGCGCGGCTGCTGTGGCGGGAGACGGGCTGCGACCCGGACGATCCGGAGACGTGGACGCAGCCCGTGCACTGGGTCGGCGGGATGGCACAGGGACCGTTCGCCGCCGCACCCAATTCCCCGGCCCTGCACCGGGCGTACGACCTGCTGGTCGGCGCCGGGCGGTGGGAGCCGCGCTACTCGCTCGGTACCTTCCCGCTGCGCTTCCCGCACGAGCAGGAGCCCGACGACGCGTGTTGGCACATCGAGGGCAGCTATGCGGTGGAGGGCGAGACCTGGCCCTTCACCAATCTCCGCTCACGCGGCAGAGCCTTGCTGATGCTCTTTCTGTTCAGCGAGGTGGGGGAAAGGGACGCCCCCACTCGAATCCGGGTCGGCTCCCACCTCGACGTGCCGAAGGTGCTGGAGCCGTACGGGGAGGAGGGCGTGAGCGGCCTGGCGGTCGCGCCTGACCTCGTAGCGGCATCCGCCCACCGGCCGCTCGCCCTCGCCACCGGTTCCCTGGGTGATGTCTTCCTGTGCCATCCGTTCCTGGTCCACGCGGCACAGCCGCACCACGGGGCGCGGCCGCGCTTCATGGCCCAGCCGCCGCTGATGCCGGCGGCGCCATACGAACTGGAGCGGGCCGACGGCGTGTACTCACCCGTGGAGATCGCGATCCGCCGGGGCCTGGGACAGGCCACCTCCGGTCCCGACGAGGAGGATGCCGGGCCCGCCAACCAGAATGCTCTGCTCCGCCAAGCAGAGCACTCATCCGCCAACTACGCGCTCCGCCCCAGGCAGTGTGACTGAGCGCTTCAGCCGGCGGGTGAGCAGTTGAGTTGGCGGGTCTGAGCGTTTCAACCGGCGAGCTGAGCCATTACAGCGGGGGCACGAGATCCGACATCACGGCGAGGGGCAGCGACGGGTTGGCGGCTGCGGCTTCAGCCACCTGCCGGTCGGTGTCGGTGAGCAGCTCCGCGATGACTTGCGGCGGAAGGGCCGGATGACTGGCGGCACAGGGCCGCGCCCGCCTGTCTGCCAAGCAGTTGTGCAGCGCCGGGCCCGTCGCGTTGCGGTGCCGGGCGACCTCGCGGAACGCTTTTTGTACCGGGGGTTCTTGCCGGGTCAGATCCTCCAGCAGTGCCGGAGTCGCGTCCGGGTTGGCCGCAACCTTGGCGATGACGCGGACTCCGTGCCGGTCGACCATGGCGCGCAACTGCGGTTCGGAAAGGCCTGGGTGCGAAGCGATGGACTTGACCACTTTCGCGTCGGGGTCGGCGGCCAGCGCGTCTCGGATTCCGGTCGGCAGATCGCGTCGTTGAGCCACGAGCATCCGTGCGGCCGGTTCCGGCGACTTGGCCAGCTCCTCAACCTCGGCGGGAGAAGCGGCGGCAATCCGCGGCAGCAGGGTTGCGCCGATCCTGGTGGTGCCGGCCAGGCGGATGAGCACGTCGAGCGGCACGCGCGGATTGTGGGCGAGCCTGCGCTGCACATCGTGGCCACGGTCGCCGGCCAGCGCTCGGATGAGAGCGTCCTGGATCGCGGGATTTCCGGCGAGGTCGGCTCGGACACCGGCGTGGGGGTCCATGGCGAGCTGTCCGTACACCTCCGACGGCAGGTCGCAGCGAGCGGCGAGTGCCCAGCGAAGCAGCGGAGAAGGGTGATTGACGAAGCGGACGACGGCACCGGTGGGTGTGGCCGGGTTCTGCAGTGCCATCCGCTGCGTCTCGTGCACGGTGGACTCGTGGGTGCCGTCACAGGAGTCACCCGGCAGTAGATCGCAGTCGTTTCGCGGGCATTGCGGGTCGTGCACGAACGGCGTCTCTTCGCGGTCGCAGACCAGGCATCGCAGCGCGGGGGGCAGGTCCTCGCCGGTGAGCAGTGCCGCCAGCAGGGGTGGGGGCGTCGCCTGGTTGGCTGCTGCTGCGCGGCGTACCTCGGCGTGCGGATGCCTCGCGAGCCTCGCGGCGACTCCAGGCGTAGTCCACAAGGCGAGCTCCGCAACGACCCGTACGTTCGTGTCAGCGGCGAGCGTCTCCACCACGTCGGACGGGAGACGGGGACAGGCAGCCAGCTTCTCCCGGCGCTCGACGAGTGGATCTGCCGCGAAGAGACGCGCCCATTCCGGGCTGTCAACATGCTCGCAGAGCAAGGCGAGGGCGGCGTGCGGCTGTGCCACAGGATCGATGTCGGCGGTGGTCAGCCGGCCCTCGTACGCAAGCCAGGCAGCGCTCTCCTCGACGCGCGATGCCAGGGCAAGCGCCTGCGCATGGCTGAGATCCGCGCGACAGGCGAGGTTCGCGGCGATGTCAGCGTCCGCGACCTCGATCAGCCGGTCGACCAGATCGGACGGCAGGGCGGCATTGGCAGCCAGTCCGCACAGGACATGGTTCACAGAGGGCATCATGCCTGGACGGTGACCGAACGGCTCGCGCTTTTCGGCGTCACCGGGTGTTCGGCGACACCTGGGCACGTACTGAGCGGCGCACTTGGCGAAGTCCGCCACCTGAAGCGCTCAGTCAGATGTTCTCGGGGACATGGCGCGCCTTGTCGCAGCCGACCGCCTGCGTGTATCCGTCGCAGCGACCTTCCCCGTCGAGGACATCCGCGCGGTCGTCGACCTCCAGGCGGCCCGACATGTTCGCGGCAAGGTAGTGATCGACCTTTGGCCGCAGCCGTGAGCGCGCGTGCCGGACTACGGATCGGCTGATGCGGCGCGCTGACCTGGAGCTGGAAGGGGTCCCACACTGCACCACGTCAGCGACCGTACCGGTGCCATCTCAAGCGCTCACGGTGCCAACTGAAGCGCCAGGTGGTCGAGTTCGCAAGCCCTTCGGAGGTTGACTCGGGTGCCGGAGTCGTGCGTGGCGCCTGGTCGGCCAGGAGCCCGCTCCCTGCGTCCGGGGCGGCGGTTGTGGCCAGGGCGGACAACGCCGTGTCGTAGGCGTAGTCGGCTATTTGGACGCGGTCGCGCAGGTCGAGTCGGCGAGGGGTGCCTGTGTGGAGCTGCTGGTGCGCTGGGAGGGCGTGTGGCACCGGGCTGAGGCGGACGCGGCTCAGGTGGTGGTGCTCTGCACGAGGGGTTCTGCCTGCGCGTCCTGCGCGACTGCGACAGTGCAGGCGGCGCGCACGAAGGCGGCGACGGCCGGTGAGCGCGCGTCCTGGGGCCAGGCGACGGCCAGCGTGGCGTCCGGGAGGTCGCTGACCGAGCGGTAGGTGATGCCGGGTCGCGCGTAGCGTCGGGCTACCGAGGCGGGCGCGAAGAACACGACGCTGCCCGTCTCGACGAGACTGAAGATCTCCGACAGGTTCGACGCCGGCCGCGTCGCCCCGGACTGAGGGGCGTGCTCGACGGGCCGGCCATGGCCGGCCGGAGAGCCGCCGGGGAGCTTGCGGTCGGCCAGATCGTCCAGGCACAGCCGGTCCCGGGCGGCCAACGGATCGGCGGCGGGCAGGGCGACCAGGACCGGCTCTGTCAGCAGCGGCTCGCTGTCCAGGCCGCGGTCGTCGAAGGGGCGCAGTACGAGTCCCACGTCGGCGAGGCCGTCGCGCAGTGCCTGCGGCTGCTCGCCGAACCCCCCGAGGACCAGTTCCGGCGGCAGGGACGCGTCGTCGGCGCCGTAGGTGTCCAGAATCTGCGGCAGCAGACCGCCGTCGATGTCGGCCTTGAGCGCGATTCGCAACCGCGGCGATGCGCTGCCTGCCTGTATTGCCCGGTGGGCGGCGGCGGTGACCGCTTCCAGTACGGTCCGGGCGTCGCGCACCAGTACTTCCCCGGCCGCGGTGAGCTTCACCTGCCGGGTGGTCCGCTCGAACAGCACAACGCCGAGCTGCCGTTCGAGTTCCCGGATCGTGCGGGACAGCGGGGGCTGCGCCATGCCCAGCCGCACGGCGGCCCGTCCGAAGTGCAGTTCCTCCGCGACCGCGACGAAGTATCGGAGCTGCCGCACTTCGAGGTCACTCATACCTCCAGGGTATCAATGGCGACCAGGTTGGTCCTTCACGTGCGTAGTCGCGCCAGCTTGACTCGGAAGCCGGCAACGCCCTCTGGGGTTCCACCGCCGACCGTCTCTCACGGAGGTACATCATGATCGTCATCACCACCCCCACCGGCGACATCGGTCGACAGCTCGTGAACCGCATTCTGGACGCCGGGGAGGCGGTCCGCGTGATCGCCCGCGACCCCTCCCGGCTGTCGACGCACGTGCGCGTCCACGCCGAGGTGGTGCAGGGCTCCCACGGCGACGCCGACACGATCACAAAGGCGCTTGATGGCGCTGACCGGATGTTCTGGCTCGTGCCCCCGGCCGGATTCCGCGATTCCGACAGGGCCAAGCACTACTACCTGGAGTTCACCCGGTCTGCCGGCCAGGAGGCCGCGAGGCGGGGCGTGCGGGTGGTGGGCGTCACCTCCCTGGGCCACGGGTACCAGGGCGAGGCCGGGCTCCTGTCGGCCGCGCTGTCGATGGACGAGCTGATCGAGGGCGCCGACGTGAACTACCGGGCGCTGGCCCTTCCGTTTTTCATGGAGAACCTGCTCCGCCAGGCCACGGCTATGGCAGAGCAGGGGACGTTCTCCATGGCAAACGCCGCAGACCGGCCGCTGCCGACCATCGCTACCCGAGACGTCGCCGCCGCAGCGGCAGAGCTCCTCCTCGACACCTCCTGGAGCGGGCAGGCCCGCGTCCCCTTGGCCAGCCCCGACAACCTGACCCCCGACGACATGGCCGAGGTCATATCCGACACCCTGGGCCGCACCGTCCACTACCGTCAGGTCCCGCTCGCGGACTTCCAGGCCGCGATGGTGCGGCGCGGCGCGAGCCCGGCACTGGCGCAGGACATGGTGGACATGGTCGAGGCGCAGAACAACGGGATCTACGACGCCGAACCCCGCGACCCGGGCTGTGCCACCGCCACCGGTTTCCGCCAGTGGTGTCAGGACACCCTCAAGCTGGCCGCCCGGTCCTGACACGACGCTGATCAGCGTTCGGCGCAGCGCAGGAACGCACTGGCCCGTACGGCGATGGCGGCGGTCTGTGCGTGTACCGCCCCGGTTGCCCACTGCGGCCCCGCGGTCTTACGGCATCGACAGCAGGGCCGGGCGCCGTCCAGGGAGGTGGACAACTGCTGTCGTATCTCCCTCTCTCGCATCCCCCCCACCCGTCCCGAGGAGTACCGCACCAGTACTGAGACTTCCGGCCGCGTGTGGAAGGACCGGTAGGGGAGCGGCAGCAGGGTCGGTGCCGCTTACGTCCTGTCCTGGAAGCTGTCGGCTGGAGCCTCGCGGCCGCGCAGCTGTGGCCGGCGGGCGGGGCTGGTACCGGCATCACTGCAGCGTGATCTCCTCACCGATCGACTGCTCGCGGGCGGAAGCGATGACCAGGGCCGTGGCGGCGGCATCCTGCACGGCCACTCCGACGGACTTGTAGAGGGTGATCTGGTCCGGAGCAGTGCGCCCCGCTTTGCTGCCGGCGATGAGTTCCCCTAGCTCGGCGTGCACGTGATCGGCTGTGATGAGGCCGTCGCGGATCGGGATGAGCAGATCGTTGCTGCCCGCGGGGGGCGGGGCAAGGACGGCCTGGCGGGATTCGACGCACACCAGCGCCTCGGCGACCGTGGCGTCGTCGATCTCGCGGCCGGCCGGGTTGTACCCCACGGACGTGATGTGCACCCCGGGCGTCAGCCAGGGGCGGCGGATCACGGGGTCGACAGTGTGCGTCGTCGCGGCGGCGATGTCCGCGCCGTCGAGCGCCTCGGCGTAGCCGGACACGGCCTGCGCGTCGGCCTCTAGTACTTCTGAGAGTTCCTCGGCCAGGGCAGCGGCTTTGGCCGGGTCCCGGCCGGCCACGCGGATCTGCCGGATCGGGCGAACCCGGCAGATCGCGTGGGCGTGGGAGCGGGCCTGCACGCCGGTGCCCAGCACCGCCAATACCGCGGCGTCCTCGCGGGCCAGCAGCCGCGCCGACAGTGCGGAGCAGGCGCCGGTCCGGGCCGCGGTGATGGCCGTACCGTCCAACAGGGCCGTGGGCTCGCCGGTGTCCGGATCAAAGGCCATGATCAGCGCCTGATGGGTAGGCAGCTGTGCCCCGTCGTTGTGGGGGAAGAGCGACACCAGCTTGGTCATGAGCATCCCGGCCGACGGCAAAAAGCCCGGCATGGCCGCCAGAAATCCATCGTGTTCGGGCACCAGGGCGGCGACACGGTCGGGTACCGAGGCACGGCCCGCACTGAGGTCTGCCATCGCCGACGACAAGGCATCGATCAGCGCGTCCACGTCGAGCAGGGACTCGACCTGCGAGCGGCTCAGAACGAGCATGCGCCTCAACCTCCTATTGCCGATCATTCGGCTAGCGACCGCACAGCCAAAGCGTGGAGCGCCGACCCCCGTCGCCCCGGTCACGACACGCCGCACTGCCTGAGCACGTTCATCCGTACGCGGCTGAGCACATCGGCAGCTGCCCGAGCGGGAGTTCTGGATGGAAGCACATGCGGCCGAAGCGCAAGTGTCACGCCTGCACGGTGGGGCGAACGTTGATCTCGCCGATTTCGACGTCGCCGGGCTGCTCGATGGCGAAGACCACTGCGCGGGCGACCGCCGCCGGAGGGATGCCCATCGCGTCCATGTTCTTGCGCGTCTGCTCGCGGATTTGCGGATCTGCCATGGAGCTGGCGAGATCGGTGCGGACGTATCCCGGCGAGATGGCTGTGGTGCGCAGTACCCCGTCAGTGGACTCCGTGCGCAGCCCTTCGTGGATGGTGCGCACTGCGTTCTTGGTCGCGGCGTAGACAGCCATCGAGGGGGACGCGCCGTACAGGCCGGCCACGGAGACGATGCTGACCAGGTGGCCCGCTCCTTGCTCGCGGAAGACGGGCAGCGCGGCGGCGACGCCGTTGAGCATGCCGCGAAGGTTGACATCGATCATGGCCGACCAGCCTTCGGTGTCGAGGTCGGCCAGCGGGCTGATCGGGGCAATGCCTGCGTTGTTCACCAGCACATCGATTCGGCCGTACTGGTCGATGGTGGTGGAGACCAGGCGCTGCAGGTCTTGGGGCTCGGTGACGTCGACGACGCACGTGGCAGCACGACCCCCCTCCTTCCGGATGTCCTGCGCGATGGCGTCGATGCGCTCGCTGCGGCGCGCTGCGAGGACGACCGCGGCGCCGCCCTGGGCGAGCAGACGGGCCGTGGCTTCGCCGATGCCGCTGCTCGCTCCGGTGATAGCGACGGTCTTGCCGTGAAGAGAAAGCACTGCTGCCTCCGAGTAAAGTGGACACGTGTCCGCTGCGTGTTTCACTCTACCGGACACATGTCCACTTGTTGAGGTCAAACGCCAGGAGAGGTGCCTATGAGCGCGCCAGCACGCCGTCCGGATGCGGTGCAGAACCGAACCCGCATCATCGAGGCCGCCCGCGCGACCCTCGCCGAGTCCCACCATGTCCACCTCAACGAGATCGCCAAGCGCGCCGGCGTAGGACAGGGAACTCTCTACCGGAACTTTCCCAACCGCGAAGCGCTCCTCGCAGAGGTCTACCGGCGCGACGTCGAAGAACTCGTGACCGCCGCCTCCGCCCTGCTGGCGGAACACGAGCCCGTGGAAGCCTTGCGCCAATGGCTCGACCGACTGATCGACTACGCCGAGATCAAGTACGGCGTCCTGGCAGTGCTTGAGCCGACGGCATGGCAAGACCTTGTCGACCACAGCCGGAACCCCATCGAGGGCGCCCTCGGACACCTGCTGGACGCCGGGAAAGCGGCCGGGTCCATCCGCACGGACGTGGAGGCTCACGGGGTCCTCCTGCTCATCGCCTACCTCGGCCGACTGGACCGAGATGAATGGGAATCAACGGCACGGCCTCTGATGAACGTTGTCCTCGACGGCCTTCGCCGACAGGACGCGGACCGGTGAGGCAACAGAACACCAAGGGCATCCTGAACAGCACCCCCACCAAATAGCTGAGGAGAGACCATCGACTCCGCCACCGGGCGGTGTCAGTGCTCATCTCATCGACATTTCACGGCTCGGTGATCAACAAGTGCTGCCCAAATTCGGCTCTGGTACAGATCACTGGGGAGCGGTCGCGGAGGCCTACGATGGTGTTCGATCGTCCTGGAGTCGACCTCGCGTGAGACCGCGTACGCCTCGCCGCCGAGCGAGTATGTGACGCTCCATCAGGTACCTGACGTTCCGTGGCTGTTGCTGGCCTTGGCCGGTGACGGTGCTGGTCATGCAGGCCGATTCAGCGTTCCGGGGGAGATGGTGAACCTGCCCGAGACCTCGGGTGGTCACGCCGCCCGGCGAGCGTCCCAGCATGCATCCTGTGGATCTGCACGAAAGTTGATCAGCTTCCTCATGCGCATCTCCGCCTGGCGCGCTGACCGACGACCGCCCCCAACGGGCCTCGCCGTCGGCTGCAGCGAACGCGACTCCTCAGGTTGCTACGGCCTGCTCCCGCAGGCACAACGCTCAGGTCAGCAGGACACTCATCGGGCTGCTCCCGGGGCCCAGGCGGGTCGGTGCGACCGGAGCCTGCGCCTGATCGACAGCACCTGGTCGGCCGTATACGGAGGCACGCTCCATAAACGCGACGGCCCTCCCGAGCCGCGAAGACAGCGGACCTGCAACGCCGCGCCCTACCTGCTGGTCCTGTGCCCACCGAGCCGGTCGCTGCTGCCGGAAGGATCGGCGCCGTAGCGGCGAAGGTCACGTGCGTCGGTGCGGGGAGAGCGCGCCGATGCCCACGCCCCTACGGGGCGCCGGTACGCGCCCGTCCCGTGGGGCGCCGAAAGCTGCCGTCCGCGCGGCCCGGCGATGCCGGCGCCCGTCCGCGCCGGTCGCGGAGAGGACACCGCGAGTCGGTCCGGACGGCCGGGGTCACGCGCCGCCGGAGCGGCAGCGCCGATGCAGCGGAGCCGCTCGACCTCGGTATCGATCCCACGGCGGAGTTCATGCCGTGTGGTGCAGCCAGCGTTGCAGGGTGGTGTTGATGCTGGAGGGCAGGGCGCTGAGCTGGTCGATGGCGTCGCGGTCTTCGGGGCGGGGCGGGATGCCGGCGGCGGTCAGTGCGGCGTGCAGGGCCAGGCGGTGCTGGTCGCGGGGGTGGATGAGGATGCTGAGGCGCTCGGAGGGGTTGGGCGGCGGCAGCGGGTGATCCGTGTCCTGTCCGGTTGCGGCAGCAGGCCAGGCGGTCTTCGCCGGGTCGGCGGCGTAGGGGTCGACGAAGGTCTGCGGCGTGTGGTGGTCAAGGGCGATGGTCACGTGGGTCTCCTTCAGCAGTGGGTGGATGTGCAAGGGGAGAGTCGTACACGGCCGTCTGCGGTTGCGGTTGCCCGGCGATGTCACGCCGACGGAGTCATCGGCGGCTCATCGTCTTTTTCGACCAGCACAGCGGCAAGCCGGCCGCGCATGACCGGCGGCTCGTAGGCACCGGCACAGAGGCCGGGGGTGTTACGCACTTTCGGGTGAGCGGAGCAGCCCTGCCGCAGTGCGGCTCCTGTGCTGAGATGTTCATAGCTTCACCATGGCCGGGAGCGGACTCAGATTCCTTCCCCGGAATTGTCTATGAACCGCCGAGTTGAGGTCTTCTTCTGCGTCCGCCCGGCCCTCGGTACGATGAATACCCGCTACCAGGTGAGTAGATTTCTGTCTGCAGATCCATATGATTAATCGGTCGCCATGATCCGCAGCTCTCATCATATAGATGCACGCCCCCGTGGATGCATTCCTGTAACGACGCATAAGCACCGCCAAGCCGCCGAGACAATAGGCGGCTCGACGGCAAACCTTCACGTCAGCCTTACTCAGGCAGGGTGGAGGGCATAATCCTTCAGCGCTCTAGCGATCAGGAATACTTCAGGATCCCCATCGGCTTCTGCTCGGGATTCGCTCGTGCCAGCAGGCGCAGCGGTGTCTCCGCGCCGGCCGCACCGAGTGAAAGCGCGAGCATCGCCGCGTCCACGGCACCTGCAGTAAGGAATTTCTTCATGGACATCGATTTGGACGATTTGGACTCCTTCCGTCATCGACCGCTGGGCAGGAGAAGGGAAACATTTTCCACTTTCCTGCCCGCCACTGATGTATAGCGAATCAATCCTGCATCAGGGATGCCGCGGGAGTTAATCTTGAGGTCGGATGTGGACAAGGTGAAGTTATACAGACGTAGCTGATGAATATTCTATATGTAGGAAAATTTATCCGGTCCTGTTCCTCGGAGCTCACACCCAGAAGAATCGCTCGCTACCCTCAGCCAACCCCACGAACCGGACATCGGGCACCATGGCGGACCATTGGCTGGATCTGAAGTAATTCGGACGA
This sequence comes from Streptomyces canus, assembly GCF_030816965.1. Lineage (NCBI taxonomy): Bacteria > Bacillati > Actinomycetota > Actinomycetes > Kitasatosporales > Streptomycetaceae > Streptomyces > Streptomyces canus. The sequence continues at coordinate 10,251,015 of NZ_JAUSYQ010000002.1, forward strand.
AAATCTTGGCAAGGTAATCCGCTGTTAAAGAATTCGGCCGTTGGTCACAGGGGCGAGGAGTCGCCTGTCTCAATGGGTATGAGTGACTCACTGAAATCGAAGACCCACACCGCCGGCCCGGTCACCCTCATCAAGACGTACACCGTGCCCGCGGAGGAGGCCGACTACTTCACCGAGGCGTACCAGGAAAACGCCCGAATCATGTCGACACAGCCCGGATTCATTCGCTCCCGGCTGCACCGGCCGCTGGCCGATGCCCCGGAGACGCGCTTCGTCCACATTGCTGAGTGGTCCTCGGGCACCGAACTCGACAAGGCCACGGGCAATCAGGAGTGGCACGCCGCGCTCAAGCGCCTGTTCGACGACCCGGGCCTCCACATCACGTCGGAGCCCGCCAGCTATCGCGTCGTCGTCGAGTTCCACTCCTCCTGACCGGCACGACTGTCGTGACAGCGCCAGTCGGCCCCTCTTCACGATCCACGCTCACAAGGACAGAACATGACTGCTGAGCCCATGGGTTCGGGTACGTCCCGCCGCACGCTTCTGAAGCGGGCGTCGGTCGCCGCCGCGGTCCCGACCGTCGCCTCACTGCTCGGGGGCTTCCCGGGCACTGCCGCGGCGGGCGACGTGCCGCGCCTTCCGGACTACGCGCCGATCCCGGCCACCTCGGTCGGGCCCGCGATGAACGCCGACGGCTACTTCGTCGGACAGATCAAGGGCAACCTGTACTGGGTCACCGACACCTATTACCAGGCCATGTTCCTGACGACGGGGGAGGGTGTCGTCCTCGTCGATGCCCCGCCCACGCTCGGGCACAACCTGCTGCGGGCCATCCAGGAGGTCACCCGCGCCAACGGCAAGCCGTCCCGGGTTACACACCTGGTGTACTCGCACTCCCACGCGGACCACATTGGTGCGGCCTCCCTGTTCGGCAAGCACGTGGTGCGCATCGGCCACACCGAGACACGTCGGCTGCTGCGCATCGATGCCGACCCCAACCGTCCGGCGCCGACGGTGACGTTCGACGATCGCTACGTCCTCCGGGTCGGCGGCGAGCGCCTCGAACTGGCCTACCACGGGCCGAACCATTCCCCCGACAACATCTTCGTCTACGCGCCCGACTACGCCACGCTCATGGTCGTCGACGTGCTCTTCCCGGGCTGGGCCCCCTTCAAGGGCCTCGCCGCGTCCCAGGACATCCCCGCCTGGATCAAGGCACATGACACCGCCATGAACTATCCCTGGCGGACCCTGGTGGGCGGTCACCTCGGCCGGCTCGGCGTCCGCGCCGATGCCACGATCCAGAGGGAGTACGTCACCGACCTCCTCGCCAGTACCCGTGCCGCCGAGGCGTCGGTCGACCCGACCCCCTTCTACGAGAAGTACGGGCCGACCGGAAACTCCTGGGCCATCTTCAAGACGTACCTCGACGCCGTAGCCACGACGGCGGCAGCCCCTGTCGTGGCCAAGTACACCGGTGTCCTCGCCGCCGCCGACGTCTTCACCGTCGACAACGCCATGGTCATGCTCGAGTCGCTGCGCATCGACTTCGGCGAACTCGGCCCCTTCGGCATCCGGCCGTAGCCACCGAGCCGGGACGTCCTCGACGATCCGGTAGCACCGTGTCCGGTCCGGCTGTGCTGACCTCTGGTCCGCGCACCCGGACCGGGCGACCCAGGCCATTGCACGTCTCGATCGACCGACAAAGGAGGAACCAGGGACAGCGAGCGAACGGGGAGCGAGTCCAGAGAACGGCTCGGTCGTCCAAAGGCCGCTGCTGCGGAACATGGTCAGACGCGACCCGTCGGAAGCGCACCGCACCGCCACTCTACTCGAACGCCTGTTTGGTCTATGTGTCGTGGTGGCCGCGGCACAAGCAGGCTCCAGACCGGTGCAGCCCGGCCGGCGCCGCCCCGGCGGACCGACCGAGGTCTGCCGCCAGTTCCGGGGGCAACCGGCCGCCGTACCGTCGGGTCACGGTGCCCAGGTCTTCGTCGGCGACGTACTCGCAGGCGCATGTCCACGCCCCAAGCCCTCGCGCCGGCACGGGCCCGCGTGGATCTCGGGCGGGAACGGCAGCGGGGTGGTTCCCGGCGAGCCGCAGGGAGAGCGCCGCTGGGCCCGGCCATGCGCGCCGCCCGGCTGCGTACGGCGGTGGCGATCAACGTCGGGCGCACGCCGAGCGAGGGGCGCGGGCGCCACGTCCGTGGGCTGCTGGCCCGGCTGCCGGTGCCGCGTTCCGTCAGCCTCGGCCTCGCGACACCGCGGGCGTCCGGCGCGGGCGGCGACCACCGCGGCGGCCGTCGGCTTCGGCGCGCTCGTGATCACCTCGCGGTGCGGCTGGGCAGTTCGCTGCTCGCCATCCAGACGCATGGCAACCCGGACTCGGTCGGTGACGTCACCGTCAGCACCATGGGACGGCCCGGCGCGCCGGAGTAGAGCGGAGTCGGCGACCGCCAGGCGCCGACGCGCGGCGACGAAGGCACAGTGCCCGGGACGGACTCCCGCTCGGACGGCGGCGCCACGGCCCGCGACGACCAGGACGGCCGCGGCGCGCCCGGTACGACGACGGGTCCACAGGACGATGTGAAGCCGGCCGACCCGGCCAAGGTCGAGGCGGCGATCAAGGCGCAGTCCGCCACGAAATCGTACTTCGGCACCGGCAAGACCTTTGTGAGCGTCGCCGGCGTCAAGGGCGGTACACCGCTCGTGGTCTACGAGGGTGACGCCCAGGGCACCGGTCAGGTGATGGTGTCGGGGCGCTGGTTCTCCGCACGCGGCGAGGCGGTGGCGCCGGCCCGGTTCCTGCAGGCCACCGGGGCCGAGGTCGGCGACACCGTGACGCTGACCGACCAGGACCGCAGCGCACGGCTGAAGCTGGTCGGCGAGATCTTCGACCTCGGCGACCAGGGCATGGCGGTACGCGCCGACGCCGCGTCGGTGGCACAGATCGTGCCGGACGTGAAGCTGGACCACTTCACCGTCGACCTCGCCTCGGGCAAGGACAAGGGCGACTGCCTCGACGGGCTCAACACCCAGGTGAAGAAGGTCGGCGGGGTCGCCACGAGCTCCGACGACAGCCGCACCTCGACCGTCATCGTGGTGATGCAGTCGTTGATCGCGATGCTGACGGCGATGCTCGTGGTCGTGGCCTGCCTGTGCGTCCTCAACACGGTGGTGCTCGACACCCGCGAACGGGTCCACGACCTCACGGTGTTCAAGGCGCTGGGGATGAGCCCGCGCCAGACCGTCACCATGGCCCTCACCTCCGTGGCCGCCCCCGGTCTGGTGGCCGGCGCCATCGGCGTACCCCTCGGAGTGGCCCTGCACCACCTCGTCCTGCCGGGGATGGGCCGCTCGACCGGCACGGAGATCCCGGCCGCGGACATCGACGTACACGGTCCTGGCATCCTGGTCCTGCTCGTCCTGCTCGTCCTGCTCGCCCTGGGCGGCGTGGTCATCGCGGTGGCGGGCGCGTTGCTGCCGGCGGGGTGGGCGGCTCGGACGGGGACGGCTCGGGCGCTGCGCACGGAGTGAGCTCCTTCGACGAACTCAGCAGAGAAGCGATCGAGGCGGCGAAACAGTTCTTGGACAAGCGGCCGGTAGCGGAGAACTGACAGCCTGTTCTCGCCACCGGATTGGGCCATCTCCGAGCTGATCCCCCTACTCGGCGTGGTCGCGTCACAGAAGTTGAGCCAGAACCGGTTCTCGTGAACAAGGCCAAGCACCGCCAGCGTCAGCCGATCCCCCTCGCCCACGTCCACGCCGATCACCACGTCGCTTCCCGTCCGGTACGGTGCCGGCTTGCCCGGCGCCGCGCGTACCGGCAAGGTCAGCGCCCGGCCCCGAACAGAGGCCCGCCATCACGACCCGACCACGGTCACGAAGCGACAACACCTCCGCCGACCAGGCTCATCTCCCCGTCGGCATCCCCGCCGCCAACCGGCCGCACCTGTGCCGCGCCCGCTCGCGAATCCGCAGGTCACCACACTGGTTGGGCCGTGGTCGGGAGGCTGACATCCCCTCTACGCCCCCCGAGTCCACGCCCAAGCAGGAAGTAGAGGAGAAGTGGGTGAGCGTGAAGGCCCCGGCGACACGGTCGGCTTCCTTGCGTGACGCGACCGGCCGCCCTCCGGGGCAGTGGTCGTACCGGCGAAGACGAACCCGGCCCCCGCTCCGACAGCGGAAGCTCGTGCACCGAAGGCCGTGGCCGCCGGCGTCCCGGGATCCAGCTTTCCCGCACCTGGAGGCACGAGGGCAGGACGCCGACGGTCATGTCGTGGAAAGGCTGTCACAAACGAGGTGCCACAGCTGTCTTTCTCTTCAACAGCTGTACTCGCCAAGCCGGTTGCGCGCGTCGGTATGCGTACCTTCCGCGGAGTCGCGTGGCGCCGTGAACACTCAGGCTGACGGCGTTTCAGCCGCCGGTCGGGCAAGGTGGAGGAGAGAAGTGTCAGTCATATGTGTCCGCCGAGGCGGCCGGTGAACACAGCAGTCGAAGTGTCCGGAGCCACGGTGCGCTACGGCGGGGTGACGGCCGTGGATGACTTCACGCTCTCGCACTCCAGCGGCGGTGTGATCGGGCTGATCGGACCCAACGGTGCTGGAAAATCAACCCTGTTGAATGCCCTGTCCGGAGTGACGCCGCTGACATCCGGCACCATCCGCGTCAACGGTCACGACATCACAGGCGTCGGCCCGGTGCGTACCGCCCGCCTCGGTGTGACCAGGACCTTCCAGAACCTCCAGATCTTCGGCTCGCTGACCGTGCTGCAGAACGTCATGCTGCCGCGCACGGCCCGAAGCCTGAGCCTGTCTCTGGGCCACGTTCTGGGTCTGGCCTCCGCAAGGCGCCGGATCGCCGCCGAGCGTCGCACGGCCCACGAACTGCTCGAAAGAGTGGGGATGGCCCAGTACGCACATCTGTCTGCGGACAGTCTCGCCTACGGACTTCAGCGCCGGGTGGAGATCGCCAGGGCTTTGGCGGGAGACCCCGCACTCCTGCTCCTGGACGAACCCCTCGCGGGTCTCGCCCGCGCAGAGAGTGCCGATCTGACGTCACTGTTCACCGACATCGCCGCCGAAGGCGTAACCGTACTGCTGGTCGAGCACGACATCGCCGCAGTCCTCTCGGTGTCGGACCGGGTGGTGGTACTGGACCACGGCCGACTGCTGGCGGACGGCACATCCGAGCGGATCACCGCCGATCCCGCGGTGCGCACCGCCTACCTCGGCGAGGAGAGGTGACCGCAATGCTGCGGGCCACCGGGCTGGTGTCCGGATACGGCCGGATCGAGGCCCTGCACGGCGTGGACGTCGCGGTGGACGCCGGGCAGGCCGTGACCGTGATCGGACCCAACGGCGCGGGCAAGTCGACGCTGCTTCGTACCCTCGTGGGTCTGTTGCGCCCGTGGCAGGGCACCGTCGAGTTCGACGGCACGGACGTGACCCACTGGTCTGCGGAACGGCGGGCGCGAGCAGGTCTGGTGCTCGTCCCCGAGGGCCGGCACGTGTTCGCCGGGCTCAGCGTCGAGGAGAACCTGCGGCTGGGTGGTTACGCGGCGGGGCGGGCAGCGGCCACGCCCGGGCTTAAAGCGGTGTACGACCTCTTTCCCGCGCTCGCCGGCCGTCGGCGACAGCCCGCCGGCACCCTGTCGGGCGGCGAGCAGCAGATGGTGGCGATCGGCCGCGGGCTGATGAGCCGTCCGAAACTGATGCTGCTGGACGAACCGTCGCTGGGACTTGCCCCGCAGGCGGTCCGGCTGGTGACCGACGCCCTCGTGGAACTGGCCGGGCGCGGTACCACGCTGGTCCTGGTCGAGCAGAGCGCGAGTGTTGCGTTCCGAGTGGCACACCGCGGCCACCTCATGGAGCGGGGCGACCTCGTGGCCTCGGGACCCGTGGACCAACTGCGTAAGGATCCCAGGGTCCTTCGGGCCTACCTCGGAGGGCCCGCCGGATGAACGTACCCGCCTCGCCCACACTCAGGATCGGAACCCGGTAGACCCCCATGTCGCAGTTCTTCGACTTCACGCTCTCCGGACTCGGAGCCGGCACCACCTATGCCCTGGTCGGACTCGGGGTGGCCCTGGTGTACCAGGTCACCGGCGTGATCAACTTCGCGCAGGGCGACTTCGTCATGCTCGGCGGGCTCGGTTCCGCCGTGCTGTACGAGGCGGGCATGCCCCTGTGGGCGGCAACCTTGACCGCGATCGCGTTCACCGCCGCGGTCGGTGGTCTGCTGGACCTCATCGTCATCAGAAGGGCACGGGGCGCCGACAGCGAACGGCTGATCATCCTGACGATCGGCGCCTCGGTGACTCTTCAGGGCGCGGCGCTGCTCGCCTTCGGCGCGGACTCCCACTTCGTCCCGCCGTTCTCCCCGGGAGACGCCTTCGATGTGTTCGGCGCCATTGTGCCCCGGCAATACCTGTGGTGCGCGGTGGCCACCGCGGCGGCGGTCGTGCTGATGTGGGCGTTCCTCACCAGGACCCTGGGGGGCACCGCGATGCGCGCCACGGCCATGGACCCAGAGACGGTCCGGCTCATGGGCGTCTCGCCGGCCCGGATGAGCCTGCTGGCGTTCACCTGGGCCGCGGCGCTGGGCGCTCTGGCGGGAGTGTTCCTGGCTCCTCTGCAACCGCCGGACGCGTCAGTGGGCATTCCCTTCGGTCTCAAGGGCTTCACAGCGGCAGTGATCGGCGGACTCGTCTCCCCGGTGGGAGCCGTGGCCGGCGGGCTGCTGGTCGGACTGGTCGAGGCGTACACCACCGGATACCTCAGCAGCGAGTACAAGGACACGCTCACCTACGGGCTGCTGCTCGTGGTGCTGCTGCTCCGGCCCACTGGGCTGCTGCGCCGGCCGTCGGTGGTGCGGGTATGAACACGTCGCACAGGGCACGCGCCCTGCTCGGTTCCCGTGCGGCCGGGTACGCGGCCTTCGTCGTGCTGCTGCTGGCCGTGCCCGCCGTCTTCACGAGGCTGCCCTTCTACACGATGTCGGTGGCGGTACTGATGTGTCTTCAGGCCACGGCGGCCCTGGGGCTGGTACCGCTCATCGGCCGTGCCGGGCAGATCTCCCTCGGGCAGGCCGCATTCTTCGCCGTCGGCGGGTACACCTCTGCCGTCCTCACCGGCAGATGGCAGGTCAACGCCCTGCTCGCGTTGCTTGCCGGGGCCGCCCTGGCCATGGGGGTGGCGTACGCAGTGGGGTTGTTCATCTTCCGGGCACAGGGCCAGTACCTGGCCCTGGCGACCCTGTCGTTCGGTCTGGTGGTCAGCTCCCTGGCCAACCAACTGCCGCTGACCGGCGCATCCGACGGCCTCTCGGGGATCCCGTCGCTGGCGCCGTTCGGAGTGGAGCTGGACACGGACCTCTCGATCTACTACCTGGTGGCCGGCGTGCTGCTGGTCGCCGTGCTGGCCGTGGACGCGCTGCTACGGTCCCCCGCGGGCGATGCGTTGGGTGCCCTGGGCGACAGCCCCGTGGCGACGGAGGCGGCCGGTGTCTCGGCCGCCACTCTGCGCCGTGGCGCGTTGGCGCTCGCGGCCGGGCTCGCCTCGATCGCGGGCAGTCTGTACGCCCATTGGTCGTCCTTCATGGACCCCGGTCAGGCAGGACTCCTCAACTCGGTGCAGTTGCTGGTCATCGCCTCGGTCGGTGGACTGCGCACTCCGTGGGGCGCACCGCTCGGCGCTCTGGTGATCATCACGCTCTCCGAGGCGTCCAAGGACTTGATCCCGCAGGTGTTCCCGTCCGCTACCGGGAATTTCGACATCATCGTCTACGGGATCGCTTTGATCGCCGTCCTGCTGTTCCTGCCCAGAGGGGTGGGCGGCGTGTCGGCGGTACTCAGAGAGCGGTCGGCTCGGGTGCGGCAGGACGGCCCTGCCCCTGCCGCGACCGCTCGTACACAGAAAAGAGAGACACAGTGATCCGGACACGTACCTCGTTGGCGCTGACCGCGGCGGCTCTTGTCGGTGCCTTGGGGCTCACCAGCTGCGCGGCGTCGGAGAAGGACGACGCGACGGGCGGCGGGCAGGGGAAGGGGGCCGACATCGCGATCGGCGCCAGCCTGGAGCTGTCGGGGCCCACACAGAGCATCGGCACGGCGTACAAGAAGGCCCTCGAACTCGAAGTGGACTCGATCAACGAGCAGGGCGGCCTGCTGGGCGGACGCAAGCTGAGGCTGATCGTCAAGGACAACCAGACCAAGCCCGCGCAGAACATCACCAATGTCAACGACCTGATCAACAACGACCACGTCGCGGCAGTGATCACGGGCGGCTGTTCGGCGTGCACCGTGCCGGTCACCACCATTGTGGAGAAGCGCAAGGTACCGCTGATCTCCCTGGCCTCGGCGACGGCGATCACCAGCCCGGTGGCGCAACGGCGGTACACCTTCAAGATCTCGCCCAATCCCGCTCAGGACGCCGGGGTTCTGCTCGCCGCACTGAAGAAGAAGGGGGTGAAGAGCATCGGCCTGCTCAACGTCGACAATCCTTATGGGCAGGAGGGCCGCGCCGCGGTGCTGGCCCAGGTGAAGAAGGCCGGCATCGAGGTGACCGGCACGCAGCAGTTCGGCCAGGAGGACAAGGACATGAGTGTCCAGGCGAAGCGGCTGGTCGCCGACCGTCCCGACGCCGTGGTCGTGTGGGCGGTCATGCCGGCCGCTGGGATCATCGCCAAGAACCTGCGGGACGCGGAATTCGACGGAGGCGTCTATCTGGATGCCGGCGCCGGCGCGGAACTCTTCGTCAGGGGCGCTCAGGGAGCCGCAGAGGGCGTCCACATGGTCTTCCCCCGGGTTCTGGCGATCGGCGACGTGACCTCACACGACGAGACCGTCCGTGCCCAGAAGGAATGGGTGGCCCGGTACACCGCCAAGTACCAGAACTACTCCGGGTTCGCCTCCTTCGGGGCGGACGCCGCCCTGATGCTGCGCAACGCCATCGCCAAGGCGGGGACCACGGACGGACCGAAGCTGCGCGACACCATCGAGACACTCGGCTTCGACGGAGTGTCCGGGCCGATCCGCAACACGGCGCAGGAGCACTCCGGCCTCCAGCCCGAATCACTGGGCGTACTTGTGGTGCGCAAGGGCGACTGGCACCTTGCGAACTGATGTCCCCGATGGTGCGGCGCCGGCCCCGTCCGGGGCCGGGCCGACGACCGACATGGCCCGTATGCCGCCCCGCGCGGCGGCATACGGCGTCGTCACAGACGAGGTTCACCGCCGGTGGCCGCCCGGTCTTGCGGCGAACCGCTTTCGGTCGTCCGTGCGTCATCCTTCGAATGACAGCCCTGCCGACCGGTCTTGCCGTCGAGGCACGTGAGGCTGGGTCCGGGGTCGAGCGTGGCACGTCGGCTGTGGACGTGACTGCTCTTAGCTGTGCCGCGGGTCCTCCTGGCGCCGCCTGTCCAGCGCCGGTCTCCCACCGGCTGCTTGTCGGTCCGTGGGCTCAGGACGGCTCGTCCATGACGAGGCTCCCACACCAGCCGGTTCGCGGGCGACGGCCACGGCGGCGATGGTGGGCCGTTTGTTACGGGCGTCGAATCGCTTCCACCGTTGATGCACGCGCCGGTTGCCCCGGTCGGCACGGTCCGGGACCGCGGGCGGCTGACTGGCCTGGCGGCGCATCAGCTCGCGGCCAAGACGGTACTGCTTGCGGTGGTGCCAGGACGCCTCCACCAGCAGCCCGCGGGCATGGCTGGTGCCGGTCTTGGTGATCGGACCCTGCACTCGGCGCTCTCCGCCGGAGGCCTCCGACGGCACCAGTCCCAGAAGAGGAACCGGTGGTGGCACCGGTGAACCGATGCCAGTCGCCGACCTCGACGGCCAGGCCGAAGGCGGTCAGCGTGCTGACCCCGCGCAAGCACCCCAGCCGCCCCACCACCGGCGCGAACGCCGAGGAGGCGGCCATCTGCTCGATGGCCCCGTCCAGCCGCCCGCGGCGGGCATGGGTGCTCAGCACGGTGTCGAAGGCCTCCTCGAAGGCCAGCTGCACGCCGAGCCGGTCGAAGGAGAGCGAGCGCAGCCAGCCCTCGTGCTCCTGCGTCCAGGCCGTGCCCTGCCACACCAGGCCATGGCGCAGCAGCAGTGCGGAGAGCCGGTGCCGGGCTCGCATCAGGTCCCCGCGCACGTCCTCGCGCGCTCGCACCAGATCCCGCGCGGCTTCCTGCAGCAGCCGGACCGGCCGCTCGGCATCCCTCCGGCCGGTCTTGACCCGGTCACCCGGCGGCCCCTCGACCTTGGCCAGGGCCACCACCACGCACCGCACACCCGCCGCCGTCAACGCCTGCCAGCCCGAACCCGGTCGGTCCGGCCTCATACGCCACCGCCACCGGACCAGGCAACGACGCCACCCAGGGCACCACCGTGCCCGCCTCCGGCGCCAGCCGCAGCGACCGGATCTCCCCCAAAACCCCATCGATCGCGGCCCCGACGACCGACCGGACATGAACATCCAGCCCGGCATACATACGCTCGAACATGACCGGCACCTCCCGCAATTGCGGCTCCACCGCCACGCAGGATGGCGGCAACCCACGCCAACTCGCGAGCGAGGCGCCGGATCTCCACACGGTCTAGGTGTATTGATCACGAGCGTTGTTGACACCTGCGGGGCCTGAACATGGCGAAGACCTCCGATGTGGTGGAGCTGTCTAGGAACACACCGCACGGAGGTCTTCGTGTCCCACCGTAGTGCCCGGCTGACCGTTCACGGCAGGCGGCTGCTCGTCGAGAGTGTCCGCGCAGGCCGCCCCGTCGCGCATGTCGCGGCCGAGATGGGCATCTCCCGCGCGACCGCCCACAAGCGGATCCGCCGCTGGTGAACCGAGGGCGAGCAAGGACTGCACGACCGTTTCAGCCGCCCCCTGACGACAGCGCACCGCACCGCACCGCAGGGTGGCAGCGGTGGAGGCCCGGGGGTGCCTTCTGCGCCGGGAACGCAAGATCGGCCCGGCCCGCATCGGGCCGATTCTGGGCCTGCCCGCTTCGACCGTGCACCGCACCCTGACCCGCCACCGCCTCAACCGCCTCGCCTTCCTGGACCGGCCCACCGGCCAGGTCATCCGACGCTACGAACGTGACCGGCCCGGCGAACTCGTGCACGTCGACGTCAAAAAACTCGGCCGGATCCCCAACGGCGGCGGACACAAAGTGCTGGGCCGCCAGGCCGGCCGGGCCGCCCGCAGCGCCGTGGGCTTCGACTTCGTCCACTCCGCCGTCGACGACCACAGCCGCCCGGCCTCCAGCGAGATCCACGGCGACGAGAAGGCCGACACCTGCGCCGGGCCGCGGCCTTCTTCATCGCGTCGGGCATCGACCGCATCGAGCGAGTCCTGACCGACAATGCCTGGCCCTACCGCAAAAGCTTCGCCTGGCGGCTGGCCCTCGCCGACCTCGGCGCGGTCGGCAAGCTCACCCGCGCCTACCGGCCCCAGACCAACGGCAAGGTCGAACGCTTCAACCGCACCCTGCTCGACGAATGGGCCTACGGGGGGGCCTATATCTCGAACGACGAACGGACAGCGGCCCTGGCAGACTTCCTGCACACCTACAACCACCACCGCTGCCACACCGCACTCGACGGCAAGCCACCCATCACCCGCGCGAACAACCCTGCGGGTCAATACATCTAGGGCCTGTCTCTTCGAACTAATGGGATCTCACGTGATCGAGGATGTGTAATCCCTACGCTGCGGGAATGCGGGAGTTGACGTTGCGTATCCGGGTGGCTGCCTATGTGCTGCGCCGGCGCGCGGGACGGTCGGCGGAGTTGCTCGTGTTCGACCACGACGCGGACCTGCCGCCCGGCACGCACGTCCCGGCGGGGGGTGTGGCCCGGGAGGAGCCGTTGGAAGAGGCAGTATTGCGGGAAGTCGCGGAGGAGTGCGGGCTGACCTGCGTGCGGGTGCTGCGCCCCCTCGCGGAGGAGCACACGCCGCACCCGATCCGCCGCTTCCCCCGCCACACCACCTTCTTCGAACTGGAGGTGGACGACGACGCAGATGTCCCGGATGCGTGGGACCACCACGTGACGGGCGCGGGGCGCGACAACGGCATGACGTTCCACTGCCGTTTCGAGCCGCTGCCCCTGACCTTCCCGTTGGCGGACGGCCAGGACGCCTGGCTGGATCGTCTGGAAGCATGAGCGCCGTCGCTTGGTCGCCCCCACAGCTGGCACGTCAGGCTATGGAATCGAGCGGGCTGGTGCATGACGCCTCGTCATCAGGTGTCTCTGCGGCCAGTGACTCGTGTTCTGGCCAGGCTCGGAAGGGGGCCCTCACGGATGGCGAGTGGGCGGTGCTCGCGCCGCTGCTGCCCAGGAGCAACGGCCGGTGCGGCCGGTGGCGGGACCAACGCCCGGTGATCAACCGGATCATCCACCAGCTCAGCACCGGCTGCCAGTGGTGCAAGCTGCCCGAACGCTTTGGCCCGTGGCAGACCATCCATGAACGCCATGCGTGATGTGCATGCCGGTGCCGGTGCCGGGGTAGGCGGGGTCGGCGCGGACGGGGACGTCCTGGCGTTCGCAAATTCGGATGATCGTGTGGGTGCGGGCGGCGGTCGGGTCGTGGTTGCGTCCCGGGCACGTCACCTTGCCACGAGGAGGATGTCCTTCAATTCGTTCAGGCTGCCGATCCGGTAGCTTGCCTGGGAAAAGTCGTTCGTCTTCGTGAACTCGTTATGGACAACGGCGCAGTCGATACCAGCGGCCACAGCCGAGGTCAGTCCTCTGGCCGAATCCTCCACGACGAGGGTCTCTTCCCTGGCGGCGCCGAAGCGTTTCAGGCCGGCCAGGTACGGTTCCGGGTGCGGCTTGGCGAGTTCGTAGTCCTCGCGAACAATGACGAAATCCATGAACTGCCTGATCTGGCGCTTTTCATGGATGATGTCGAAGTCGGCCCGTTTCGCGGTCGTCACGATGGCCATGCGGACGTACGGCGACAGCTCGGCGAGAGTGTCGACGACGCCGTCGATCTCGATGGCCTCGGTCCGTAGGTAGTCCTGGTAGTAGCCGTCGCGGGCCTGGCGAACCCGGCTGAGGGTCCGGTCATCGATGCCGGCCGTCTTGGCTTGGGCCCAGGAGCCCGATCCCCGGGCCATGTCCCGGAGGTACTGATCCTTGTCCAGGGCGAAACCAACCTCCGCCAGGGCGCGTTCCGCGGCTTTGAAATACCAGAACTCGGTGTCGACCAGGACGCCATCATGATCGAAGAGTACGTATTTCTTCACGGCCTCGTTCCTTTTCGGCAGCCGCGCCGACCAGGCGCGATGAGAGGATCGAGTCATGGCACGCCCTTCCCCTTAGGGTTCCGTATGCGGTGATCCGGGCCGATCAGGACATCTGTGGCGTCACCTTCCGCCCGGTCACCGCGTCGACGAACATGTCCGGCGTCTTGGAACCCTCGGGCATCCCGACCATCCACACGGGCCGCCACGCCCCCGCGACCTTCTGCGCCAGCAGGACCGCCGCCGTGGGGGACTTTCCGGTGCGTCCGCGCACCAGAGCCTCCGCGGCGCTCCTGTCGAGCTCGGCCTTCGGCAGGGTCGGATCGGTGACGGGGCGGGCGGTGAATCCGATGACGCGGCCCGAGGAGGTCACCGTGATGTCCAGGCGCATGGGCATCATCACGCCGTCGACGTAGCGGCGGTAGGTGAGGTGGTACATCGCCTGGTCGCCGGCCTCCGGGGCGAGGGTCTTCGTGGTGAGGCGGGCGCCGTGGATCTCGTCGGCGAACCAGGTTGCGGCGAATTTCGAGCCGATCCGTACGGCCTGCTTGCTGCGCACCGGACCGGCGTCCGCCTGGTTGTTCTTGGGGATCGCCTCGACCAGCTTGCGCTGCGGCCACCAGGCGATCAGCTTGCCGCGGTTCGTGGTGGCCGTGGCGACCAGTCCGCCGTTCTGTTTGATCTCCTCAATCTGCTGGACCTCGGTTCCCTGGCCGAAGACGGACTGGGCCGCCCCGGTGATCCACTCGGAGGAGCCCGCGGAGGCCTTGGCCGCGGCTTCCTGCCGGTGCTCGACCGCCGCGGCGTCGTAGGTCTGGGGCGACGACGCGTGGACGATGCCGGCCAGGGCCAACAGCCCGGCGCAGGCGATTCCGGTTCCCCAGGCCGCGTCCCGCCACCAGCGGTGTTCCCCGCGCCCGCGAGCGCGCAGCCACACCAGGCCGGCCACGGCGCCGATGAGGGCGCCGACCGTGTTCATGGCGAAATCGGTCACACTGCAGGAACGTCCGCCCACCAGGTTGGTCTGCGCCAGTTCGATCACTCCGCTCAGGAGCATGCCGACGGCTGCGGCGGTGACCGGTCGCCGGAAGGCCAGGACGGCGAAGAAGACGGCGGGCACGAACAACGCGACGTTCATCCAGGCGGACGGTGAATCCAGTGCCGCCTGGAGGGACAGTCCCGTGTCGCACTTGCCGGTTCCGGCGTCGCCCGCGTTCCCCGGCAGCAGCGTCACCGTGGCGATACCCGCGAGTGAGGCCGCCAACAGCACTCGTACCAGAGGCGGATGTCCTCCTGTGCGTGCGGCCAGCCACGTGGGAAGGCACAGGAGCGAAGCCAGCACCAGGAAGGAGACCAGCAGGCCGGGAACGGCCCTGATCGAAGCCTCGATCACGACTTGCCTTTCACATGGGCGGGACGGACTCGCCGTCCCGCCCACCGAGCAGTTCCGGATCAGCAGAAGCTGACGGTCGGCGTGTAGTAGGGGCCGCCGTTGCTGGCGTCCATCAGACCGGTCGCCTCACAGTCCGGGGCGTCGTTGGCGATGCTCTTTCCGCCGAACGAGTACGAGACGGTCTGACCGGACGAGACCGACTTCAGCGGCGAGGACCAGATGCCCTCCGAGGTGTCCAGCTTCAGGTAGACGTTCACCGTGCTGCCGCCGGTCTTCTTGTACTTGGTCGTGGAGTAGAAGAGGCTGGAGTTGCCGGTGACGTTGGCACCGTCCTCGGCGGTGAAGTACAGCGTTCCGTTGCTGAGCGAGGTGCTCGTCGAAGCGGCGTAGGCGCTGCCGGCGCCGGCCACGAGCGTGGCGGCAACGGCGGTCGCCGTGGCCAGAGTGCGTATGGACACGCGTTCCCCTGTTTCTTTCTGTCTGATTCCCTTTCGTCTCTTTCCGAAAGGGTGAGTCTTGGGGAACCTAAATGATCTTCCGGCCTGTGTAGGGCCATCTGAGGGTCAACGCCGTTCAAAATATGGGGACTTCGAGAAGCCAAGGTCCGCAGATGCCGTAGCGGAGAGCTGGCGTGACGGACGGCGGGACGCTCATGTGGGGCACGTGCCCGATGCGTCGGCCGAGGTGCGTACGTCCGAGTCGTTTGGGGCTCGGGCGGTTGGCGCAGGGCGGCACGGATGTCGTCCACGGACGGCGGGAGGTAGCGGATGGCGGGCGGCAGCGTGGCTTCGTACTCCGTGGCCGGCTTGCGGCCGGGCTGGACCATGATGTTCCTGCCCAGCGCGGCGGCAACGTCGTCCTCCGGTTCCTCCTGGGCCTGCACGGCACGCTCCCACCAGTAGTCCCGGAAGGCCGCGACGGCCTCGGGGTCGGCCAGGTCGAGGGCGTCGCGCTGCTCGTCGAACCCTGCACCCTCATCGCCGGGCAGAGTTTCCCGGATCGCGCCGAGAGTCTTCGCGGGATGACGCGGCGGGGCCTGGCCAAGGTGGCGCACCCACTGGTCCCTGCGCTCCTCGTCAGAGGGGGCCCCACACCAGGGCGCCGCCCATCATGCCGGGCTTCTCCGGGCCGGTCGCTGCCAAGGGGGCTTCCAGGCTGACCGCCATGAGTTCCAGGCAGGCGGGCAGCGACTCGTACTCCCGCTCGCGCTCCCCGAACCCGGTCCACTTGCATACTTCCCCGGTCTCGCCGTTCAGGTAGAGGCCGTAGACGGTGTCGTCGGGGTTGAAGGAGCAGAACGGTATCCAACATGGCTTCCACAGCACCAGGGCGTCCTCATCCTCGCCGTTCTCCTCCTGGAACCGCATCTGCATCTGGTTGACCTTGATCACGGCGTCGAGCGGCATCAGGGCCCATTTGCCCGGCATGAGCCCCGATCCGGCCACGCCGTCCTCACCGGCGGACAGCCGCCACAGCGCCTTCAACTCCTCCGGAACGCTCACGCCGAGGGCTTCTTCGAGAGCCACGATCTCGTTGTCGGAGGCGCCGGGCTTGAGAGCCGCGTACGACTGCAGGGCGTACTCGGCCAGCCAGTCCACGATCCGGCTCCGTGCCCGGGTGACTCGTACATCTGCTGGTGTGTCAGTGGTCATGTCACCACGCCTCCATTGCGCCCCGACCCATCACACAACGGGGGCCCGAGCGCCATACGGGGACCGTCAGATATGGCGGTGGTGAGCAGGCCATGTCCGCCCCCCGCCGTACGCTCTGGGCCGCACTGGTCGGCCTCCTCGGCGCTGTCAACGGCGGCCTGGCCCTGGCCCACCCCACCCGTCAGGGCCACATCCACACCTGGGTTCGGCGGAACGGGGCCGCCACGGCCCTCATGGCAGGCCTGATCGCCGTGGTCGTCGGCGGGTCGGCCGCGGCCACCGCCGACGGCGGTCTCGGCACCGGCAACGGGCTGGGCGGCGCCTACGTCGCCATGCTGGTGGGCCTGATCGCCATCACACTCGGTTGGCTGGCCCGTCCTTGTTCCCGCTCCCGCCGAACCGAGTGACAAGCTGATCAGCTGATGGGTTGGCCGCAGCGTATATGTACGCGCGTCTGGGTCTGCCCAAAGACGATCAGATGCCGCCGACTATTGGCGCGACTCCGGCCTGCCGCAGCAGTGCCAGGGCGTCACCGTGCCCGGCGACGGCGCCTACATCAACACCGGCCTGGTCGTCCCGCACCGCAAACGACCCGGCCGACCCCTGCTGGCCGGCGAAGAAGCCGACAACGCGGAACGTCAGCGAGTCCGCGCACGGGTCGAGCATGCGATCGGCCGACTGAAGAACTACAAGATCCTCCGCTACTGCCGACAGCACGGAGACGGCCTCCACCACGCGGTCCGAGCCGTCGCCCACATGCACAATCTCGTCTTCGCCTCGTGATCAGAACAGCCACGGCCGGGCCCTGACCTGCGGAATCGCAGTCCTCTGCAATACGCTTTGACTCCGATGGGCGTGTGCAGTGCCTTCCATGTCTCGACACAGCAGCGGCAGGGGGGACGATTCGCGGTCTCGTTGGTGATCAGCGCGGCAGAGGATCGTGCCCCGACCAGGTCACTTGGGGGGTGCCCCTATGTCTTTGGTCAAGGTGGCCGGGTGGTTGTTCGGGGCGTCTGGAACGATGTGTCAGTGCATGCTGATGATCAGGTTGGCGAGGGTGTCCCTGCGGAGCTCGCGGTGTTCCTCCGGGGCGCTGTCGACGGCCGCCCGGTGAAGATCGCTCCTTCCATCTGTGAGGGGTGCGGTGGCCGCGTGTTCTTCGTGCTGGTCAACGCGTCCGGAGCGCAACGCGAGTGCTGTGGCTGTGGGAGCTGTGCGTTCATCGCGGACAGCGAGGAGTTCTGGAACGAGGAGTCCTGGGAGGGCGACGAGCCCGGTGCGGCCGGCTGCCCGTGCGGCAGCGAGGAGTTCGAGGCCGCGGTCGCGTTCTCACTCGCCGACGACGGATCCGTCCGTTGGGTGACCCTTGGCCTGCAGTGCATCAAGGACGGATTCTCCGGCGTCTATGCCGATTGGAAGATCGACTACGGACCCACGGATCACCTGCTGACCATGGTCTAGGTCTGCGGAGCGACTGCCCGGACAGGCTGGGATTCGTAGAAGGTTCCGCCGCGGAGCATGGCGAACAGGACGTCGGCCCGGCGCCTGGCGAGGCAGAGCAGGGCTTGGGTGTGATGCTTTCCCTGGGCGATTTTCTTGTCGTAGTAGGCCTGGGAGACCGGGTCGCCCAGGGCGGCGAACGCGGAAACGAGGAAGGCCCGTTTGAGGTTATCCGCAGGCCAGAATGGTCGCGGTGGCCGAGTGTTCCTCTCACGCCGTCCTGGACGCCGCAATCGGCGGGTTCAAGGGATCCGAGCGCATCGTCTCCGACGCCCTGGACGCTCATGCCGGGGGCATTCTGCTTGCTGAACACCTGTACGAGCTCGGCGCTCGTCCGTTCCCGGACTCCGGCCACCACGAGGCCGGTCGGTGTAACGAGTTCCAGCCGGTTTCGGACCTCCCAAGGGACCGTAAGGTGCTGGAACTTCCCGGTCGACCGGGGTGCGGTCTGCTGGGAAGCGTGGCCGAGCGCCAGCCGGGACGTCGACGACGCGATCAGCGTGCGCCGTCAGTACGCGCGCCTTTGAGGTCGTGTCAGTAACCGGACGCAGCTGGAACGCGTTCAGTCCCGGCGTCTCCTCCAGGTCCAGAGGCGTTGGAGCCAGGTGACCTGTTCGGTCCCGGGCGGGCGTCGCCGCCCGTGGACATGGACATGGACGTCTCCCATGCGCCCCGCCTGTACGGCGGGGCCGTGGACGACCCCCGACAGGTCATTGTCTGTTCTGGCCGTGATGCCCGCACCCACGTGCCTGCCCGCGTCCTTGGACGCGGGCGCCGGGCCTGTCGGGCGAATTGCCTGGATACGTTCGGCGGAATAGCCCCTTCTGAGGCCGATGTACTCGGAGAGTTCCAGCGATTCGACGGCGCACGGGCCGATCTCGTCCAGGGCTGCCTGTCTGCAGGCTTCTGCCAGCCCCGGCCTGCTGTCCAGCCATCGTTCCCTCTGGGCTAGCTCGGCCTGCAGAGCGGCGAGCTCGGCCTCTCGCTCTGTCTTCTCCTCCTGACTCTCCGGGACATAGTGGAACTTCTCGGGTGGGTCAGCGGCCTTCCGTAAAGCGAGCTGGACCTTCCTGACCTTGTGGTCCAGCCTGCGCCAGTCGACCTTCCTGGGGTGCTCGCGGACCTCACAGACGATCTCCGCCAGGCGGGCCTGCGCCGTCTCTTCGGCGGCGTCAGTGCGGATCAGCTCCTCAAGGCTCTGCGACCAGGCACGGTGCGCGTTGGGGTCGACGTGCACGACCTGGGCCATATGGTGTCGCAGCCCGTCGATCTGCTTGCGCACAGCCTCAACATCCAGCAGCCGCGCCATACTTCTCGGGGAGTCGTCGGCCTTCCGCCACTCGTACCCCTCGCGCCGGCGCCGAGGGAAGCGTTCCACGAGATCGGTGAGGCGGGCCCGTTCCTGCAGTTGGATGGCGTCCTCGGGCGAGTAGCCGGGGTGCGACGCGATCTTCTTGCACAGCTTGTAGAGGCTGGTCTCCGGGCGAAGCTGGATCAGTACGTCTCCGCGCTCCCGGAGACAGAGAACGAGAACGGCGGGAAGGCGCATCTCTGCGATACCGAAGAACGCGGCGCAACGGGACACCGCCTCGGTCCACGCAGCATGCTGCACATCCTTTGGGTATGGCGGACGCGCGACCGGGACACCGCCCCAGACGTTATGGGGGGTCAGGACGTTGGTGTGTGTGAAGTCGACGCAATCGTCGAGCGTCAGGTTGTTCCAGAACCGGGCGATCCGGTCATCCACACCCGCGTAGTACGGCGTTTCCTCCGGATCGTCCACGAAGTAGGGATCGGGGCAGAGCACCGCGATGCGGTGGCCGGTCACGTCGTGGATGCTGGTCCAGTCTCGCGACAGTTCCTCATGCAAGGATCTGGCTTCTGCGGTGCGGGCGAGGATAACCATGAGACCGAGGTAACCATCGCGTCGCGCAGCGTCGACGATGTAGGGCAGGGCCTCGTGTGTGTTGACTGGAGCCTTCCACATGGCGTCTCCGTTCGACCGTTCAGCTCAGCTCAGCTCAGACCGGAACCGGTCCCAAAGTTCAGCGTGCCCACGTGGCCGGCCTGAATCACTGGGCCGTGCTGCACGCCTCCGCTGATCGTGTTGTGAACGTCCATGCCCTGATCATCACGTGCTTGGGGCGCCAAGTCGTCAAGGATTGCCTGTAGTTCGGTAGCAGCGTCGGGATGGGCCAGCAGAGTGCGCCGCAGTCGCGTACGCCACTCTGCCTCGACATCCAACGCGGTCTGCTCGTCGCCGACCTGCATCGCGGCGACCAGCTCTCCGCGCGAAGTCTCCAGCTCACCCTCGACAAGGTTTTCCTCACTGCCGCGGTGGCGCGAAAGGAATGAGACGATTCGGTCACGAGCTTGCGCCCAGGAGTCAGCCGCCATCTGCTGAACGAACGTCGTGGCGCCTGTGGCGGCAAGTGCGATCAACTCCGCTTCCATCGAACCTCCTTTGGTGCGGGCAGGGCTGCCACCGTACCGTTGACACAGCACAGCCGAACGCAGATGTCCGTGGCGTGCTGTATTCAACAACGCACGAACGGTGGCGCAGTGCCCGCGACTTGGTGGGACGATCCGCCCCCTAGACCGTGTGGAGATCCGGCGCCTCGCTCGTGAGTTGGCGTGGGTTGCCGCCATCCTGCGTGGCGGTGGAGCCGCAATTGCGGGAGGTGCCGGTCATGTTCGAGCGTATGTATGCCGGGCTGGATGTTCATGTCCGGTCGGTCGTCGGGGCCGCGATCGATGGGGTTTTGGGGGAGATCCGGTCGCTGCGGCTGGCGCCGGAGGCGGGCGCGGTGGTGTCCTGGGTGGCGTCGTTGCCTGGTCCGGTGGCGGTGGCGTATGGGGCCGGACCGACCGGGTTCGGGCTGGCAGGCGTTGACGGCGGCGGGTGTGCGGTGCGTGGTGGTGGCCCTGTCCAAGGTCGAGGGGCCGCCGGGTGACTGGGTCAAGACCGGCCGGAGGGATGCCGAGCGGCCGGTCCGGCTGCTGCGGATCGGGGAACTCCCGGCCGTGCGGGTGCCCACCGAGGCGGAGGAAGCCGCGCGGGATCTGGTGCGAGCGCGCGAGGACGTGCGCGGGGGACATGATCATCCAGTCGGCATCCGCATGCCCACTCGACACCCAGGCCCCCCATATCAGCTGTTGCCGGTCAGGACGTTGGTGACGGCGCATAGTGGTGGGCAAGGTTGGTGGCGAGGTCGCTGAGGTGAGCCCTGACTTCGGTGGGGCCGTGCACAGTGATGGCGCTCCCGAACGGCAGGAGTGCTCGCACGTCCTCCAGATGCAGGAAGCGGATCGTTACCTTGTGGCCGGTGGCGGATTCTTCGTGGTCGTCCCGGACGAGCCGTTGGCCAAAGATCCGTCGCGCTCGCTCGATCTGGGTCTGGTCGATGGTGGCGCTGACCTCTATCGCATGGTTGTGCTCCCACTGATCAATGAGCGCTGCAGCGACGGCGGCCAGGGTCTGGTTCTCGCGGATCCGTCGTGGCTGGTCGACTTCTTTCCACGTCGTGATCCGTTCGAGTCGGTACATCCGCGGCACTCGGGCACAGTCGGCGACGAGATACCAGATGCCGGCCTTGGCCAACAGCCCGTAGGGATCCACGACCAGGTCGCGTGAGCATGACTCGCGTGGGCTGTCGTACTCGATCCGTAGTCGGCGACCTCGCCGCACTGAGCTGATCAGCGAAGCCGGAGTCGTGCCGGAAGCTCGTGCCTGGAGCCAGGGGCGGCTGTCCACGTGCACTACGTCGGTGAGCGGCAGGAGCTCATGACCTCGACGTGACTGTGTAGCGACGATCTTGGAGAGCGCGCGCCGGCTTTCGACCGATGGGTTGAGCTCCGCACGTTGCTTCTCGTCCAGCCCGGTGAGCGACAGATGATCACGCTCGCCCGGCGTGAGTCGCGTGAGGTCGAGCCCGGACCCGGGCAGCATGGTCACGCCTCCGAGGCGGCCCCGGTGTGCGGTCACCGGCAGACCGGCGTCGCGGAGCCAGTTCAGGTCCCGGGTGATGGTTCGAAGGGACACCCCGAGCGCCGAGGCAAGCTCCTGTGTGGTCACGGCATCCCTCGATTCGAGGAGCAGCATCAGGGAGAAGAAACGGTCTGGGGTCACACACCAAGTTTTTCAGGAATTGCGACACGATGCGGCGCATATTCCGATCAGGCTGATGGATGCGTACCCACGAGCTGCCTGTTCGCCGTGGGTGCGCGCACGCACCCCCGATCCAGAAAGGTGCTCGCGATGAGTGCCGACACGACCGACGCCGAATCACCGGTGGCGTACCACCCAGGGTCTGCCGAGTACGACGAGCACCGTGCCGGCTTCCAGTTGCGGGAGCAACATCAGCCAGCCCACGTGGTGGCGGCACGGGCCGCCGGCGACGTCGTGGCGGCCGTCCGGCGCGCCGCAGAGTCATGTATGCCGATCGCGGTCCAGGCCACGGGACATGGGCTCGCCAACCCGCTCGCCGGTGAAGGTGTATTGGTGTCGACGCGAAGGATGGACAACGTCGATGTCGACCCCGGCGCCGGCACCGCACGGGTGGGCGCTGGAGCGCGGTGGCGCGACGTGATCGAGGCCGCCGCACGCTACGATCTGGCACCGCTGTCCGGGAGCATGCCCGGTGTCGGCGCTGTCTCCTACACGCTCGGCGGCGGCATCGGGCTGATGGCTCGTCGCTACGGCTTCGCCGCGGACCATGTCACGCGCTTGGAGCTGGTCACCGTCGACGGCTCCCTGCTGACGGTTTCGGAACACGAGGAGCCGGACCTGTTCTGGGCGCTCCGCGGCGGTGGCGGGAGCTTCGGCATCGTGACCGCGCTGGAGATGGCCTTGATGCCGGTCGCCAGGCTGGTCGGGGGCGGTCTGATGTTCGACCTGGGCGAGACGCCGGAGGTGGTCTCAACCTGGTTGCGTTGGACGGCGACAATGCCCTCGGAGATGACCTCGGCGATGACCACGCTTGAAGTTTCCAAGCGGCACATGGCCCATGTCCAGATCGCCTACCTGGGTTCGGCTGCGGAGGCAGACGAGTTGGTGGCCCCGTTGCGGGCGTTGAAACCTGCGTACGACGGTGTGCAGGAGATCCCGTACCGGCGGTCCGACATCGTCTTCAGCGAACCGGCTCAGCCGCATGCGTATGTCGCCGACAATGTCTTGTTGCGGGCGATCGACGAGGAACGCCTCCGCGACGCCATCGCCCTGTCGGCGCCAGGCCGGTCGGTTCGCTCCATCATTTCGGTTCGTCATCTCGGTGGGGCGCTGTCCACTCCGCCGAGGGTGCCGAACGCAGTCAGCCACCGCGAGGCGATGTACCTGCTGTGTGTCGTAGGTGTGGTAGCCCCGACAACCACGTCGCACGCGGCAAGTGCGTGGGCGCTGCAGGATGAACTGTTGGCCAGCTGGTCCGGGACCGCCGTAGGCAGCTCGCCGAACTTCACTCTCGGACGACCCGACCAACGCGCCGCCGCAGGACTGTTCGACGCCGAGCGTCGTGACCGATTGCTGCAGCTGGCCCGTAAGTACGACCCCGCCGGACTGTTGCACCCCAGCTTTGTCATCGCCTGAGCACCTCCTACGAACGGTTGACCGATGCGTCTGGTCCTTGCTCAGCTTGCCAAGCATCGAAGGTGGTTCGCTGGTGTGACCGTCTTCCAGTTGGTCAGCGTCACCGCCACCTTGTATCTGCCGACGATCAATGCGGATCTGATCGACAACGGCCTCCTGCGCACGGACGTCGGGTACATCTGGACAGCCGGCGGGTGCATGGTGATCGTCAGTATCGTCCAGCTGCTGGCAGCGGTGATCTCGTCCTATGCTGGAGCGCGCGCAGCCACAAACGCTGCGCACGACCTGCGGTCAGACGTCTACGACAAGATCGCTACGTTCTCCATCCGGGAACATCAGGACTTCGGCACGCCGACGCTGATCACTCGCAGCACCGACGACGTGCAGCAGATACAGGCGCTCCTGCTCACCTTCGGCACAGTGGTGGTCGCCGCACCGATCACGATGCTGGGCGGGGCCTATATGGCGTTGCGTGCGGATGCCGGCCTGTCCTTTCTGATCATCGTGGCAGTTGTCGTACTGGGTGCGGCGTTGGCGGTGATCCTTCGCTGGATGACACGGGTGTCGCGCCGGATGCAGGACCGCCTGGATGCGATCAACCGGGTCTTGCGCGAGCAGTTGATGGGTCTCACGGTGATTCGCGCGTTCACCCGCGAGCGCTTCGAGGCCGAGCGGTTCGGGCAGGTGAACAACGAGCTGACGGTGGCAACCCGGTCGATGGGGCGGCTGAGGGGGACGTTCGTTCCGGCCGTCATGCTGATCACTGATCTGTCGATCGTGGCCGTGGTGTGGTTCGGTGGCCACCGGGTCGAGTCGGGACATCTGCTGATCGGCGGTCTGACAGCCTACGTCACTTACCTGGGCCTGATCCTTGGGGCAGCCATGATGGCCGCCTCGGGGGTGATGATGTTGCCAAGGGCGATGGTCGCGGCGGAACGTATTCAGGCGGTGCTCAACTCCACCCCTGTGCTCCGGCCATCGGGCGTACCCGCCAGCTCGTTCCCGATTCGCGGTGAGTTGGAGCTGCGCGGCGTTGCGCTGCGGTACCCAGGCGCCGATGCTGACGTCCTGTCCGGCATCGACCTACGGGTTGAGCCCGGCGGCACGGTGGCGCTCGTCGGATCGATGGGTGCCGGCAAGACGACCCTGCTGTCGATCGTCGCGAGACTTCAGGACGCAACATCCGGATCCGTCCGGCTGGACGGCGTTGATCTGCGCACCATCGATCCCACTGTGCTGCGCAGTCAGCTCGCGATCGTTCCGCAGCGTTCGCTGCTTTTCAGAGGTACGGTCGCAAGCAATCTGCGGCTGGCCAGGCCGGACGCCACTGACGCCGAGCTCTGGGAGGCGCTGGAGGTCGCGCAGGCTCGCGAGTTCGTCTCCGCGTTGGACGACGGACTCGGGTCACCGATCGCCCAGGGTGGAACGAACGTCTCCGGCGGCCAGCGGCAACGGCTATGCATTGCCCGCGCACTCGTTGCCGCCCCGCGCGTCCTCCTTCTTGACGATCCGGTCTCGGCGCTCGATTCCGAAACATCCGCACGGCTACTGGCAGCGCTGCGCACAGCCACGGCCGACGCGACAGTCCTACTGGTGTCGCAGCGGACTGCCGGTATCCGCAGTGCCGAACGGATCGTGGTGCTCCACGAGGGCAGCATCGTCGGCGACGGTACACATCAATCACTGATGGAAAGCTGTCAGACGTACCAGGAGCTCGTGGCTTCGCAGGAAGCGATCGGGGCATCGACATGAGCCGCCGGCGGAACCATTCGCGACAACATCGCCTACGGGCGGCCGGATGCCACACTCGAGCAGGTCGAGCAGGTCGAGCAGGTCGAGCAGGCCGCTCAGGCATGTGGTGTCAGCCACATCGTGAACGCTCTTCCACAAGGCTACGACACGGTGGTCGACAGTGCGGACGGACGCCTGAGCGAGGGCGAGCGACAGCTGATTTGCATCGCGCGCGCGTTCATCGCTGACCCAGCCGTGCTGATCCTCGATGAGGCCACCAGTGCGGTTGATGCCCGCACCGAGCTCCTCCTGCAACGGGCGACCTCGCGGCTGCGGCATGGCCGCACATGCCTGGTGATCGCCCATCGGCTCTCCACCATCCGCGACGCCGACGTCATCGTCGTACTGCAGGACGGTCGGATCGTGGAGAAGGGAACGCACACGCAGCTACTGCGAGCCCGCGGTGAGTATCACCGGCTCAGTCAGTACCAGTTTCACGAGCCGAGCACCTTGCCAGCTCTGGACCCCGACCAGCATTCGTCGCGATGAGGAGTTCGAAGTGAGACTCGACCTGCCGATGACGCCGCACCGGGCGCGCCTTGTCAATATGGGCGAGAAGACACCCGCTGGCATCCGGGACGGCCACGATGACCCACCGCAACGCGCCTCTGTCGCCCGAGGGCCGCCGTCGTCTGATCGAACGCTGCGCGAGTCAGCCGATCGCCCACGTGGCCGCGGAGATGGGCATCTCACGTCTAAGCGCGTCCAAGTGGGTGAATCGTTATCGACGCCATGGCGAGCTGGGCCTGCTGGACTTTGCCTGCGCCCTGGGGGTTGAACCGACGCAGGTTCATCGATCCCAGTGGCGAAACCAACCGCCAGCCGCGCCAGATCACCGCACGTCGACGGCGAAGTGCGCGTGCAGAGCCGCTTCTTGTGCTTCGTGCCGTTCCGGGGCGCTCCACCCCGTCCGGTCAGCGATGTCGCTGCCCACCGAGTGCCAGACCACTGTGTCGTCGGGTGCGGGCTGGCCGGTCAGTCCGGCCAGGTGCTCTTTCACTCACGTCACGAGGCGACTCTGCTCGAGACAGCGACCGCCGGATGGCTCGGTCACGGCTGGTTGGGATACTTCGTCGGGCGGGCAGATCCTTCGCGCTCGCGGGGAGGCAGCGTGCAGGGCAGGTGACGCCTACGACGTTGTCCGGTCTCGCTCGAGGTGAGGGAGCGTGAGTGCCTGATCTGGAGTGCCTCAGTTTGAGCGAGACGGGGCGGATCGGCTGTCTCGCTCAATCCTGTTGGCGCTCTTTGACATCCCCACCCGCGCTCCCCGTGTTCCTCCAGACCTGCTCATCTCAGGTCCCCGCGCTGGATGGCATGTGGCTGGCTCGGCCTCGACGCCTTGCTCAGCTCTCCCCGGGCAGCGGGTGTTCCTTGACGAAGCGACGGAGCTCCGCGGTGAGGCCGACCGGGTTGTCGAACTGGACGAGGGTGCGGGCGTCGGGTATCTCCACGTAGCGGGCGTTCGGCAGTGTGTGTGCCGCCAGATGTAGCGGCGGATCATGCTTCCCTGTTCCTTGTGGCTGGCGTGGTCGGTGCCGTCGAGAGCGAAGTAGCACAGGGCGGTGAACTGGGCTTCTATCCGGTTGAGCCAGGAGCTGTTGGTCGGGGTAGGCGATCTCCGCAATGTTCGCCGCCGCCCAGGTCGCGACCCGCTGGCACCGCTTCTTCGTCAGGTGCGGAGAGTAGTTGTCACAGACGATCGCAATGCGTATTCCTCCGGTGCAGCGAGCGCAGGTAGCGGCAGAACTCCTGGAACTTCGACCTGTTCTTGGTCTTCTTGATGTGCCCGTAGGGCTGGTCCTTGGCGAGGTCGTAGGCGGCGAACAGGTGCCGGGCCCCGTGCGGGCGGGTGTAGGCCGCCGGTCGGCGGCGCCTCGGCTCCCGGTTGGAGTCCCTGCGCCGTCCGCCACGCTCGGCCCACTGCCGGCCGGGGCGGGGCTGGGGGTTGAGCGGGCCGAACTCGTCCATGCAGAAGACGACTTCGGCGCGACACACGGCGTCGGCTGACGGCACTGCGCGCGGTGCTCGAGGAGGGGCAGCGGGACGGCAGCATCGCATCTCCCCGCGACGCCGGGGCACTTGCCCGCTTCGTCAACGCGGCGATCGCCGGCATGCGCATCTCCAGCCAGGGCGGCGCCGACCGGGCCGTACTGGAGTCGATCGCCGAAATCACGTATGCCACCTCAGGCGCGGGGCCGAGCGTCCAGGAACCGGTGGAGGGATGCCGTCATGCTCTCCACGAACGCGTCACGGGTCCGGTCGGAGACCAGGTCCAGGGACAGGTACGGGTTGAGGTCCTCCAGCTCCACGAGGAGCAGCTCGCCTTCCCGGGTGCGGCAGGCGTCCACGCGCTGGATGCCGTGGTCGAGGGTGTTCCAGTCGATGAAGCGCCCGGCGAAGGCCAGGTCGGCGTCGGTGGGCTCGTAGGGCTCAAGGACCCAGCGCCGCTCGGGGTCGGGGGCGCGAAGGGCGTAGTGGAAAGCGTCGTCGACGTAGTAGAAGGACACCTCGTATCGGAAGTCGATGCGCGGCTGGACCAGGATGTCGCCGCAGACGAGGTCGCTCAGCTGCTCTCGGGGCACGAAGGTCAGGCCGATGGAGTCCGCGCCCGCTTTCGGCTTGACCGCGTACTGACCGACCTCGGGCAGCAGGTGCAGGTCCTCGGGCCGGTCGATGGTGGGGATGACCGGGTATCCGGCGGTGGTCAGATCCAGCAGGTACTGCTTGCCGGCCATGTCGCCCCGGCCGGACAGCGGGTTGTAGACCCGGATGCCACGGGCCACGGCCTGCTCCCGGAAGGCGTCGTACTCCTTCTGGTAGTGCAGCACGGGCCCGCTGTTGCGGACCACGACCACGTCGAAGGCATCCATCAGCGCGGCGGCATCCAGCGGGTGGCACAGGGCGATGTCGAAGCTGTCGCGCAGTCGGGAGATCAGGAAGATGTCCTCGTCGCAGTAGCGTCGCCCCCGGGCCTGGTAGGCGAGGTCGGTCACGAACAGGACTCTGCGGCGCTCGGGCATCGTGCAGGAGACGTCGTGGCTGTAGGAATCGATGGCGGTCATGAGGTTTCTCTTTGCTTGCTGGTGGCAGTTACCGCCGGCTGGGGTGGGAGATCAGGCGGCTGTGAGGCGGGTGACGGCGTCCGCGACGGGGGTGTCACCGGAGGTGAGTTCGACGATCACGCGGCTGAGGGCCGGCGCGTGCAGGGCGGCGTCGAGGAACGCGGCGACGTCGTCGCGGTGCACGTCGCCGTACTCGACTGCGGGACCGGCGGTGACACCGCCGGTGCCGGGGGTGTCCAGAAGGGTTCCGGGACGGACGATCAACCAGTCCAGGCCGGTACGGGTCAAATAGACGTCGGCAGTTTTCTTGACCTTGATGTAGTGCTCGAAGCCCTCACTGCGTTCCCCGTCGCGCAGGGCGTCGGGGAACACCGAGACGAGGACGAACCGCGACACCTCGGCGAGTGCGGCCGCGTCGGCGGCCTTTTGAAGGCCGCGGCCGTCGATGAGGGTCGTCTTGTCCTGACCGGTGCCGTGTGCGCCGGCCGAGAAGACCACGGCGTCATGGCCACGCATCTTCTTGGCCAGGTCGTCGACCGAGTCGGCGATGAGATCACCGATTACGGGAGTTCCGCCGGCCGCCTGTACGGTCTCGCCCTGAGCGGGCCCGCGGTGCATGCCGGTCACGACGTCACCGCGTTGGGTGAGGAGTGGGGTGAGGCGGCGGCCGACTCCTCCGGCGGCGCCGATCTGGAACACCTTCATGAGCTCGTCCCGTCTTTCGCGTGTGGGGGTGGGGTGCCGGCCGCCGGTCAGGCGGCGAACACCTGGGCGTCGTCGGCGAACGCCTTGAACTCCAGTGCGTTGCCGGCCGGGTCGAGGAGGAACATCGTCCACTGCTCGCCCTTCTGGCCTGCGAAGCGCACGTAGGGCTCGATGACGAACTCGGTGCCCGCCGCCCGCAGTCGCTCGGCAAGCTGCTGGAAGGCCGGGACCGTCAGGACCAGACCGAAGTGCGGCACGGGTACGTCGTGGCCGTCGACCGGGTTGTGTATGCGCTGCGCGCGCCCCGGTGCGAGGTGCGTGACGAACTGGTGGCCGTGCAGATTCCAGTCCACCCACGTGTCCGCGCTGCGGCCCTGCTCCAGGCCCAGGACGTCGCCGTAGAAGCGGCGCGCGGCAGCCAGGTCGTCGACCGGCACGGCCAGGTGGAAGCGGGGGATCGGGGAGTCGAGAACGGTCATGGCACTGCCTTCCTGCGGGGGAGCGGAGCGGCCCGTGGGCGATCCTGCTCGGCTTGTCCTAATGTTGACATCACGACAACGTCTGAATGTTAACATTAGGTCATTGGTGGAGGAGGTGTAATTCGGGCATGAGTGATCAGGGCAAGGTGGCCCCGGCTCGCCGCCGGGGTCTGGCCGACGAGGCTGCGGACCGTATCCGCGAGGCCATCTTCAACGGGGCCTACGCCCCGGGCGAGCAGCTGCGCGAGGTGGAGCTGTCCGGCGAGATGGATGTCAGCCGCGGCCCGGTGCGCGAGGCGCTGCGACTGCTGGAGCGCGAGGGCCTGGTGCACTGTGCGTGGCACCGGGGCACGACGGTGACGACGCTGTCCACCGAGGACGTGGCTGAGCTCGACAGCCTGCGCGGTGCGCTGGAGGACCTCGCCGTACGGCAGGTGATCGCCCACGCCTCGGACGAGGACCTCGCGTCCATCGCGAAGACGGCCGACATGATGGAGCGGGCCGGCGATGCGCACGAGATGGTGCGCCTGGACATCGCCTTCCACGACGCGGTGTTCGCCGCCGCAGGGCACCAGCGCCTCGCCGACGCCTGGGACGGCATACGCTGCCAGGTCCACCTGTTCCTGCTGACCCGGATCGGCCGCAGCACCGCCGGCTACCTCGACTGCATCCCGCGCGAGCACCACGGACTCGTCACCGCACTGCGCGCCCGGGACACCAATACCGCCCTCGACCTCTTCGCAGCACACCGGCGCCACGCCGTCGACGTGGTCGCCGGAACCACTGCCTGAGTGTCGGCAAACGAATGAGGACAGGCACTCAGGCGTTGCCCCACGCCTCGAAGAATCGCTTGCGGTCGTCCTCCGTCTCGTGCAGCCGACGCCCGGCGAGCAGAACATGCCAGGCAGTGGTCTCGGCATCAGGTGGGGCGCGGCACCCCTCGCGTCCCACCTCAGGGTGATGCGTCCCGGGCTTCAGCTACGGCGTGGTCGGGCTACGACGGGGGCGGACATGGACAGGCCGACCAGGTCGGTCCATACGGCGTCCCCGACTCCATCGATGGCTTCCTTGGTGGCTCGCTCCTCGGTGGTGAGGACGTTGAGTTCCACCCGGACGTCGTATGGCAGATAGTCGAGGGCCAGGCGCCGGCCGACGTAGTCCATGACGGAGCTGGCCTGTTTCACCTCTGGGTCGTTGGTGAGGCCTGCGGGTTCGAAGCGCAGGCCGACGTAGTCGGCGACAAAAGTCTTGAGCGGGACTCCATGCCGAAGGCCCTGGGTGATGGTCGTGGAGAAGGCATCCATCATTCCCGCGAGGGTGGAGCCCTGCTTGGCCATGCGGATCAGCACTTCGGCGGGGGCCCCGTCCTCATTGCGGGCTACGGTCAGGTACCCCTTGCCCTCGCCGACGGTGAACGATCGGGTCGTCGACTTCATCCGTCGCGGACGGTGCGACCGGGCCGGACCGGCCGCGTCCTCGGCGCTGTACGTCCGCGTAGTCCTGTCACCGAACCGTTCGGCCACGGAGTGATCCCCATCTGTAGTCGCGAATCTGGGCAGACTGTGCCTCAATACACAAACTGTGGGCATCAGCTCGAAGATGACCACAACATGTTGTGGTTACCGTAGAGGTGGGAGAGATGCGCTGCCAAACGCGGCACGCCGAGAGAGCCATCCTGAACCGAAGTCCGCAACGGCCCAGCCCTATCAGGGGGTTGGGTAGGTTCGGGCCATGGATTCCGTGTCTTCCTCCTCCATCTGCGTCGTGATCTGGATGCCTTTCGGGCCCCGCCTCGGCATCGATCTGTCCGCGCCGGTCGAGCATGGCGGCGACTGGACGCTGCACGATCTGGCAAAGCACTTGGGCACCACCGCATCCGGACCGTCCGAAGATGGGTAGGCGAACGTGCGGCATTTCCTGGGTGCGCGGATCCGGCGCCGGGGGTCATCGATAGCGTGGAGTTGAGACCCGAGTAATGAGGAGGGCGTGTGCGATTCGCGCTGGACGCACTGTTCGCTGATGTGCCCGCGGAGCAGGTCGATGAAGCTCGGGAGTTCTACAAGTCGAGGGCGGCCGGCCGTGGTCCCAGCACGCTGGGCGAGCTCAAGGAGGCACGAGCGACGAGGCCTGCTCCTCGTGTCGCCGATCCGCCTGCCATCGAGGAGACGATCGAAGCCGCGGAAGCGCGCGTCCCGGTCAGGATTTTCACGCCTATCGACGGTCCGCCGCGGGGCGTCTACCTGGATATACACGGCGGCGGCTTCTACATGGACTCCGCAGCGCGAGGAGACGAACGCAACCGAGAGCTCGCAGACGCCCTGCAGCTCGCTGTTGTCAGCGTCGACTATCGGCTGGCACCTGAACACCCCTGGCCAGCGGCACCCAACGACTGTGAAGCAGCGGCCCTTTGGCTCGTCGAAGAAGCCAATGCCCGCTTCGGAACGTCCCGTCTTGCGATCGGCGGGAACTCCGCGGGAGCCACACTCGCCCTGGTGACCCTGCTCAGGCTGAGAGACAGAGGTGCCGTTGACCGATTCACCGGCGCTGCACTCCGATTCGGCACCTACGACCTGAGCGCACAAACCCCGGCCGGGCGCCGCATCGCGGATGAATACTTCATCCAGGCGTACGCCAGCCATGTGGAAGACCGCACTGTTCCCGACATCTCTCCCATCTACGGCGTCCTTGACGGGCTTCCCCCAACGCTTCTGATCGTCGGAAGCGCAGACGTGCTGCTGGAGGACAACCTGGCGCTGGCAGGTCGGTTGTCGGCGGCCGGCAATGACGTCGAGCTGCGGGTCTACCCCGAGTCACCCCACGGCTTCACCAACCACCCCACGACAATGGCCAGCACGGCGCTCAGCGGCATCAACTCCTGGCTGCGCGACCGGCTTACGCAATCGTAGGGACTGACCGCGGTTGATCATCGTGAGTTGTGTGGAATAACGAAGAGACGGTAGCCGCAGGTCACAGCATAGATCCCGCCCATTGGCAGGATGCGTTCGCGGCCCTGATGGGCCGGATAGCGGAGGGCGTACCTTCCCGATGATCCCGTGATGGTCATCGAGTAGGCCCGCGTTCGCAGCGCGGGTCGGGAAGGCACCCCCGTGCTCCCCGTAGCCAATCCCGCCGGCTCCACAACAGACGGCTCCCTGCTGGACGAGATCGTCCGCAAGGGCGCGAGGCGGATGCCGGCCGCGGCACTGGAGGCCGAAGTCAACTCCTACATCGCCGAGCTGTCCCACGAGAAGGACGAGATGGGGCGGCGCCTGGTGGTCCGCAACGGCTACCACCAGCCCCGGAAGGTCACCACCGCCACCGGCGTGATCGAGGTCAAGGCCCCGCGGGTGAACGACAAGCGGGTCGACGAGCCCACCGGCGAGCGCAAGCGGTTCTCCTCGGCGATCCTGCCGCTCTGGTGCCGCAAGTCCCCGAAGATTGCCGGGGTCCTGCCACTGCTCTACCTGCACGGCTTGTCCTCGGGCGACTTCGTGCACGCGATGGAACCGTTTCTTGGCAGCTCCGCCGGGCTGTCCCCGGCCACGGGGACCCGGCTGACCGCGCAGTGGCAGGCCGACCACGCCGCGTTCCAGGAGAGCGACCTGTCCGCCACCGACTACGTCTACGTGTGGGTGGACGGCATACACCTGCGCATCCGCCTGGACGAGGCCAAGGCCGCCGTCCTCGTCATCATCGGAATCCGCGCGGACGGCACCAAGGAGCTGGTCACCATGGCCGACTGCTACCGGGAATCCGCGGCGTCCTGGGCCGCGCTGCTGCGGGACTGCGCGCGCCGGGGCATGCGCGCCCCTGTGCTCGCGGTCGGCGACGGCGCGCTCGGGTTCTGGAAGGCCCTGCGCGAGGTCTTCCCCGACACCCGCGAGCAGAGGTGCTGGGTTCACAAAACGGCCAACGTCCTGGACGCCATGCCGAAGTCGGCCCAGCCGGCGGCCCAAAGGGCGATCCAGGACATCTACAACGCCGAGGACCGCGAGCACGCCGAGCAGGCGATCAAGACCTTCACCAAGCTCTACGGCGCGAAGTTCCCCAAGGCCGTCAAGAAGATCACCGACGACCACGACGTGCTGCTGGAGTTCTCCGGCTTCCCGGCCGAGCACTGGATCCACCTGCGGACCACCCACCCCATCGAGTCGCCCTTCGCCACCGTGAGGCTCCGCACCAAGGTCACCCGGGGCGCCGGATCCCGCACCGCCGCGCTCGCGATGGTGTTCAAGCTCGTCGAGTCGGCCCAGTCACGCCGGCGGGCCGTCAACGGCGCCCACCTCGTCCCGCTCGTCCGCGCCGGAGCCCGCTTCGAGCGCGGCCAACTCGTCGAGCGCCCTGAGATGGTGGCCGCGTGAACCGGCCGACGCACGGGACACTCCACCACGTCGAGATCTGGGTGCCCGACCTCGATCGAGCCCTTGTCTCGCTGGGCTGGCTGCTGAAGACGCTGGGCTACACCGTCTCCCAGAGCTGGGACACCGGCCGGAGCTGGCTGCTCGGGCCGACCTACGTCGTTCTCGAGCAGTCCCCGGCCCTCACCGCCGACCGGCACGACCGCCGCCGACCCGGGCTCAACCACTTGGCCTTCCACGTCGAGGACGCCGCCGCCGTCGAGAAGCTGGTCATCGAGGCGGCCCAGCACGGGTGGAGCCTGATGTTTCCCGTGCTCCACCCGCACGCCGGCGGCGACCAGCACTACGCGGCCTACCTGGAGAACGACGACGGCTTCGAGATCGAGCTCGTCGCGATCAACTCACCCGAGTGATGGTGAGCTCAACTGATCCGCAGGTATTGACAATTGCTCTGAGTTCGGACACCACTTGTTGATCAACGAGCTTGGGAATGTCCATCAGAAGTGACACCACTTGAGTTTGTGCGTCGCCCACCGCGCCGGTGACTCACAGGTAGAACTTCGCGTCTGCCGCGAGCGTGGAAATCAGATGACCGCGGCTGCCCTCGTCTTCGACAATGACGCATGCTGATTGACCACTGGCCCCTGGTGGGACTGCATCTGAGTACCCCGCGCCTGGAGCTGCGATTGCCCAGCGAGGATGAGCTTGCCGAGTTGGGCGAGCTTGCGGCAGAAGGCATCCACGAGCCGGACCGCATGCCCTTCCTCGTGCCGTGGACCGACCTGCCTCCAGCGGACCGGGCGCGCTCGGTGGTGCAGCACCACTGGTTGCGCAGGGGGAACTGGGCACCGGAGAACTGGGCCCTGAATCTCGTTGTCTTTGAAAACGGCCGGGTCGTCGGCCTGCAGACGGTCGCTGCCCGGGACTTTGCCGTGCTGCGGCAGGTAAGTACTGCCTCCTGGCTCGGGGCACGGTTTCAGCGGCAAGGGATCGGTACCGAGATGCGTGCCGCAGTGCTGCACCTGGCCTTCGCCGGCCTGAACGCACTCGAGGCGATGTCGGGCGCCTTCGAGGACAACGCGTCCTCGTTCACCGTGTCCATGAAACACGGTTACGAACTCGACGGTGTCGAGCGGCATGTGGTGCGTGGCCAGCCTGCAATTATGCGGCGGTTGAGGCTGACGCGAACCCGCTGGGAGATGCACCAGCATGTCCGGGTCTCGATCGTCGGGCTGTCGCCCTGTCTGCCGATGTTCGGCCTTTCGGACGACAGCCGCGCGGACCTCCAGGAGGCGGCTTCGTAACCGGCTGCATGACTGCCGATGGCTTTGTTCACGAGTTGCGGGTTCTGGCACAGATCTTGGGGAGCCGTCGCGGATCGTCACCCCGATGTTCGATCGTGAGGGCTGGGTCGGGTGATGCTGCGGCCGTCATCTCAAGTGATCTTGAACCGTTGAGGCCCGGTCGTCGCTCATGGCGGTGTAGACGGTAACGATCGAGGCGACAGCTTCAACTTCGGCCGGTCCAACGATCCGCAGCCACGCGAGCTCGCAAAGTCCGTGGCGAAGATCGCGCCGATCCGCACTTCCGGGCCGGTGTTGCCCAGTGGGTCCACGGCTGCTGTGAAGCGTTGGGTGATCTGTCCGTGGCGGCTGACATCCAGCTGCCGCCAGGTGAAGAACGTACCGGCCAGCAGGGCTACGCCCGCCAGACCCTGCAACAGCGTGGTGCGGATGTCGTTGACCGCCTTCGCCCGGTCCGCGGCGGGTGTCGAGGGAGCGTCCCAGCTCAGTAGGTACCGGGGTGCCACCACGGCGGCGAAGGCGACCAACACCACGCTGCCGCAAACTGCGGCGAGGCCCGTCGCCCATGACCAGCCAGCGCGGCCAGGCGGGGTATCTCCTCGCGCACGGGCTGTCCGGGAAGGACCTTCTGTCCTCTGGACGACCTGGCCATTCCCCCCACCGCTTCCTGCCAACGCGCGTCCCAACGGTGGATGGATGCTTCTCAGCAGCCGTCTTCAAACGCCCGTACACGGCCTCGTCCAGAGGGGGGTCGACTGAGAAACAGGTACTCGCCGTGTCGCGGAGGAGTTCGTGCAGATCCCCTGACGGGCCGCTTGTTCGGGTCGCGGACATCCCGCAGCCCCTTCGCTCACTGTCGTGTCCCGGGCATGGCGCCGTCTGGGGGTCAGGGCCGGGCAAGGCAGTCACCCCAGAGTGCGGCCAGCCGTGCCGGGATCTCGTGGATGGCGGCGCAGCCACGGGGATCGCGTGGGAACCCGTCACTGTCCACAAAGGTCCATGTGCTGCCCGTGGCCTTGTCCTTGGTGAAGTACTTCTCCGCGCCCCCCTCGTCCTGGAGCTGGACCAGCTCGTTTTCGGTGGCGTCGGCCGTCGGTGTGAAGGCGGTTCCCGCGTAGAGGACGCCGTCGCACTCGCCGTAGTAAAAGGTGCCCCTGACCGGGGCGATGTGCACCAGCTCCGGCTGCGATCGCTGGTACGCCTGGGTGACCGCGTCCTTGATCTCTTGTGGCACCACCAAGGAACGGCACGGTGGTGAAGGGGTCGACGGGGGGGTGGCCGCTGGGTTGTCCGGCGCCGCGCTGGGGGTCTTCGGAGTCACGGTCGGCTCGTCCGTGGACGTGGCCGGCGTGGTCGGGCTCACGACCGCCTCGGGCGCAGCGGCCTGGCGGGAATGGCCGGTGACGGCGAAGGCACCGCCGCCCACCGCAGCCACCAGGGCGACGGCCAGTGCGGCGGTGGCCATCCGGTGACGGCGCCGCAGCTCGTCGCCGCGAGAGCGGACCACTGCGGCAGGCCGGGCGCTGGTTTGCGCGGCGAGTTCCTGAGACCCTGCCTGGAGGATGGCCTCGAAGTCCTCAGTCATGGTGGTGCACCTCCTGGTCGGCGGGGCCGAGGACGTCGGTCGCGACAGCGGGAACGATGCCGGGTGCCGAGATAGCCGGCCGCAGACCGGGCGGGCGGGCGGCACCGCCCGGGCTGTCGCCCGCGATGTCGGACAGATGGAGCGCCATCGATTGGCGCCCGCGCGACAGCCGGGCCTTGACCGTTCCCGGCGCGACTTCGGTTTCCCGTGCGGTCTCCTCGACGGACAACCCGACCAGGTGATGCAGCACGATCGCCCGCCGTTGCTCGTAGGGGATGCGCCGCAACGCCGCGACGATGGCTACATAGTCAGGGCTGACAGCAGGAACCTTGTCGGGTACGCCGTGTCGGCGGTGGGCCGTGATCCGGTTGACCGCCTTGCGCCAGACGCTCACCCGGATACGGCAGGCCACCGAACGCACCCAGGCCTCCGGGTCCGCGTAGCCCGATACTTTCTCCCAGTTCTGCCAGGCCCGGGCGAAGGCCTCCTGCACCAGGTCCTCGGCCTCGGGGATACTGCCGGTCATCGCGTACATCTGGCTGGTCAGCCGACGCACATGGCCGGAGTAGAAATCGTCGAAGTCGCGTGCATCGCGCATTGCCCCCTCCACATCACTGATTCGAGGGGTTGTGCCCTCACCAACTCGTCACGCCCGAGGACCGTGGCAGGTTGCACGGCCGCAGCAGTACGGCGACTTCGCAAGCGGTGTCGCCGCGGCGCTGGCGACCATCCTCATCAGTGACTCCACTCGGTAGGTCAGTTCTGACTCCACCGAGGAGAGATACGGCCAGCCGATCCCTTGGGATCGCGATCACCCGGTGGGGTCCAGGACCTGGCTGGAGGTCAGCCGATTCCGGTGACCTGGAGTGCGGTGGTCCAGTTGTATTTGATGGCGCTGCGGGTGGCGGAGAGCGTGATGGTGCCGTTGCAGACGGCGTTCTTCAGTTTGGTCTCGGTGCCGTCCTTGGTAGAGGCGGTCTTGGTGCCGTAGTGCGGTTCGGGCCACAGGTTGCCGGGGTCGTGGGGTGCACCGCCGAGTTCCAGCGGCACGAGGTGGTCCCCTCGTAGTCCGACATGGTGGTGCCGGTGTACCCGTAGTCGATGATGCCCTGTGCCTTGAGGGGGTTGGTGTAGGAGGTGGGGGCTGGACGGTGCCGGTCCAGCCGGACACGCAGATGGTGCTGGCGATGGTCGACTGGGTGACGTCGGGGTTGCACGAGCCGGGCGTACAGGACGAGTCGGGCAGTGGCAGGTAGGACTGGGAACAGGCGAGCGGATTTCCAGACTGGCGAGATTCCCCCCGGCTTCGCGTTCACCGAGAGCGGCGGGCTCATCCACTACAGGTACGGCATCGTCCTGGCCGTCCCGGCAGCCAACCAGGCCGACTGATCGGGTGGCATGTGGATCAGCTTCGCCTCCGCCTGGGCAGATGCACGGATCAAGGTGAACTGGCACGACGGCTCCAACTAGCGCCGCCGTGGACCTGGACGTCACGCAGGCAGGCGGCCGGGTCCACCACGGCGCGAAGCTCCCGACGAGTACGCAGAAGATCGCCATCGGCCGCGTCAAGAAGAGCGCGAGCGACACCGAGGACGACATCCCCGTCAGCCGGCTGCTCCACGTCGCAGAGGCGTGACCCAGCTACCCCTCCTGTATCCGCCGATGCCTGGTCCGGCCCAGCAGGCCGGACCAGGCATCGGCGTGGTGACCGTGGCGGGCCGGCTCTACCTGGCCGCTGCGGTCTGTGGCGGGCGCCCGCGGCGCCGTCACTGGCGGGCGTCACCTGGCGCGAGCAGGCTGGTCACCTCGGCGATGGCATCTGGGCGTGATCAACCACCACTACTCAAACTTCACTGACGCTGGTCAACCTTCCTTGTCACAAGACATTCGAATTCTCGTTCGATAGCGTGGGATGTGGGAGGTGGGAGGTGGGCTTTTCTACTCGCGGGTGACCGCCATTTGCGGATCCGCTTCGCTTTGCGTTCACGTCGCCGCTCACCGAAGGCGGTTAGCGAGATAGAACAGTGCCCCGAAGATCAATCCAGTGCAGACCGGATGCTTTGACGCCCATCTTCGTGTGTGTACGCGCGGGTTTGAGATCATCCCGTTTCCATCCGTCCTTCAGAAGTTGGGCCATCGGTGTGTGTACCTGCCGTGACCGCCGCGCCACCATGTGCGGATACCCCTGATACCGCTACGGCTCCCGGCTCCGGCCGCTTGATGCTACTGGTTTACGCCACCGTGAAATGGTGGCTAGTCTGAGGTCATGTCTGTCACCACAATGACCCTGCGGATCCCCGATGAGCTGGCTCCCTCGATCAAGGCGGCTGCCCTGGAGGCCGGCCTGAGCGTGAACCAGTACGTTGTGCGCGCTGCTCGCCGTGCCGCCACTCTCGACGCCGCGCACCAGCTTGCCGCGCTGGGTCTCGGCGACGACTTGGCGGGCGAGGGAGACACTCTGTGAGACGAGGAGAGATCTGGACCCTCGGCGACGGGCGCAAGGTCCTGATCGTCTCCCTGACCGGCTTGGAAGAGGCCTACGGTGCGGTGGTCGGGATCGTGCTGCATCCCTCCGGCCGCTATCCCGACACGGCCATGTCGGTCGTGATCGGAGACCCGATCCCGTGCACCGCGGTCGCCGTCAACCTTCAGCAGCTGCGGGTGACCCGCTTCGACGGCGCGAAGCTCCTCGGTGAGGTCGACCCTGCCGCGATGGCCCGCGTCGACCAGGCGTTGCGCGCCGCCCTGGACCTGTAATCGCCCCCTACCAGAGAACCGGTGCTGCGACGCCGTAGTGCTGGACACTGCGGGTGCAGCCGCCCCGGGGCCTTTGCCGGGGGAGGTGGAGCGGGACGAGGGCCGCTGGGGCAGGAGGTCTACCACGGGTCCTGCCAACTCGCCCGCATCATCGAGGTGGTGGACAACAAGCACCGCACCCTCTCCGTCTTCGCCACCTGCATCGAGTCCTCGGCCCCACACCGCACGGACTTCTCCGGCCTCTCCCAGTACAGGCCTCGCGGCCCTCTACGGCGCGTCCGGTGTGACCGCGGACGTACCGCCCCAACCGGCCGGATAAACGGATGGTCGGAGGCGCACGTGACGCGGCAGGATGCTCCGCATGACCTTGCCCACCCCCGAGCTGCACACCGCTCGCCTGCGACTGCGGCCGTTCACCGACGCCGACGCGACGTCGCTATACACACTGCACAGCAGCGCCAACGTGCTGCGCTACTGGGACTCCCCGCCGTGGACCGAACCGGCCCGCGCCCAGCGCTTCATCGCGACCTGCCGGACGATCGAGGAGGAAGGCACGGGAGCGCGGGTGGCCGTCGACCGCGTCTCCGACGGCGCGTTTATCGGCTGGTGCGGCCTGACCAGCTGGAACCCGGACTTCCGCAGCGCTTCCCTGGGCTACGTCTTCGACGCCGCCGCGTGGGGCCACGGCTACGCAACGGAGACCGCGTACGCCGTCCTGCGGTGGGCGTTCGACACCCTGGACCTGAACCGCGTCCAGGCTGAGACCGACACCCGCAATGTGGCGTCCGCCCGGGTCCTGGAGAAGCTCGGGTTCGTCCGCGAAGGCACCCTCCGCGAGGACTGCGTCGTCAACGGCGACGTCTCCGACTCCTGGGTCTTCGGCCTCCTCCGCCGCGAGTGGCACCCGACGGCCGACCGCTAGGACCGAGACCGGCCCGCCTTTCGGTCCGCAACCCCACCGAGGTCACCGGCCTCATGGCTGCCCCTTGTCGGGGCCGGTGCCACGACGTATCGCCGGGTCAGTGTCCTGCCGGCAGTCACTCGCTTCGTGCTGTCGGGCCGTCCTGCCTGATCAGGGGAGCAATGTCTCAGCCGCAGCGTTTCGATTCACAGGACGAATACCCCTTCCCGTGCCCGTATGTGGCCAGGCCCGTCGTCATGCAGGACCCGCGTGTCGCCACCCTGTTCCTGATGGTCGGGCTCCCTGGAGAGAGTGAGAATGCCTTCATCGTGCCGTCCTGGGCCTCTGTCGGCGCGGAGGCGTCCATGGAGGGCGCGGCAGACGCTCATCCAGCCGGTCGGCTACGGAGTTTCCTTGCGGAAGAGAGCCAGCAGGGTCCGGGCCGGCAGGGCGCCCGGGTCGAAGAACTGCGTGGCCAGAGCGGGCGGCACCGCCGTTCCCTGCATGCGGACCTCGTGGCAGGTGAAGCAGAACGCCGCCTCGAACAGCGCCAGATCGAGAGAGTCGTCGTATGCCCGGACGCTCCAGCCCGGCGAGAAGCCGCAGCGGTGCTGTTCACTGCCGGGCAGGCTCTCGATCAAGGCCAGGGCGGCGTCGGCCTCGCTCCCGGCCCAGTGAGCAACCGCCGTGCCGGGGTACGGGACGTCCCGCCGGGCGGGAAGGGCGGAGATCCGTACGACCTCGATCAGCACGGTGGCGGTAACGGCTTCGGCGGGCAGCTGCATGAGCGCAGTCTGCCCGTCAGGTCCGGAGGCCGGGAGGCACAGTCGTCGCCTCGTGGTAGTACATCCGCCACCCCACGGCCCCGTCACCCTTGCGCCAGATCGAACTGTGCCTGGTCCTGCGCTCGCGGAGGACGGTCTGGAACGTCAGATGGACCAACCCCGGGGCCAGCAGCACGCCCGAGACGTCCGAAGGCTCGAACCGGCGGCCGGCAGGCGAACTACCCGTATCGTCGGGCAGTTCGGCGAGCATGGTCTCGTACGTCCACCGGCGCCCGGATCCACCGACCTCCACGAACTGCGGGTCGAGGAAACGCCCGGCAAGCTCCCGCGAGGCGCGGACACGTGGATCCATGAGCCGCAATTCACCCGCGATCACCTGATCCACATCGTCTGTCGCACTGTCCATGGACGTATCTCACCGAGCTCACCGGGACCGTCGCAAGCCGACCGCAGCCGCTTGCCCGGAGATCGCGTCCTAGGTGACGGGAAGGGAGCGGCGGTACGTGCGCTCGCGCCATTGCTTCGCCTCTGGATCCCAGGTGAAGGCGACATGGTGGCCGTCCTCACGTACCGTCGCCGCGATCCAGTAGCCGTCGTGGTCCCAGCGGATCGTCGCCGCCGTGCCGGGGCGCCGATCGGACCTGCCGAGCGGTGCCTCCGCGGCGCACAGCTCAGGAAGCTGAGCGAGGGCCTCCGGTTCGACGGTCACCTTCATCTCGACCAGCCACCCGTCCTCGGTCCGCAGGTGGATGAGATCCACGACGTCGGACGGCTCGTCGAGACTCGCTCGCGCCTGCCGACGGATGAACCGGTGCATGATGTCGCGCGTCCCGGAACCCATCCCTTTGGCCAGAGCGTTCCCGAAGTAGGTGGAGATCGCCTGCAGGAACGGCGTTGCCGTCATCGTCGCCACGACGAGCAGGACGTCCGGCAACTCGGCGGCGGGTGATGCGCCGTAACCGCCGGGGCGGTCCTCGGGAAGTTCTGGTGGCCCGTAGGTGAGTTCGCTGCTCATGATCCCCTGCTCGGTCGCCGGCACGTGTCCCTCGTCGAGCACCCAGGGTATTCAGGGCCGTCCCGGCTGCCTCGCCCGATGGACCGAAATCCGGTTGAGCCCTGCCCGTCCCCGCGCTAATTTCGGAGCTCATCGGCGTGTAGCTCAGCAGGAGAGCACCGGGCTCTGGACCCGGAGGGCGCAGGGGCAGAACCTGCCACGTCGGCTTATGAACGACAACGCTGAGCAGCAGCCTCTCACCGCGACGCCCTCGTATGCCGCAGGCCGGCTGGCCAAGGCGTTCATGACCGCGCTAACCCATGAGGACCCCGACACCCGGCGCCGCGCCGAGGTGCGCGGGCAGCGCTGGCGGGAGGTCCTCGCAGGGATGGCCGCGGGCCGGCTCACGATCGGTTCGCGGACCCCGGTCGCGGGGCTCCCGGCCTGGGTCACCCCCGAGGTGCTGCGCGGCGGCTTCGCCACCGGGACCGCGAGCGCGGCCGGCCCGCTCCAGCCGTACGAGACCGAGACGGCCCGGAGTTTCGGGGTGCCCGCAGAGCGCCGTGCGATCTTCGCCCACTGCCTCACCGAGCCCGGACTCACGTGGTTGTGG
The DNA here is from genome assembly GCF_030816965.1 of Streptomyces canus. Taxonomy (NCBI): domain Bacteria; kingdom Bacillati; phylum Actinomycetota; class Actinomycetes; order Kitasatosporales; family Streptomycetaceae; genus Streptomyces; species Streptomyces canus. The sequence goes on from NZ_JAUSYQ010000002.1 coordinate 10,293,719, forward strand.
GCACTGTTGGACGGCGGCCGCTACCGGATCGACGTGCCCGAGGAGGCGGCACTGCTCACCATGGCCTGGCTGGTGCGGCACGGGGAGACGGACGCGGCGCTGGACCTCCTGGCGGAACTGGAACCGTTCGCCGACCGGCTGCGCTTCCTGCCCCGTGCGACGGACCGCCCCGCCCCGGAAACCGGCACGGCCGTCCACCGGCGCACCGTCCTGGACGCGGTCGTCACCCTGGAGCGACGACGACCGAACACGGCCGTCGAGACCCAGCGAGAAGCACTCACCGTCTGGCAGCCGTTCGGAGATGACCTCCTCGCACACTGGTTGCGGACGGCCGAGGAAGGCCGGGTCCTGGCACACGCCCCGGACCCCGATTGGCTGGCGCAGGCCGAGGTCCTGCTCGGCCGCTACCGGTTGCTCGCCGCGGAGCACACGCTCTGCACCAAGCACCGCAACCCCAAGGAGAACCTGGGCATTCTGCGAGGTGCGCTGGAGGAGGTCGTCGCCGGACGGCTGCTGGACGCGCGTCGGCTCGGCCTGTTGCGGCACGCGGTGCAGTCCATGGTGCGGCGGCGCGGCCTGCCCGGCTCGCCCGGCCATACGGCCCTCCGCCGCAGCCAGGCCGCGCAGGCGGAGCTGCCCTCCCACCACGCCCTGGCCCAGCTCGTGCTGCGCCGACTCGCCGCCCTTCCCCAGCAGGCGGGCATCCCGGATGTGGATCCGCTGCTTCGCCCGGTGAACGAGGAGGAGAGCCGGGCGGCAGGGCTGCCCGTCGGGGCCGTCCTGCCGCCCGCCATCGGTCAAGTGGTCGTGTCCGCACTGAGCGCTCCGCTCGGCACCCTCGTGGAACGGGGTGTCGTCCCCTCCGCCGAGGTTCTGGCCGAGCTGGTACCGCAGTTGGTCGCCGCTGCCACCGCGCGGGCGTACGGCGACGAAACGCTGCGGGCGTTGATGGCCGCCCACTACCGGGCGTTCCGCAACCGCCGCTCCCTGCTGCTGCTCAACCTGGAGCGGCAGGTGCGTATCGAGGAGCTGCCTTGGGTGCGGGCGGTGTCCGGCCGGCGGTCCGCGGTATCGGGCACGTCGGACGGCGAAGGCGCACTTACCGTGCTGCGACAGCTGGGCGAACTGGCCGTGCAGGCGTTTCCGGGCACCATCCTGCCCAACCCGCTGGTCCGCGAGCTCAGCGTGCTGGAACGGCAGTGCGCCCTGGGCGTTCCGTTCGTGGAGGAGCTGGCCGCCGACATCTTCATGGGAGAGTTCAGCCGGAAGTTCCTGACGGCGGCGCGGATCGCCGGTGACCTGCTGGGCGGCACGCTGTACGAGCGGTACTACGGCATCGACTACGCGGAGATCCGCGATCTGGCGATCGCCGAAACCGGCACGGCCCCGGCCCGTTCACGTCGTGCCCCGACCTCTCCCGGGTTCGCGCGGCTGGCCACCGGGCGAGCCGGGACGACGCCGGGCTCCTGGTCGGTCGCCGCGAACGGCACGGTGATCGAGCAGGCGCAGATCCTCACCACGCACAACCTGGCCACGCTGGTCCACCGGGTGGGCATCGCTCCACGGCCCGGCTGGGCCGACCTGGCGCGCCGCTCATTCGTCACCGTGTGCCGGCTGACCGCTCGTGTCCACCACAACCCGCGCCCCTTGAGCACCATCAAGGATGCCGCGTACGCGTGGCGCCAGATGGTGTTCTTCCTGTCCCTGTGCCCGCCCGAGGAGCAGCGACGTTTCATCGTGGGCCTGGGCGCGGAGACGGCCCGGCACCCCAGCCACGTCGAGCCCCGTCTGGCCCCGGCCCTCGCGGGCCTGGCCCTGGTCGCCGAGGGCGGCACCTTCGGCGGTGACGGAACGGCGGACGCCTGCCGCAGCAGGCGTTTCCTGGGATGGAGCACCGACGGTCACTGGATGCGGTGACGCCTCCCGGGGGACGCCTGCGCGCTGTCCGACCGAGGCGCGGCCTTGATCGGGACGCTCGACCGCCTTGTCGGCGGGCCGTACGCGTACCGCGGCGAAGCGGGACCGTAACACCCCTCTCGATCCGTGCCGCCAGGTGAGAGGGGTGAACGCCTCGGATCCGAGGCCGGCGCCAAGAGCTGCCCCCGACGGCGCGGTCTGACGGTAGCGGGACTGGGGCCAGCAGCCGACCGGCACGTTGCGGGCCGGGGCCACGCACTTGGCCTCGAAGCGATGGGGGCTCGCCAACCCGTCGCTGCCGCTGGCCGTGATGTCGGATCTCGTACCCCAGCTGTCATGGCTCAGCTCGCCGGATGAAACGCTCAGCCCCGCCAACTCAACTGCTCACCCGCCAACTGAAGCGCTCCGTCACAACGTGTGCCGAAGCACGGTAGATGTCACCCGCAGCTCCTGCAGACGTGCGAGTTTGTGGCGATGAGGCACCGCAGGTGTCATCAGGTCGGCACGCTACTTGTCACCGTCAGCCAGGGAGGCACGGTTGCTGTCACCGCCTGCCGCTCAGGCTCGCCGACTGAGCGTCCAGTTGGCTCGCAGGAGCGTTGTAGATGGCCGGCAGGGCAGGTCCGAGCGGTTCGCTGTGCCCGCTAGGGCCCCATGGATCCCGAAGGCCCCCTCTAGCCTGGCCTCATGATGGATGCGGGGGATTTCCGGGTCGGTGACGTGCTGTCGGTCGTCTGTCCATTCACGCCGGCCAGAGTCGAGCAGGCTGTGACGTGGGACCACGTGTCGGTGCGATGGCCGTGGTGGGACATCGACGCCGACAGCGAGTTCGTGCACTGGAACGGGGTCGTCGCCCTGGGCGTGAACTGCGGTGGGCGCGTCGGGCCTGAAGTAAAGGCGGAGCTGTTTCGAACTGACCCGCCGCCCGAGCAACTGGAGCCGGGAAACGTCTGCCGGGTCGGAGTACCACCGACGGTGGTACACGTGACGGGCGTCGACCATCACGATCCGCCGATGGAGACGGGCTGGCTACCGCGCCCGCACCTCACCGTGGCTGTGCTGCGCCGCGGCCTGTCCTACCGCGAATTCACGGACGAGAGCCATCTCGACGGCAGGGGCTACACCCTTCACCCTGGTGACGGGATCCCCTTCGCTTTTGAGCTGTTGATGCGGCCGTACGCTGCTCTCCTGCCCGGCGATGAGGTCGCCGACGCAGCCAGGCGAGCCTGGCAATTCGTGGGGCCCTGGGACTGGATCGCCTTCGACGGAGCGCCGACCGGAGCGGGCCCTGAGTGGCCGCTCGTCCTATTGACCCGCGCAGGAACGCCGAGCTCCGGCGTAGACGCGGAGGCAGTGGCCGCAAGCACGGCGATCGGTTCCCACCAGGAGACCGTCCGGCAGTGGATGTCGCTTACCGACGCCTCGCCCACACCCTGACCGGACGAAATTTCCGTCTTTCCACGCGCGCTGCTGACCTCGGTGACAACAAGCCTGCCTTTGTGGCAACTATCGTGCTTCGGCTCAGATCCGTCGAGCTGCTGCCCGGATGCAGGTGGAGGTTCAGTAGTCGAGGTCGAGGTCGAGGTCGAGGTAGTCGATGTCGTTGAGGGTGACGTCGGAGAGTCCCAGAGCGCGGTTTCTGCTGTCTTGGAAGGAGATCTCTTTGAAGCCTTCGGCGATGATCTGGCGCATTTGCTGGTCGCTGGCGCCTGTGGTGCGGGCGTCGAAGAGGCGTTGTGCGTATTGCGGGGGGAGGTGGACGGTGAGGCGGCGGAAGCGTCCGTCGTCGGTGGTGCCGATGGGCGCGGTGTACCCGAACCGGGTGAACCGCTCCGGGCCTGGAGGCTCGATTCCCTGAGGGGATCGAGTCATGGCACGTCCGTCCCCCCATCCTGCTGAGCTTCGTGAGCGTGCAGTGCGCATGGTTGCGGAGATCCGCCCGAACTACCCGACCGGGTGGGCCGCGATGAAGGCGGTCGCAGCCAAGCTGGGCATCGGCGCCGCAGCGACGGTGCGGACGTGGGTCCGCAAGGCCGAAGTCGACGGTGGTCAGCGGCCCGGCGTCACCTCCGAGGAGGCCGCGGAGATCAAGCGTGGCGGCCCGGTACCGGCCAGGCGCAGGAGCCGGCGCCGGACATGACCCGCGCGACGAGTCCGGCGGGGGAGACGGACGAGGGCCGCCCCGTCGGGCAACCGCTGCTGGGTCATAAGGCCGTCTGCTGTGTCCGAACGTGCCGGTGCCGAGACGAAGGCATGGCCCGGGCACGGCCCCGCATCGCGCACGGCTGTTCCCCAGCACGGTCCAGTGCCTGCACACCCGCCCGTCACCCACCTCGGGCCGACGCGAACGGGCCGGACACCCTGCCTGCCGAGAACTGTGAGGCGGACAAGCCGGCAGACCGCGATGCCGGATGTGAACGCCGCCGGCATGGGCTGATCCACAACGGCGCTCTCGACGGCGCTGCCGCCCGGCAGCACACCGCGCGTTGCCGTGCACAGTGAGATCAGAGTCGGTGCGCAGATGCGCAAAGGCCGCTGTCTTCGCGGCCCTAGTGTGGCCGAGGAGGGCCCGGCGGATCCCCGGATCCGGGCGACGGGCCGTCCCGTTGGAGAGTACCGACACGCAACACGAGGTTCAGGAGTCCACATGTCGTCGTTCACGTACGAGCCGGTCCAGCCGGTCCTGGAGCCGGCTGCGGCCGCCTTCGCCGAGGCGACCGCCCATCCGCCCTACCTGTCCGACCTCGGCCCCGTCGAGGGCCGTAAGACGGTGGACGAGGTGCAGTCCGGCGAGATCGACAAGCCGGCCATCGATGAGGAGTGGATCACCGTCACGGGTGGCCCGACCGGTTCGGTGCGGGCCCGGATAGTCAAGCCCGCCGGGACCGCGGGCACCCTGCCAGTGATCCTCTACATCCACGGCGCCGGCTGGGTCTTCGGCAACGCCCACACCCACGACCGCCTGGTGCGCGAACTCGCCGTCGGCACCGGCGCGGCCGTCGTCTTCCCCGAGTACGACCTGTCCCCCGAGGCCCGCTACCCGGTGGCCATCGAGCAGAACTATGCCGTCGCCCAGTGGATCGTCACCGACGGCGCCACCAAGGACCTGGACGGCGCTCGTCTCGCCGTTGCCGGCGACTCCGTCGGCGGCAACATGAGCGCCGCCCTCACCCTGATGGCCAAGGAGCGCGGCGACGTCCCCCTGGTCCAGCAGGTCCTCTTCTACCCGGTGACCGACGCGAACTTCGACACGCCGTCCTACCACCAGTTCGCCGAGGGCTACTTCCTGCGCCGCGACGGCATGCAGTGGTTCTGGGACCAATACACGACCGACCCCGCCCAGCGCGCCGAGATCACCGCCTCGCCGCTGCGCGCCACCACCGAGCAGCTCACCGGTCTGCCCCCGGCGTTGGTCATCACCGGAGAGGCCGACGTCCTGCGCGACGAGGGAGAGGCGTACGCCAACAAGCTGCGGGAAGCCGGTGTGCCGGTCACGGCCGTCCGTTACCAGGCCATCATCCACGACTTCGTCATGCTCAACGCCCTGCGCGAGACCCATGCCGCCCAGGCCGCAATCACCCAGGCCACCACCGTCCTGCGCACCGCACTCGCCACCGGCTGACGTTGGCTCTGGTCCCTCGTCACACGTCGCACAGGCATGGTCTTCACCCCGGTCGCACCGTTCGTCCCGACCTCTCCGGCGGCTGGTAGTTGGCCCGGTGTCACCACGGAGACGCAGTTTCACGGCATCTCCGTGGTGGCACCGAACCTCTGCGCGCCCTCGCGTCCGGCGCGGGCCACATACAATGCCGTGACAGAGCATCGCCCTGGTGCAGGCGCGCGAACGGCACAGCGCCGTCGCCTTTTCCCGAAGTCCGGTCTCGCCGCTGAAGTATGTCGGTCGGCGTCGACCGGGCCGCCGTGCGTTCTGTCCAAAGACTTCCGCTCGCGCGAACACGGCTTCGGGGCCCATCGGCGGTGAACAAACAGCCCTGCACGAGTGGAATACGGACCGTAGGGTTTCCCCTATGGCCCGCACATGAAACCGGTGTGCATGCTGGAAGCATGTACATCAACATCGTCGTCGTGGACGACGACCCCGAGTTCCGCCGCATTGCCACGATGCTGCTGACGGCACGGGGACTGCGTGTAGTGGCGGAGTCCGGGGACGGCGCCGAGTGCCTGGCTGCGGTGCGGGCACACCGCCCCCATGGGCTGCTGCTCGACTTGCACCTGCCCGATCTGGATGGTCTGAGCGTGGCCCGTCAGGTAGCCGAGGAAGACGACCCACCACGGATCGTGCTCACCTCTACCGACGAGTCGTTCTGGTCGCAGAAGGAGCTGGAGTACGCGGGCATCGAGCGTTTCGTGGCCAAGGACAAACTGTTCGACGCCGATCTGCGGGCCTTGTTCGCCGCCACCCGGCCCTGACCGGGCTGTCCGTCGGCCGCCACTACTGTCCGAGATAGCGCAATACCGCCAGCACCCGGCGGTGCCGGCCGGACGTCGCCTGGCTGAGCCCGAGTTTCATGAAGATGCCCGTGATGTGCCGCTCCACGGCCGCGACGCTCACGAAGAGCTGCTCGGAGATGCCCGTGTTGGAGTGGCCCTCGGCCATCAACGCCAAGACCTGATGCTCCTTCGGCGTCAGACCGGCCAGCGGGTCCTCGGGACGTTTGCGCCCCAACAGCGCCGAGATGACGTCCGGGTCGAGTGCGGAGTCCCGGGCCACAACCCGTTGGACGGCGTCGATGAGGAGCTGTGGGCTGGCCACCTTCTCCTTGAGCAGGTATCCCACACCACTCGGATCGTCCCCGACCAGGTCAAGAGCGTAGGACGCGTCGAGAAACTGGGAAAGGACGATGACCGCGGTCTCCGGCCGCGCGGCACGGATCTTGCGCACTGCGTCCAGACCGTCCGCTTCCAGTGCCGGTGGCATGCGGATGTCGGTGATCACCACGTCGGGCAGGTGCTCGTCGGCGGCGCGCACGAGATCCACCGCGTTGTCGACGGCCTCGACCACGTCCACGCCCGCAGTGCGCAGAATGGCTGCGATGCCCACACGCACGATTGGCTGGTCTTCCCCGAGCACTGCCCGAAGTGGTTGGCTCATGACCGCATCCTAGCCTTCAGGTCCCTCACGCCTGCATGACGAGGTACTGATGGGCGAGGCTCCTGGTGTCACGCGGTGGCGGCCTCCGTGTCGACCTCGCGCGCGTACAGGCGGGCCAACTGAGCTCGGGAGTGCACGCCCAGCTTCTCGAAGGCATGCCTCAAGTGAGTGTTCACGGTGTGCGGGGAGACGAACAGTCGCTGTGCCGCCTCCCGGTTGGTGGCACCGTATGCGACCAACCGCACGACGCCCAGCTCCGATCTGGTCAATCCGCGCCACTCCGTGTCCGCGGGGGTGGAACACACAGGGCCTGCGACGGGTAGCGTCCGCGCGCCGAGCCCGCGCAGTTTGCTGCGGACCCGCCGCCTGTCACGCTCGGCCCCGCCGGCGTCGTACAACGAGAGTGCCTTCTCGTAGTGGGGAAGGGCGCCGCCAACCGCCGCGGTGTTGTCCCCGGCATCCTCCAGGGCACGAGCCTGTAGCAGAGGACGGACATCGCCGTGGCGTTCCGCCGCATCGAGCAGCAGTCCGGGATCGTTGGCGAAAAGGCCCCGCGCGTGAATGGCGGCGGCGGTGAAGAGCGGCAGGCCGGGGTTGTTCTGGGCCCGTTCCTCGGCGAATGCGACAGCTTCGGCAGCCACTTCTCGATGTCCGGCGGCGATCGCAGCAGCCACCAGCAGCATCACGTCCCCGGCGTCGAAGCACGTGGTGTACAGGAATCCGCGGCGCAGATGGGCGGCCGCGGCCCGGAGCTGGTCCTGTGTCAGCACCTGGTTGCGACATTCCGCAGTCAGGAGCGCGATCCACCCTCCAGCGCCCCGTAGTCGCGGATGGTCCTGTGCGAGGTAGGTGTCCGCCACGGCCGCGCACGACTCCAGTTCGGCATCGTCGCCGGTGTGGAGGGCGGTCCGGGCCCTGGTGCACGCCACGGCGGGTTCATAGGCCGCGGAGGCACCCGGTGGCCGCGGTCCGGACATCACCGCGGCCAGCTCGCGTGCCGCGTCGGCTGGTCTGCCCGCGTCCAGCAACAGACCGGCCCGCGCGGTCCGCCACAGGGGCAGGTATGTCAGCCGGCCGCTCCTCTCCGCGTCCGCCAGACCGCTCTCGATGAGCTCCGAGGCAGCCTGGCCGGCACCCGTCAAGGCCAGCAGCGCGGCACGCCAGGCGATGGACACGACCACTTCTGGCAGGGCGGAGCCGTCCGTCGAATTCAGTTCGGTGGCTTTCGCCGGCACGGCCTCACTGCACTTGAGAGCATCCGCCCATCGCTGGCGGCGGCCGGCGTGCATCGACCGCAAGGTGTGCTGAGTCATGTCACTGAGTGGGTGTGCGCTGGGAGTGTGTGCCAGGCCCCCTTCCGCCGCTCGAACCGTCTCCTCGGCCTCGCCGGCCAACAGGCGGCGCAACATGAGCGCCAACAGCAGTTGGTCCTTCACCGGCGGCGGCACGTCGTCGTGATGGAATGCCCGGCGCAGGTGGGCGTCAGTCTGGGGCACCGGGAACACATAGCCTTGGCGGACCAGTTCCAGGCACACCTGGGCGTGAGTGGCAGCGTCCGGCGGTGCCTGGAGCACGTCACAGGCGAGGGAGCGTGCCTCGTCGATCTCCCCGGTCTCCCGCAACAGCGGCACCAGTCGGGCGGCCAGTCGCATCCGCCGGGACGGCATGGTTCGGCTCAGGCTCATCGCGCGACGCAAATGTGCCGCGGCTGTGGTCGGTGCTGTGGGCGCCACTTCCCGGGCCGCGTCCTCCAGGACGCTCAGGGCGCGCTCGTCACCGGGCTCGGCGATCTCGGCCATCTCCGTCGCCAGGAATATCGGGGAGGTGCCGTCCGAAAGCCGCAGGTCGACTGAGCGGCGGCGCAAGGACAGCCGTACGGGTGAGGGCAGCGTGGCGGCGACGGCGTCGCGCACACGGGGATGCGTGAAGGCGAGGCTCTCCTGTTCCGCCCGCATGAGTCCAGCAGCCAATACCTCCCGCAGCGGCCGCAGGAGTGAGGTCTCGTCGCGGCCGAGGATTTGGCACAGATGCCTGACACCGACACCGGCGCCCAAGGCCGATGCCGTCAGCACGAGGTCCCTCGCGCTCGGTGTCAACTGCTCCATACGACGGGTGACGACGGCTTCCGTCACCATGTCGCGTCCGGTGCGGGGATCACCACTCAAGCCGTACTCGGCGGCGAGCAGGGAGCACAGGTGCACGACGGCGCCGGGCAGACCGCCGAGAAACGGCAGGTACGGTTCGGCTTCCCCGGCCCGTCGCCCCAGCAGGTTCCGGACGAGAAGCTGTACGTCTTCGGATTCCCAGGGGGACAGCTCAAGCCGGGCCGCTCGCTCCCCGATCAGATCGCGTCGCAGCGTCAAAGCGGCCGGTACGTCCAGATGGGACCGTGCGGCGAGCAGCCATAGCACCGGCAGGTCGAGGAGACGCGAGGTGAGTGTGCGTATGGTGAGCAGGGAATGACTGTCGCAGTGCTGTACATCGTCAAGGACAACGAGGAGCGGCCGGACTTGGGCGAATCCCCGCAGCCGGTCATCGATCCAGCGCATCGATCGGAGTGGGAATCCCGGGTCGTTGACGCCGGAGACGGACAGTGGCGCGAAGGCGTCCAGCAGCGGTGCCAGTGGCGACAGGCCATCACCGCCCCGCCCGTTCAGGATCAGTGCCCCGGCTGCACCCGCCTCCTCGGCCGCCAGTGTCAGCAAGTGGGACTTGCCGGAGTCCGCGGGGCCCTCCAGCCACAGCACTCCGCCCTCGCGCCGGTGTACGAGGCGCCGTATCGTCCTGAGGAGCTGCTGCGGAGGCGTTCCAAGCGGACGTGAGATCGTCCCGGGCCCTCGGTCGGCGGTGCCTGTCGTCGGTATGCCAGTCGCTCGGAACAAGACAGCCCCCATTGGTGATCCGTGGTTCGTGCGGCAGGGACGGCTCTCGCGCCGGGCCACGGGCCGCGAGCATCACAACCACCAGGCCGGTCCCGATCGGAACCGGCGGCTCTCTCGTGGCCTTCAGACGCGTCCTCCGCCCCCCGGACACAGGATGCGTAACGGCGGTGGTCGACGGCTGTAAAGGCCGCCAGAGACATGCAGGGAGGCGGCCCACAGGGCAGCTGTGGGGTAAACCCTACGGAAGTGACGGGAGTCCCGAGGCAGCGTGAGGGAAGACACGACAGACCTCACGTCGGCCTTGGCAGAGGCTTGGAGCCTGGGATCTGACCGGGACTCCGGTCCATACCCGGCACCCTCGGGCCCGCCGGCCTGAACGGGCCGACGGAATTTCCACTCGACGGGTACGCACCGTGGCGCGTCGCGCACGTGTGGCTGGCGAACAGGAACCGGACATGGCACGGGTGGATATATCCGGGACCGAGCGCCGAGGCTTTTGAGAGCGTCCCGGCATCCGGGCGGTTGCCGGCCCCGGCGGCACCCTCACCCGGGCGGCCACGCTGGCCGGTTCACTACTTTCCGCGACTGCAGGAGGCATGCTGATGGTCGCTCGGATGCGGACTCTGGCCCTCGCCGGAGCACTCTCTGGGGGGTGTACGGCCGCTCAGGGAGTGCTGCAACTGCTCGCCGCACGCGGGGGCGGGGCGTCGACGACGGTTCGCTGGCTGCTGTCTGCCGGGGGCCTGGCTGCCCCCCTACTGACTGCGGCCTTGCTGCACGGCGGATCCAGCACCGTGTTCTGGCTGGGCCTGCGGACCGGTAGTTGGTGAACGCGGTGACGGTATCGGCTGGTCTGCTGATGGCCGCATTCCCCTTCTTGCCCCCTGCGCCGATTGCTCCCGAGGGCGATGAATCAGTCGCCTATCGGAATCTGTATCCGGATGACGGTGCCGCCGCCGGGTGGGGAGACGATGCCCAACTCGCCGTCGAAGGACGCCACTCGGTCCGCCAGTCCGGTCATGCCACTGCCGGCGGTCGCCTTGTCCACGCCGCCGATGCCGTCATCGGCCACCCTGATCCGCAGCATGTCGCTGAACTCGACATGGACGTCGATGCGAGATGCCTGGGAGTGTTTGACCGCGTTGGTGACGGCCTCGGCCACCACGAAGTACGCGTTCGACTCGATGGTCGGAGAGATCCTGCGTTCGTCCGTGCTCTCGACGATCGTAGGCACCGGACATCGGCGCGCCAGGTCGTTCACTGCCGCTACCAGGCCTTTCACCGTGAGCACGAGCGGGTATATCCCTGTGGCCAATTCCCGCAGCTCGTTGACGGCCGTCTGAGCGTTCTCGATCGACTCGTCCAGTAGATCGGATACGGCCTTCTCCGTGCCGGGAAGCATCTCTTGTGCCAGCCGGAGCCCGATCATCAGGCTCACCAGGCGCTGCTGCGCTCCGTCATGCAGGTCTCGGGCCGTACGCCGGTGGACGGCTGCGGTGCTCTCCATGATGCGTCGGCGGCTGCCTTGGAGCGAGGCGGCCATGTTGTTGAAGGAGGTGCCCAGAGTTCCGATTTCCTTCACCCTGCTAGGTGGCACCCGTGCAGTAAGGTCACCATCCGCGAGCTTCTCCGCGGCCGCCGCCGCTCCGCGCACGGGCCGCACCACGGCGCGGTGCTGCAGCACCGTAAAAATGGCTATGAGCCCGATCGACGCAGCAAGCCCGAGAGCGGCGGCAACGACCGCCTGATGGCTGTTGGCTCTCGCGACGTCTTCCCGCTTCCCCAGCTGAGTGCGCTCGTCCGCCACGTAATGGTCGAACTGCAGCCGTAGGGCGTCCATGCGCTCCTTGCCCTCGGCGGCATGCTTCAAGTCGAGCGCGGCAGGATCGTCCCGACGAGCCATGTCGACCAGAGGGACCGAGTAGTCGTAGAGGAAGGACTCAACTCCTTGTGCGATGCGCTCGGCGGCACGCCGCTGGTCCCGTGAGGTCGTCATCCCAGTGAACTGCTGTGCCTCCTCGGGCAATGCTTCGCGTGCCGTGTGCCAGGGGGCGAGGAACTCCTCACGCTTGGTGATTATGTAGCCACGTTGCCCTGTCTCCATGTCTATGAGGAGCTTTTCCATGGTGCCGGCTTCGACGAGAGCGGATCGAGACGCGCGCCTGGCCGAGATGGAGCTGTTTGCGTCGGAGATCGCCCACAGCAGGACGGCGAAGCCGGCGCCGATCAGCAGGGCGAGTAGACCGCTCGCCACGATCGTGAGGCTCGTCAGCCCCCATCGCCGACTTCTGTGTTCCCGTGCTGTTCTCATGGACCGCCCACCGATGAAGTTGATTGAGACAAGAGTGTGCAATAGGGCCACAGCAGAACAGAAGAGTGATCGGGCAAGTGTGCTCTGAGGGACAGGTCGATCTTTGAGGAGGGACCTGTCGGGATGGGCCTGCGGTCACCGTGCGCTTACGGACATGGGCGGGTGCGCTCCCGGAAAACGCAAAGGCGGCACCGCGTCTAGGTTCACGGTGAAGAGGCCGGTTCTCGGTACGAGCCCCGTTGACGTCGGCTCCGCGGTCTCGGCCCCTTCCCTCAATGACGACACAGGGAGACCCGATGAGCACCCCGACCGGTATCGATCCGGACGTCCCGCCCAGTGGCACCGGCTGCGGCGAGTGCGAGGCCACCGGTGGGTGGTGGTTCCACCTGAGGCGTTGTGCCACTTGTGGACATATCGGCTGCTGTGACGACTCGCCTTCGAAGCACGCCACCGCGCACGCCCGGACGAGTGGCCACTCGATCATCCAGAGTTTCGAACCGGGGGAGAGCTGGTTCTGGGACTACGACACCTCCACCCTGTACGAGTCGGGTCCGCAGCTGGCCCCTCCCCAGAGCCACCCGGTCGATCAGCCCGTTCCCGGACCCTTGGGACGGGTGCCTACCGACTGGGCGGACCGCCTCGGCTGATCTCTCCGCCCGTCCCGCTGAAGTGCGCTCCGCCGTACGCGAAGGGGCGCGGCCCCGACGATCGCCCTCACGGCGTCGGCGGGAGGCACCGCGCGGGGCGCGGACACGGCGATGGTGGTGTCGGCTGCCGTGGCGCTGGCCGCGGCGGGCGGTGTGGCACTTCTGAGGGAGCGGACCGCCGGTGTGACGGCGGGCCGCTGAGGGATTCGTCCCTGGTGCGCGTCCGTTCGGCACGTCGATACCCCTGCTCATGCCGGCCATGGCGCACGGTGGGTTCGGCCGGGGCTTCCGTTTCGCCGTCGGCACGGCGCTGGTCACCGAAGTGCTGCCCGACAGCCGTGGCGGGGCCGCCGATAAGTTCGGCGTCCTCCTCATCGCCACCGTCCTGCTGCGGTCGGTCGCCCGCGGCTGCCGGCCGTGGGCGCCGGGCACTCGCCGGCCCCCGCCCTGACCATCCGGCCCACCCGCGGCGTCCGCTGACACCGGCCACGGCACCATGGGAGTACTGCTGTCCGGTGTCACCGGCGCCTCCCGCGGCGGGCTCGCCGAGAGCACCCGCCCCACCACAGCGCGGACGTGACCGACCTGGCCGCGTTCGTCGTGCGGTCTCCGCGAGCCACCCCACCTCACTCGCCGACGCTGCCGACGGCACACCGCGGGTACACACCGACGAAATCCCCGAGCAGTACACCTCTGCCCAGCTGCCGTGACCAGACCCGGTCCACGCACCGCTCACCACCGGCTCGGCGTCACCTCGACGCGCGCGAGCAGCTCCACCGGGTGAGCCTTGCGCACCAGAGACGAGGCCGAGGGTCCCGCGACCGCCTCCCACGTGCCCGTCACGACGTCACACCGATGGGGCTGAGCGGAGTCGCTCACCACGGGGTGAGCGCGCCGACCTGCTGGTGGACATCGTCACGCGCCTGAAGTCGCACAGTGCGCCACGCGCGGGGTGAGAGACCGTAGGCATCCCGGAAAACCCGGCTGAAGTGGGTCGGATTGACGAATCCCCAGCGTTGGGCAATGGCTGACACGGTGGGCGATGTGCGGCTGCGACGGGACAGTTCGTGCGCACATTCCTCAAGTCGGCGGCGCTGGATCAGACGGCCGACCGTGATGCCCTCGTCCTCGAAGAGACGGTGGAGATACCGCACCGAGATGTGCTGTGCCTTCGCCACCGCATCCGGCGACAGGGCGGGATCACCCAGATTCAGGTCGATGTACTCGCGGACGCGTCGCACGAGATGCTTCCGTGTGGTCTCGGCGCCCGCCGTCAGCACCCTGCTCTGCTCCGCCACCAAGGTGGAGAAGAGGTCGATGAACCCGCTCACGAGCCCGCCCGCGGCGGACGGCGAGTAGACGTGGGCGGATGCGGTCACGGTGGTGAGGAAGGGTCTCAGCACTGCGGCGCATCCGCTGCCCGTGCCGATGACGGTGCCGCTGACACTGTGGAGAATTTCGTCCGGCAAGTCCAGCATGCGGCGCGGGATGAGTACCACGCGGGTGGAGAAGCGCTCCGGTTGGTCGAGGAAGTACGGGCGAGAGGTGTCGTAGACGAAGAGGTCGTTCCGGTCCGCCGTGGCCTGGCGGCCTTCCTGGACGAGTACCGTCCGGCCCGTCATCTGGACACCGACCGCCACAAGCGGTACCGGCGTCCGCGCGATGTGTGCCTGCGTCCGCTTGGCACGCTGTGCGTCGGCTTCGACGACAGACACGCGCAGGGCTCCCACCTGATCGGTGGCAATCCTCCCCGTGAAGGTTCCCTCGTCACGCGGCACGACGGTCATGGGAACCAGCGCCCGGTTCACAGCGTTGCGCCAGTAAGCGAGTCTCTTCTCATCGGGTACCAACGAAGTCAACAACACCGGACTCATCCGGCACTCCTCTCCAACCCATTGCCACGGGCGGAGACTCTGGAGTCGCAGCGCGCACAGACCGGGCGGACAATCGGCTCCTTGTGGAGACGACGGTCATCACCCAGGGCAAGTGCGGAAGTCCCGTCGCGCCCAACGCGCCACGACGGGAGCCGGACAGCGGCTCTGCGGCCCGGTTCCCCGCCCTGACCAGCCAATCAGTTCACCGATGTCGGTTCCAGGCACATCGCAGGCAGAAAGGGACGGTGGGCAAGTGGCGTCGCGGACGCCGAACGCGGCGTCCGCCGGCAGGGCGGACGCCGCGTCAATGGCGGAGAAACGGTGTGACTGCGTGCGACGGACTCAACCGTCGGCGCTCAGGGCCGCGGGATGTTGCGCAGGTTGGTGCGGGCCAGGTGCATCATGCGGCCGACTCCGCCGGCGAGGACGGTGCGGCTCGCGGACAGGGCGAAGCCACTGATCTGCTCGACGGACGTCTTCGGCGGAATGGCGAGCGCGTCGCGGTCGGTGACCACGTCCACCAGAACCGGTCCGTCGTGTGCGAACGCCTCGCGCAGTGCGCCGCGCACGTCGGCCGCGGCCTCCACGCGGATGCCGCGCGCGCCCGCAGCGGTGGCGATCGCCGCATAGTCGGTGTGCGGGTATCCGGTGCCGTGCGGCGGCAGACCGTCGACCATCATCTCCAGGTCGACCATGCCGAGGGACGAGTTGTTGAAGACGACCACCTTCACCGGCAGGCCGTACTGCACCGCGGTCAGGAAGTCCCCCATCAGCATGGAGAAACCGCCGTCGCCGGAGAGGGACACCACCTGCCGCCCGCGGTCGAGGAACTGGGCACCGATCGCCTGCGGCAGGGCGTTGGCCATGGAGCCGTGCACAAAGGAGCCGAGGATGCGGCGACGCCCGTTCGGAGTGAGGTAGCGGGCCGCCCAGACACAGCACATTCCGGTGTCCACGGTGAACACCGCGTCGTCCGCCGCCTCCTCATCCAGCACCGACGCCAGGTGCTCGGGGTGGATGGGAGAGAGCCTCTCGACGTCGTGGGTGTAGGCACCGACTGCCTTCTCCAGCGCGTGGACGTGCCGGTGCAGCATGCGGTCGAGGAACCGCCGGGACTGCTTCTCGCGCACCACGGGAGTCAGGCATGTGAGTGTCTCGCGCACATCGCCCCACACCGCGAGGTCCAGGGAGGTGCGCCGGCCGAGCCGCTCGGGCTGCACGTCGACCTGCACGGTCTTCACGTGCCGCGGCAGGAAGTTCGAGTACGGGAAGTCCGTACCCAGCAGGATCAGCAGGTCGGCCTCGTGCATCGCCTCGTAAGCGGCACCGTAGCCCAACAGACCGGACATGCCGACGTCGTACGGGTTGTCGTACTGGATGTGCTCCTTGCCACGCAGCGCATGGCCCACCGGCGCCTTGATCTTCTCGGCGAAGGCCATCACCTCGGCGTGGGCGCCCGCCACCCCGCGTCCGCAGAACAGGGTCACCTTCTCGGCCGCGTCCACCATCTCCCGCAGCCGGGACAACTCGTGGTCGGCCGGGCGGATGGCGGGCAGGTCCAGCGGAATTGCCAGTTCGGTCCCCTCGCTCGGAGCCTCCTCGTCCGCCACGTCCCCGGAGAGTGCCACCACCGACACTCCCCGCCGCCCCACCGCGTGCTGGATCGCCGTCTGCACCACCCGGGGCATCTGACGGGGCGACGAGATCAGCTCGGAGTAGTGGCTGCACTCCTCGAACAAGCGGTCGGGGTGGGTCTCCTGGAAGTAACCGGTGCCGATTTCGCCACTCGGTATCTGCGCGGCCAGGGCGAGCACGGGTGCCATCGACCGGTGCGCGTCGAACAGGCCGTTGATCAGGTGCAGGTTGCCCGGACCGCAGGAGCCCGCGCAGGCGGCCAGCCGACCGGTGAGCTGTGCTTCGGCGCCGGCGGCGAAAGCGGCCACCTCCTCGTGCCGCACCTGGATCCAGTCCAGGGCGTCGTGCCGCCGGATGGCGTCGACCACGGGATTCAGACTGTCACCCACCACGCCGTACACACGCTGTACGCCCGCGCGGGCCAGAAGATCGACGTACTGCTCGGCAATGCTCTGCTTGGCCACGGCACTCCTCAGATTGTTCGGGCGCGGCCACGTTAGGCGGGGAGTGCTCCGCCGCGTTGCTCTTCAGCGCACGATGTGGACACCGACAGCGCACTGCGGCGGAATTGTGTCCGGTACGCGTTCTTCGAAGAGCAACGACGCATGCGCTCAGCGGCAAGGCATTACACATATGGCTTTTTAAGCTGTCGCACCCGAAGACACTCTGCAGTTCCTTGAGGAGAACCGATGAGTCAGCCCTACGTGTCCATCGTGTGTGACGTTCCGGCCCTCGTCAGCGTTTCGGAAGACCGACGGGTTCCCTTGCCCGCGCGACTCCATTACGGCCGAGAAGATCCGTACGCGGTTCGGCTTCTTCTGGGGGCGCCGGATGCGGTGCCGGTCGTCTGGGTGTTCGCGCGTGACCTGCTTGCCGAAGGACTGAGCCGGCCGGCCGGAATCGGGGACGTCCTGGTCTTTCCCCGGCACCGCTGCCTGCCGGACACCATGCGGGTCGTCCTGCGCTCCCGCGCCGGTGCCGCCCTGATAGAGCTCCCGGCGTCGACAGTCTCGCGCTTCCTGGCGGACACCGGTGTACTGGTGCCTCCTGGCACGGAAAGCGCGTATGTCGATGTCGACAGCGGACTGGCACAGCTCACGGGCCGCAGCGACTGATCCCTTCCGGCAGGACCACCGCCATGTCGACCCGGCACAGGTGCCGCATAGCAGGTCGCTCCACCCCGTACTCAGGTGTCCGTGCCGACGTCTGTACGCTGACAGGTCGACCTGTCGGTGCGGGACCTACTTCAGTTGTGGCGGCCGTGGGCTCAGAGGCAATGACACAGGACGAGCCGGATTTCGGCGCACTCCTCCGGGAGCTGCGTCAGACGGCATCGATGACCATCGAAGGCCTTTCAGAGGCATCCGGCGTCAGTGTGCGCGGTATCGGGGAACTCGAACGCGGACGGCGCACGGCACCGCAGCGGCGCACGGTGAACGCGCTCGCCGATGGTCTGCGGCTGGCCGCCCCGCAGCGGCGGCGCCTGCTGAGCACGGCCCGAGCCGGGCGCAGCGACGGGTACACGCCGGTCGGCGTGCAGGTCGTGCCCCCCGGTCATCTCGACTTCGTCGGCCGGGAACGGGAACTCGCCTACCTGACCGGGCTCGCGAGGCGGGTCGCGGACAGGCGGGCACCGCGAGGCGGGGGAGCGAGGACAGACCCCGACGGACCGCCGGCGGTCGTGGCGGTGTCCGGACCGCCGGGTATGGGCAAGACGACGCTGGCGCTCCAGGCGGCCCGTCGGCTCACCGAAGACTTCCCTGACGTCCAGATCGTGGTGGACATGCGAGGTCTCGATGCCGAGCCGCCGACGCCCGCGGAATTGATGCTGGGGGTACTGCGCGCACTGCGGGTGGCCGATCGGGAAGTGGCGAAAGCAGGTCCGGAGGGGCATGTCCACCTGTACCGGCAGACGCTCGCACAGCGACGGTTCGCGCTCGTCCTCGACAATGCCCGGGACGAGGCGCAGGTGCGCCCCCTGTTGCCCGGATCCGGTACAGGGATCGTGGTGGTGACCAGCCGGCGCATGCTGACCGGCCTGGAAGGCGTGCACCGTCTCGGCCTGGACGGACTCGACAGACGCGAGGCCACGATGCTGCTGTCGACCCTGGTGGGCGACGAGCGGGCCGACGACACCGCCGCACTCGACAAGATCGCTCAGTACTGCGGCCACCTTCCACTCGCCCTGCGCCTGGCCGGCAGTTGGCTCGCCGTGAACAGGACAGCGCCGGTGGCCCGGCTCGTGGAGCGGCTGGCGCCCGACGAGGAGCGCTTGAGGACGCTGGCGGCCAGGGACCTGGAGGTCTCCGCGGCCTTCGATCTGTCCTACCGCCAGCTCAGCACCCCGGCCGCCCGCATGTTCCGCCGACTCGCCCTCGTCCCCGGCTCCGACGTCTCCGCCGCCGGAGCCGCCCAGCTGTGCGGCCAGAGTTCCTTCGACGCCGAGGACACCCTGGAGGAACTGGTGGAGGCGGGTCTGCTGGGTGTCGAACGTGACCGTTACCGGATGCATGACCTGCTGCGGCTGTACGCGCAGGCCAAACTGGACGCCGAGGAGGACGCGCAGGACAAGGCCGAGGCACGGGCCGCACTCTGCGACTGGCTGCTGCGGACCGCGATCGTGGCCGGCCGGTGGTTCGAGCCGGGGGCCGGTACCCCGCCCGGCACCCCGAACGGGGACGTCAACCTCTCCTCCGCGGACAGAGGCCGCGCCTGGCTCCAGGACGAGGGCGCGAACTGGCTGGCCGCACTCCGCGCGGCCGGCCAGTCGGGCAGGCACGCGTTGGTGGTGGAGGTGGCCGAGTCCCTGCACTGGTTCTCGGACCAGTGGATCTACTGGGGGTACTGGCCCGAGGTCTTCGGCATGGCCGCCGACAGCGCGGAGGTACTCGGAGATCCGGTCCTGCAGGCGACCCACCTCAATTACCTCGCCTGGGCAAGGCTGCTGTGCCAAGGGCGTTACCGCGACAGCCTCACCCACTCGGTGCGGGCCCTGGCTCTCGCCCGGCAGGCCGGTGACACCTGCCAGCAGGCGTGGGCGTACGTCTACCAGGGGTGGGCGCACCGCGAACTCACCGAGTACGAGACGGCGGCCGAGCACATGAGCCGGGCGGGGCATCTCTTCGAGACCGCGCAGGACCCGCAGGGAAGCCTCACCGCCCTGCACGGAGTCGCCTTGATCCTCGCCGACTCCGGTCGCAGCGAAGAGGCCATCGGCGCCTACCGCCGCGCGCTGGACTTCCTGGAGACGGCGGGCGACCGCATCGAGCCGCATGCCGCGGACTTCGCACGGGCGGGCAGCTACTCAGGGCTGGCGCGCAGCTGCGAGAGTCTCGGCCGGACTCAGGAAGCCGTCGCCCATCTGCGAAAGTCCGTCGACATCAGCGAACGCGTCGGCAACATCGGGCTGGAGAGCCGATACCTCCGTCGACTCGGTGAACTACTGCTCGGCATGGGGCGTACGGTGGAGGCGCGGGAGGCTCTGAGCCGCTTGGTCTCTCTGGGGCCTTACGCGGACCCTGATGCCGCTCGGGAGGCCGCCGCGCTGATCGCGTCCCTCGACGCCCGCACGAGCACGGGGGACAGCCCGACCGGACCTCAGGACCGGTAGTGCTCCACCTGCGCGATCGGTCGCACGCGGGCCTCCTTTGGGTCCTCATCGGCCGCCACATGCGCACGGCGCTGTTGTAGAAGATGCCGGCACTGGTCGAGTTCAGCCTCCAGGCGGGTCGGACGGCCGTGCTCGGTCGTCCGGTCGATGCTGCCGGCCGCGAGCTCCTCGCGCGGTTGTCTCTCTTCGCCGGTCATCTCCGTGATCCGGCCGAAGATCTTCGTGTCAGTCGTCGTTCCAGTGCGATGTCCCGACATCCCTGTTTCTTCCTGCGGAGGGGCGAGCGGGACGGTGACCGCCGGCGGCACGAGCCTGACGCGGTTCGGCGCCGGGCACTGAGGTGCAAGTTCCGTGCGTATACCGCTGATCACGACGTGGTGAGGGCAGGGCTACGCAATAACGGCAGAGGTTACACTTGTCAACGGACCCTTGGTCCGTGTTGGCGGCATATGTCGGAATGTGTCGGATCAGTACCTCCTGTTTCAATGCGCTCCCGAGTGCCTGACACGGCGTGGAGCACGGGAGGAACGGGCACGGTGGGTGGCGGGGGAGAGGACTTCGGAGCGCTGCTGCGACAACTGCGGTTGAACGTCTTCCTGACCTTGGAGGGCCTCGCCGAGGCGTCGGGCGTGAGCGTCCGGGGCATCGGGGACCTGGAACGCGGGCGCCGGGCGGCCCCGCAGCGGCGCACCGTTGCTGCTCTGGCCGACGGCCTGCGACTGGACGCGGAACAGCGCGACCGGCTCTTGGCGGCCGCACGTGCGGGACGCGTCGACCAGCCGACGCCCGTGTCGGTCCGCACGTTCCCAAGAGACGTCGACGACTTCGTCGGACGCCGCGGTGAGCTGGTTTCGCTGACCACGTTGGCAGCGGGGCTGAAGGGGGGCGGGGCGGGTACCACTGCCCCTTCAAGCAGTGGCCCCGGGCCGGTGGTGATGATCGTGTCCGGTTCGCCCGGTATGGGGAAGACCGCGCTCGTCCTGCACGCGGCCCAGGAACTGGCGAAGTCCTTTCCCGATGGCCAGATGATGCTGGACCTGCGTGGCATGGACGAGAGCCCTCCGTCCCCTGCGGAACTGATGCTGGGCGTGCTCAAGGCGTTCCATGTCGCCGACTCGGACCTGATGAAGGCCGGACCGCACGGGCATGCCGCCCTTTACCAGGACCTCCTCGCCGACCGGCGCTGCTTGCTGATCTTCGACAACGCACGTGATGAAGCCCAAGTACGGCAGCTGCTCCCGGCCCGCGGGCGCGCCATGGTGCTGGTGACCAGCCGAAGGGTGCTCACCGGGCTGCGGAACGTGCACCGGATCGGGCTGGGCGAGCTGGCTCCCGACGAGGCCATCGCCTTCCTGGCCGGCATGATCGGTGAGGAACGGGCCGCGCGTGAATCCTCGGCACTGAGCCAGGTGGCCCGGCAGTGTGGTTACCTTCCACTGGCCCTCCGGATGGCCGGCAGTTGGCTGGCGACCCGGACCGGATGGTCGGTGCAGCGTCTCGCCGACCGGCTCGCCGTGGACGGGCGCCGTCTGGAGGCCCTGGTCGCCGGAGACAGGAAGGTGTCCGTCGCCTTCGACCTGTCGTACCAGCAGCTGACACCCGACGCGGCCCGGCTGTTCCGGAGGCTGTCCCTGGTGCCGGGGCCCGATGCGGGGTCGGCCTGTGCCGCGCAACTCCTGGGACAGGATCTGCCGAGCGCCGAGGACATCCTCGACGAGTTGGTGGAAACGGGTCTGCTCGGAACGCACGGCGACCGCTTCAGACTGCACGACCTGCTCCGCCTCTACGCCGGCGGCCGTCTTGCGACCGAGGAGGGCCCTGAGCGAGTCGAGCAGCTCCGGACGGATCTTTACCGCTGGCTGCTGGAGACGACCATCGTCGCCGGACGCTGGTTCGAGCCGGACCACGGGGCTCCACCGGTGGACTGGCACGGGCTGGTCGACCTCTCCTCCGCCGACCTGGCCCGGCAGTGGTTGCAGAGCCAGGGCATCAACTGGCTCGCCGCCCTGGGCGCCATGGCCGACGCCGGTGAGCACGCGTTGGTGGTGGAGGTGGCGGAGTCCCTGCACTGGTTCTCGGACCAGTGGATCTTCTGGGGACACTGGACCGAGGTTTTCAGCCTGGCCGCTCGCAGCGCTCAGGCCCTGGGCGACGACGTCCTGCGCGCCACACAGTTGAATTACCACGCCTGGACCCTCATCGTCTGCGAGGGCAGTCCCGAGGACAGCCTGCCCGTGGCCCGGGAAGCGCTGTCCGCGGCGGAACGGGGGAAGGACTCGCGGCAGCAGGCGTGGGCCTACTATTACTTGGGCTGGGCCCAACGGGTCCGTGAGTTCCATGAGGAAGCAGCCGAGTACTACAGCCGCGCGATTCCTCTGTTCGCTTCGGTGGGCGATCTGCACGGCAGTCTTCAAGCCCGCCACGGCTTCGCCCACAACCTCCTGTTGCAAGGAGAAGGCGCCGCTGCCCTTCATGCTTTCCAGCGGATTCTGACATTCCTGGATGAGTCCGGGGAACTCATCGAGCCGTACATCGCTGAGACGTCCCGCATCGGAGTGACCTCCGGAATGGGCAGAAGTCTCGGGCTGCTCGACCAGTGGGACGAAGCCGTCGCGTACGTACGTGACGCAGTGAGCCTCAGCGACGGCCTCGGTAATCTCCCGGTGAAGAGCCTGCACCTGCTCCACCTGGGAGACGTGCTGCTGTCCGCGGGACGAGCGGACGAGGCGCGTGAGGCGTTCCGGACGTGTCTGGCGCTCGGCGGCGACGCCGACCCGCACGTCCTCGCCGACGCGCACCGGCGTCTCGACCGCCTGGACGACGCGACCTGACGGGTCTTCTTTCCCTCAACGCACGGCAGTGTGCCAGGACCGCACGGTGCTGCGGTTGCGGGTGTCGTGCCGACGCCACTGCCGATCTACTGGGGCAGAAGCCACTCCGAAAGGGAAACGAATGGCCACGTTGACGGTCTGGAAGTTCGACGCTCCTCGCAGTGCTCAGCAGGTGGAGGAGAAGCTGCTCGCCCTGCAGAAGCAGGAGTTGATCACGGTGCTAGACGCCGCCACTGTGAGCTGGCCGACGGAAGCGAAGAAGCCCAAGACGAAGCAGCTCACCGATCTGGTCGGAGCGGGCGCTCTGTCCGGTTCCTTCTGGGGTCTGCTCTTTGGTCTGATCTTCCTCATGCCGCTTCTGGGCGCCGCCGTCGGCGCCGCTGCCGGCGCACTGGGCGGCAAGCTGAGTGACGTGGGCATCGACGACGACTTCATCGATTCCGTGAAGTCACAGGTGACCCAGGGGACCTCCGCGCTCT
Source organism: Streptomyces canus (assembly GCF_030816965.1). NCBI lineage: Bacteria > Bacillati > Actinomycetota > Actinomycetes > Kitasatosporales > Streptomycetaceae > Streptomyces > Streptomyces canus. The sequence continues at coordinate 10,317,018 of NZ_JAUSYQ010000002.1, forward strand.
TCCTGCTGACCCAGGACGAGGTGCTCGGCCGGGTGAAGGAGGTATTCCCCTCGCAGCACGCGGAGTTGATCCGCTCCAACCTCGACCGGGAGCAGGAAGCACGCCTGCGTGAAGTGTTCGAAGGCTGAACGGCCTTCGTAGCCGGCAGGCACGGGATCTGAGAGGGCCGCTGACGCTGTGGAGCGTTCGGGCGGCCCTTTTCGCATGGTGCCGCGCGGTCCGACTTTCCAGGCGCGAGACAGTCACTGGAAACCGAGGAGAGAAAGTTGAGAATTGAGGAGTTCACGCGAAGAGTCGCCTGCCCTCGACCTGACTTCGCAATTCCCCGTGTAGGGGACGTACTGAGATCCGCATGCCGCACGCTCACCGACGTACACGCGGTCAGCTTCGTGACGGTGTCACAGCGTTCCCGCTTCATTGAAGAGGTGTTCGGTGAGTGTCTGGAGATGGCTTGCCGGTACCTGGCGGAAGTGCATCCCGGTGATGTCCTGTACCCAACCCTCATAGTGACTGCTCTTGAGTTGAGCGAGAGCGACAGTATCGTCAGCGCGCGAGCGACAATTTGCAATCAGAAAGGCGAGTTGGTCCTGTCAGGTCAGTGCAAATATCATCTGGCGCGTACCTCCGCCTGACCCGTTGCGGCAGCGATGGTGGCACAGAGGGAACAGAGACCATGCGCACTCGGGCAAGCGCCTCCCCGGGATCGAGTACAGACTCGACCGCAGAGTGACCGGTCCGTCACCGACAGGGGTGCGGCATGTCTGTCTCGACGTTCCAGGTCAAGAGCTCCCGTCCCTCTGACATCTGCGAGTCAGCATGACAGTTCCGACCGACATCAGGCATCACACCGCGACGCTCAACGGAATCAACCAGCACTGGGTGAGTGCGGGGCAGGGACCCCCGGTCTACCTGCTGCACGGCTTCCCGGAAACCTGGTACGGCTGGCGCAAGCAGATTCCGGTGCTGGCGGAGAGGTACACGGTCATCGCGCCGGACCTCCGCGGATACGGGGACACCGAGAAGCCGGCGTCCGGCTATGACAAGCGCACGATGGCCAATGACACCTTCGCTCTGATGAATCACCTGGGCCACGACAAGATCGCCTTGATCGGTCATGACCGGGGCGCGCGCGTAGGCACGCGCTTCGCGAAGGACTTCCGTGACCGCGTCGACCGGTTCGTCGCCATGGACAACATCCCGACCAGGGTCATCGCCGACACCTACGACGTGGCCATGGCCCGGGCCGGCTACTGGTTCTTCACCTTCCTTCAGGTCCCCGACCTGCCCGAGGCGCTGATCGCGGGCAACGAGGAGGCGTGGCTGACGCACTTCTACCGCAGTTGGTCCTACAACCCGGAGATGCTGTCGGCCGAGGAGATCGACGTCTACGTGCGCGCCTACCGGCAGCCGGGAGCGGTCCGCGGTTCGTGCATGGACTACCGCGCGGCAGCCCAGGACGTCGCGCAGGACCGCGAGGACGAGGACCAGCCCATTGACTGCCCCGTGCTGACGATCTGGGGCGAGGACTTCAGCGCCGTCGGCAAGGCGTACGACGTCCTGGACGTCTGGAAGGGCATGGCGCGCGACGTCCGCGGTGTGGCGATCCCCGAGTGCGGGCACCTCTGCCAGGAGGAGAAGCCAGAGGTCGTCAACGCGGAGCTGCTGGCCTTCCTGGAGGGCTGGAACGGCTGACTGTCCCGCCGTCGCGCGTGGCGGGAACGCATCGCTCTTGAGCAAGGGGCGAGACACATAGAGACAACTTCCCCTCATCTCCCGACAGTAGATTTCCTTTCAGCTGATCACTCAGCCGATCACCATTTCCCTGAGCAAAGAGAAACGAGTCAGACCATGTCCCGTTCCGAGAAGCCGACCGTCGTCCTGGTGCATGGTGCGTTCGCGGACGCGTCCAGCTACTCCGCCGTGATCCCCGAACTGCTGAACCGCGGTCTGAAGGTCGTGGCCCCGGCCGTTCCCAACCGCAGCCTGATCGGGGACGCGGCGTACGTGGCCTCCGTCGTGCGCCAGATCGAGGGCCCGGTCGTCCTGGTGGGCCACTCCTACGGTGGTGCCGTGATCACGGTGGCCGGTGTGGAGGACAACGTCCAGGCGCTGGTCTACCTGTCGGGTTACGCCCTGGAGGAAGGCGAGAGCCTCGGCGAGCTGCAGGGCCGCTTCCCCGACTCCGACCTGGCCGCCGCGCTCGTCTACACGCCGTTCCCGATCGAGGGTTCGGACACGCCGGGCACGGACGTGTCGGTGCAGGTCGACAAGTTCCCGGCGATCTTCGCCGCCGACGTGGATCCCGAGCTGGCGAAGGTGCTGGCGGTCTCGCAACGCCCCCTGGCCGCGCAGGCCTTCGCCGACGCCGCCCCGGCCGCCGCGTGGAAGTCCAAGCCGTCCTTCGGCCTGGTGTCCTCCTCTGATCACACCATCAACCCGGACGTGGAGCGCTTCGGCTACAAGCGCGCCGGCATGACCACCATCGAGGTCAACTCCTCGCACCTGGTCATGCTCGCCCACCCCAAGCAGGTCGTCGCCTTCATCGAGGAAGCCATCGAGGCCACCTCCAAGTAGACCGGTCCCCCTGCGACCGGTCCCCCTGCGACCACCAGCAGTACCTCTCAGACGGTCCTTCCCGCCGGGCCGCCTCCGGGCACGGTCATGGGCCGTGGGCGTGGGGCTGCCCGCCCGGCGGGCGGACAGCCACGAGCAGAAAGAGAACGATGAACGACTCGATTCCGCGCCGCACCGTGACCGTGTCCATGGTGGCCGGGGCCGCCGCCCTGGGCGCCACTGCGATCGCCCACGCGGCCCCGGCACAGACGCCGTCCGCTACCGGCACCTCCACGAGCCGGGGGGACCTCCCCACCATCGTGCTGGTGCACGGCGCCTTCGTCGACTCCTCCAGCTGGACCCCCGTGGTGGAGCGGCTCCAGCGCAAGGGCCACCGTGTCGTGGTCCCGGCGAACCCGCTGAGAAGCGTGGCCGGCGACGCCGCGTACATACGCAGCGTCCTCGACAGCATCGAGGGTCCGGTCCTGCTGGCCGGGCACTCCTACGGCGGTTCCGTCATCAGCCGTGCCGCGGTCGGCTACGCCCAGGTCAAGGGCCTGGTCTACATAGCGGCCTTCGTCCCGGACGTCGGCGAGAGCGCCGCCGCGCTCAGTGACAAGTACCCCGGCAGCTCCCTGGCCCGGACCACCGTGGTCCAGCAGTACCCGCTCGCCGGCGGCGGGCAGGGCGACGAACTGGTCATCCAGCAGGACCTGTTCCCGCAGCAGTTCGCCGCGGGCGTCGACCGCACCACGGCCCGGACGATGGCGGTGGGCCAGCGTCCGATCACGGTGGCGGCACTGAACGAGCCCGCTACCGCGGCGGCCTGGAAGAACCTGCCCACCTGGTACCTCATCGCCACCGAGGACCGCAACATCCCGCCGAAGGCGCAGCGGTGGATGGCCTCGCGCGCCAAGGCCCACACGGTCACCGTCTCCGCTCCGCACGCGGTGGCGGTGAGTGACCCGCGTCCGGTGGCCGACCTGCTCGACCAGGCCGCGCACGCCTGCCGCGCCGGACACTGACGGGACGCGCCGGCCGAAGCGGACTCCCACGGGCGTCCCGCCGTACCACCGCGATCTGTCCACGGTCGCGACGGGTCACGTTCTGACGACGACATGGCACCGCCGCCCTGTCACCGCCGACTCGGCGGTGACAGGGCGGTACCGGCCCGAAGAAAGGAACACCGCATGCCGCTGCTCGAACCGAAGCCGGGGAAGCTGCGCCCGCACCCGGCGCAGGGCCCGGCCGTCGACCGGGTCGCCGACGACCGGGCATCGGGTACTCCGGACGGTCTGCGGAACGCCCTCGCCCTGGAAGTGGGCCCCGACAAGGTCCTGCACAAGATATCCGACCTGGTGCGCTACGCCTCCGACGCCAGCCCGTACCGTCTGGTGCCGCGCGTCGTCGTCATCGCCGAGGACGTCTACGACGTCTCCGCGGTGCTGCGGCACGCTCGCGAGCACGGCCGGCACGTCGTCTTCCGCGCGGCCGGCACCTCCCTCAACGGCCAGGCCCAGGGCGACGACATCCTCGTCGACGTGCGCCGTCACTGGACGGGGGTGCAGGTGCTGGACGACGGCACCCGGGCACGGATCAGGCCCGGCACGACCATCGGCCGCGCCAACATCACGCTCTCCCGGCACGGGCGGCTGATGGGCCCCGACCCGGCCAGCTCCAGCGCCGCCTGCGTCGGTGGTGTCGTCGCCAACAACGCCTCCGGCATGACCGCCGGCACCATCCGCAACTCCTACCGGCTTCTGTCCTCCCTGACCGTGGTGCTGCCCTCCGGAACGGTCGTCGACACCGGGGCGCCGGACGCCGACGCGCGGTTCCGGGAGGCCGAGCCGCGGCTGCACGCGGCCCTGCTGTCGCTCAAGGAGGAGATCGAGCACGACGGCGAGCTGGTCGCGCGCATCCGCGCCAAGTACGAACTGAAGAACACCAACGGCTACCGGCTGGACGCCTTCCTGGACGGCACCACCGGCGTGGAGATCCTGCGCGGGCTCATGGTCGGTTCCCAGGGCACGCTCGGTTTCATCGCCGAGACGGTCTTCGACACCGTCCCCCTGGACCGCAGGACCTGGACGGCGCTGCTGTTCTTCCCCGACCTGCCCGCCGCCGCGGCGGCCGTGCCACTGTTCAACCACGCCGGTGCCCGCGCCGTGGAGCTGATGGACGGCAGCACCCTGCGCGCCTGTGCCGCGGTGGACGGGGTACCGGCTGACTGGCGGGAGGTGCCGCAGGAAAACACCGCGCTGCTCGTCGAGTTCCGGGCCGCGACCGAAGAGGAGCACTTCGCCCACCGCGAAGCCGCCGCGCGGGTCGTCGAGGGACTGGAACTGGTGACGCCCGTGCCGTCGGTGACGAACGCCTTCGTCGCCGACCCCGCCACGGCGCACGCCTACTGGCACGCCCGCGAGGCGTTCATGACGGCCGTCGGCAAGGCCCGCCCCACCGGCACCACCCTGATCACCGAGGACTTCGCGGTCCCGCCCTCCCACCTGGCCGAGGCGTGCCAGGCGCTGCTGGAGCTGCAGCGGCGCCACGGCTACGACGCCGCGGTGGCCGGCCACGCCGCCCACGGCAACCTGCACTTCCTGCTCGCCCTCGACGCCGCCCGCCCCGACGACGTCGAGCGGTACGCCGCGTTCATGGACGAGTTCTGCGCCATGGTGACCGACCGGTTCGACGGCTCGCTCAAGGCCGAACACGCCACCGGCCGCAACATGGCTCCCTTCCTGGAGGCCGAGTGGGGCTCCGTCGCCACCGACGTGATGTGGCGGATCAAGGAGGCGTTCGACCCGGACGGCGTGCTCGCCCCGGGCGTGGTGCTGGACCGCGACCCCCGGGCCCATCTGAAGCACCTCAAGACGATCCCCACCATCGAGGCGATCGCCGACCCCTGCATCGAGTGCGGCTTCTGCGAACCTGTCTGCCCCAGCCGCGACCTGACCACCACACCCCGGCAACGCATCGTGCTGCGCCGCGAGATGCTGCGCCAGCCCGCCGACTCACCCGTCACCGACAACCTGCTCGACTCCTACGGCTACGACGCCGTCGACACCTGTGCCGGGGACTCCACCTGCAAGATCGCCTGCCCGGTCGGGATCGACACCGGTGCCATGATGAAGGGGTTCCGCCACCGGCGGCACGGCGGACAGGCCGAGCGGAACGCCGAGCGGGTCGCCCGGCACTTCGCCGCGGTGGAGAAGTCGGTGCGCGCCACTCTGGGCATCGCCGAGCACGTCGACGACGGCCTGCTGAACCGCGCCACCCGGCTCGCCCGCAAGGCGGTCACCCCCGACCTGGTGCCCGAGTGGATCAGCGCGATCCCCGGCCCCGCCTCCTCGCGCCTGCCCGCGACCGACCGCCGGGGCGCCGCCGCCGTCTACTTCGTGGCCTGCGTCAACCGGATCTTCGCCGGCCCCGAGGGCGGGGAGAAACTCTCCCTGCCGGAGGCCGTGGTCAAGCTCTCCGAGCGGGCCGGCCGCCCCGTCTGGGTGCCCTCCGACCTGACCGGATCCTGCTGCGCCACCATCTGGCATTCCAAGGGCTACGACGACGGCAACAGGTTGATGGCCAACCGGACGGTGGAACGGGCCTGGGAGTGGACGGAGGGCGGCCGGCTCCCCCTGGTCGTCGACGCCTCCTCCTGCACCCTCGGCATCGGACACGAGATCATCCCGTACCTGACACCGGAGAACAGACACCGGCACGAACGGCTCGACGTCGTCGACTCACTGGTGTGGGCCGCCCGTGACCTTCTGCCCGGCCTCACCGCCCACCGCAAGGTCGACAGCGCGGTCATCCATCCCACCTGCTCGATGCGGCATCTGGGAGACGTGGGACAACTCGACGAACTGGCCCGGTTCGTGGCCCGCGAGGTGACGGTGCCGGTCTACGCGGAGTGCTGCGGCTTCGCCGGGGACCGAGGCATGCTTCACAAGGAGCTGGCCGAGTCCGCCGCCTACCTCGAGGCCGACGAGGTCGTCGCGGGCGACTACGACGCCTACCTCTCGGCGAACCGCACCTGCGAGATCGGCATGGAACACGTCACCGGCCGCCCCTACCAGTCGGTCCTGCTGCTCCTCGAACGGGTCACCAGGCCCGCCTGACCTGCCCAAGGAACATCATGCGCATCGCCAACCTGTCCGGACGGCTGGTCCTGGTCGTCGACGACCGGGCCGTGGACGTCCACGAAGCCAGCGGCCACCGCTTCCCGCCCGACCCGCAAGCGATCTACGACCGGTGGACCGACTTCCGCGCCTGGGCGGCCGACGCCGAGCTCGGTCCGGGCCGGCCCTTCGACCCGGTCGACCTCGGTGCTCCCGCGCCGGCCCCCCGCCAGCTCCTCGCCATCGGGCTCAACTACCGGGACCACGCCGACGAGGCCGGGTTCGGCACGCCCGAGGGCATGCCCCCGGTGTTCACCAAGTTCGCCAGCAGCATCACCGGGCCGGTGACCGATGTGAAGCTGCCCGTGGGCGGCCGCACCGACTGGGAGGTGGAACTGGTCGCCGTCATCGGCCGCCCGGCCCACCAGGTCCAGGAGAAGGAGGGCTGGTACCACGTGGCTGGCCTGACCGTCGGCCAGGACCTGTCGGAGCGGGTGCTCCAGATGAGCGGCCCGGCCCCCCAGTTCGGGCTCGCCAAGTCCTACCCCGGCTTCTCCCCCATGGGTCCCGTCCTGGTCACCCCCGACGAGTTCGACAACCCCGACGCCCTCGAACTGACCTGCACCGTCAACGGGGAGCAGGTGCAGCACGGCTTCACCCGGCAGCTCACCTTCTCCGTACCGGCGCTGGTCTCGAAGCTGTCCCAGGTGCTGCCGCTCATGCCAGGCGACGTCATCTACACCGGTACGCCCTCGGGAGTCGGCCTCGGCCGCACACCCCAGCGCTGGCTGCGCCCCGGTGACGAACTGGTCAGCTCGATCCGGGGCATCGGCGAGCTCCGGCAGCGGCTGCTGTCCGCATGAGGTCCGCGGCGATGGACGGGACGACCGGTCCGGACCGGGGGCGGGCTGCGCCCGGTGAGGCGGCGGCGCCTGCCGCCGCGGGCGTACCGGGCCGGCTGATCGTGCTGCCGGCCGTGGCCTGCGGCATGACGGTCGCCAACCTCTCCTACGCGCAGCCCCTGCTGTCCTCCCTGAGCCGGGTCTTCGGCATCGGCACGGCCACCGCCGGCATGCTGGTCACCCTCACCCAGGCCGGCTACGTCATCGGCATGCTCTTCCTGGTGCCGCTCGGTGACCGGCTGGAGAAGCGGCGCCTGGTCACGGCGCTGCTGTCGGTCACGACCGTCGCGCTCGCGGTGGCCGGCCTCGCCCCCGGCTTCCCGGTGCTGCTCGCCGCCGCTCTCGTGCCCTACGCGGCGAGCCTCGCCCTCGACGAGACCCGGGGACCGGTCGTGGACCGGGTGATGAGCGGACTGCTCACCGGCATCCTCCTCTCCCGTACGGTGAGCGGCCTCGTCTCGGACACGGCCGACTGGCGGGCCGTCTTCCTCGGCTCGGCCGTCCTCATGGCCGTCCTCGCGGTCAGCCTGCGCGCGGCCCTGCCCGAGCAGGCACCGACGGAGCCGTACTGGGCGCCGCCGTCCCGCTGCTCACCCTGGCCTACTGGTCCACCGAGCGGCGTGCCCGTCCGGGCACCCCCGTTCCCGTCTGACCGCCACTGCGGAACAGACCCCCGCAGAACACCACCGCCACCACAGGAGGCAGAACATGACCATCAGCACCGCGAGCGCACACGGCAGCCAGCCGCTCCTGCACCAGAAAGGCGAGGTGATCCAGGAGTTCGGCACGGTCCGGCAGTACCCGCTCGGCCTCTCCCACGACGCCCGCATGTACTCCTGCCAGCGACTGAACAAGGCGCTGGCGGACACGCAGATGCTCTACAGCCTCTACAAGAAGAGTCACTGGCTGATGCGCGGCGCGACCTTCTACCAGCTCCACCTTCTGCTCGACAAGCACGCCGGCGAACAGCTCGAACTCGTCGACACCATCGCCGAGCGGGTGCAGACGCTGGGCGGCGTGGCGGTGGGCGATCCTCGGCACGTCGCCGAGCTCACCTCGGTCCCGCGGCCGCCCGACGGCGTCGAGGAGGTCCCGGCGATGATCTCGCGCCTGCTGGAGGCGCACGAGACGATCCTCGTCGAGGCGCACGACGCGGCCGCCCGCACCGTCGAACTGGGTGACGACGGCACCAACGACCTGCTGGTCTCCCAGATCATCCGGACCGGGGAACTCCAGGCCTGGTTCCTGGCCGAGCACCTGGTCGACACCCCCCTCGTGCGCGCCTGACCCCTGCCACGCCGGCCGGCGTGGCAGGGCGGCGCCTGTCGCATGCTGGGAAGGAGAACACCGCGCCGTGCCCCCGTTTCCGGAAGCCAGTGTGAACCGGTTCGCGAGGCGGGCGCCGTCGGACGGCACGCAGGGCGAGTCCCTTCCGCTGCGCGGCAGGGAGGCCGAACTGGCGGCTCTCGGCGCCCGGCTCGGCGCCCTGGCACACGGCCGTGGCGGCGTTGTGTGCGTCGACGGCGCGCCGGGCGCCGGAAAGACCCGGCTGCTGGCCGAGGCGTACATCTCGGCCAGCAGGGCGCGGCGTGCGGGCACTGCGTGCGGGCGCGGACCCGGACGAGCACTTCGTGCCGCTCGGCCCCCTGCTGGGCCACCTGTCGTCCGGCGCCGGCCCGTTGCTCGGCGAAACGCCCGTCCACGTGTCAGGGTCGCGCCCGGCTAGGTGCTCCTGCAGGAGTTGCAGGAACGGCTGGAGCGGACGGCACTGCAGACGCCGCTGCTCCTCGTCCTCAACGACGTCCAGTGGTGCGACGGCCTGATGCTGCTGGCCCTGCGTGCGCACCCTGTCGACACGGCTGTGGTCCCAGTCGATCCTGTGGGTGGTTGCGGCGGTACGGACGACACCCTCGACCGGCTGCGGCGGGCGGGCGCATACGAGCTGAGCCTCGGCCCGCTCGCGCCCGCGGCGGTCGACGGGTCACCGAGGACATCCTGGGAGCGGCCCCCGGCCCTGACGTCCTCGACCTCGTCCGCCGCACCGGGGGCCTGCCCCTGCTCCTGGTCGAACTGCTGGGCGGACTGCGGGACGAGGGCGCGGTCACCCTCAGGGACGGCCCTGCCCGGCTCACCGGGTCCGCCCTTCCGGCCCGTCTTCAGGCAGGTGCCGTAGCCCGCCTCGACACCTTCTCCGCGCCGGCCCGCGAGTCCGCGCCGCCGCGGCCGTGGGCCGGCCGATCACCGTGGACCTGCGCTGTGCCGCAGACCCGCCCGCCCTGGTCACGGCGGGCGTGAAGCCCTCGACGTGGCCCTGCTCGTCGAACGCGACAGCCGACTCTGCTTCCGCCACGATCTCACCGCGAGGCCGGCCTGCCGCTCTTCGCACGTCGCACCTGCGCCGCCGCGCCGTCAACGTGCTGGACAGAGCCGAGACCGGAGACCGGCCGGCCGTCGAACGGCTCCGGGACGCGACGGCGGACCTCGCGGCCACCCCCCGCCTCGGCGGCCGAACTCAGCGAACGGGCCTTGTGCCTCACGGCCCAGAACGCCAGGGAACGGCCCTCGATCGCCGTGGAGACGATGGCGCTGTTGTGGCGGACCGGACAGGGGCGCGCGCCCGCTCCCTGGACGACTCGATGCCCGCCGGCAGCATGCGGGCGGCGGAAGAGGCCCGTGCAAGGCTCACCCTCGCCCGGCTGGCCGGCCGCTACGACCTGGCGGAAGCGGTCCGCCAGGCGCGGGCCGGCGCGGAACTCCCCGGCATACCGGCGGTACTGATGGCGCACCTGAGCCCAGCCTCTCCGCGGTGGGCGACCTGGAGGAGACCGCCCGGGCCGCCGTGGTGGCGCTGCGGGCGGCGCGCGAGGCGGGAGATACGGCGGCCGAGGCCATCTCGACGGCGGTGGACTCGCTCGTACGGTTCTACCGATGGGCCGCCCTGTGGGTCCGCGAAGGCGCTGCGGCTGTCCGAGACCGGGGTGCGGGAGGCCCGGCGGCACGGTCAGGCCGCGGCCATGTTCCTCCGGCTGACGAACCGGTCGCGTGTGCTGTTCGACGCGGGCCGGCTGGCGGACGACCTGGGCATCACCGCCTTCGCCGACGCCATGCTGCTGCACACGCTGGTGCGGGTGGCCGTCCACTGCGACGAACGTGACGCCGTGCGCGAGGACGCGCTGCGGGTACGACCCATGCTGATGGACGAGACACCGCTCGTCCGCAACGTCGGTGCCTGGATATCGGCGCTGGTGACGGAGTACGAAGGCAGGTCCAGGCAAGCCATGCGGGCGCTCGACGAGCCCCTGGGCCCGCAGGCCGGCAAGCGGCTCGCGCTCGCCAGTCCGGACGACCCCGCGGACGCCGCGGTCCTGGTCCGCACGGCGCTGCGGGTCGGAGAGCACGAGCGCGCCGCGGCAGCGGTCGCCCACGCGGAACTCGGGGCCGCGCGCAACCCGGCCATCAGGGTCCTTGCGGCGGCCGCCCGCCTACGCCCGCGGACTGCTGGACAACGATCTCGGCCACCTGCTGCGGGCGGTCCGTCTCTACGAAGACTGCCCGCGGAGCCTGGCCTGTGCCTCGGCCCTGGAGGGCGCCGGGCGGAAGTCGGCGGCCACGCGCCGCTTCGCCGCTGTTCCCCACCTGGACGCCGCGCTCGCCCTCTGCACCGAGGCCGACGCCGAACGGGACCTAGCGCGCGCCCGCCGCAGGCTCCACGCGCTGGGCGTCCGCCGGCGTACGACGCCCGCGGGCAACGCGTCGGGCCGGGCCGAACTGACCCGGTCCGAGGCCGGTGTCGTACGGCTCGTCGCCGAGGCACCCGCAAACCGGCAGGTGGCGGAGCGGCTGTCCCTCTCCCCACACACGGTCAGCTCGCACCCGCGGCGCGCGTTCGCGAAACGTGACGTCATTTCGCGCGCCGACCTGACCCGGTCGGCCGCCGACGGCGAACACGGAAAGTGACCACTTCGTATCACACGGCATCGGGGCGTCCGGTCCGGGCGCTCGTGACGGAGGACGAGGCAGCGTGGTACCCGGCGCGCACATCCGAAGTATCCGGTTCTCACACACCGTAATTAGCACATTCGCGTGAGGCGCCGGGACCGGCGGACTTGGCACGGTAGCCGCAGGTACACCGGCCGAGGAGCGAAGAACGTGACGTCGGATGTCGCATCACCGGGAACGAGGAGACAACAGATGGGAGCCTTCCGCACCACCGAAGGAGTGCCCGATCACAAGAAGCCGTTCTACTGGCACGAGGCCGTCGAGGGTGCGTTCCCCACGGCCGAGGTCTCCTTCCCGGAGGGGGACTGCCGGGACACACTGCGGACGTCCCGGCTCGGCCCGGCGCGGGCCGTCACCTTGCAGGGCGCGCGGATGCGCGTGCGGTGGCCTGCCTCCTCGGTCACCTCCGGCGGCGAACAGTCCCTGGTTCTGGTCACACCGGTCGAGGGCACCGTCGTGGTGGACCAGGGCGACGGGGCGGCCCGTACCGATCCCGGCGGGATCGCGCTCTGCGACCTGGCCCGCCCGACCAGCATCGACTTCCCGGCCGGCCACCAGGTGCGCTGCCTCATCGTGCCCCGATGGCTGCTCGGTCTCACCGAGGCCGACCTGCTCCGGCTCACGGCGGCACCCATCCAGCCGGACACACCGCCGGGGTTGCTGCTGTCGCCGATGCTGGCCCAACTGGTGGCCACCGCGCCCACCTTGTCCCCGGGCACGGGGGAGGCGCTGGTGCGGCATGTCGTCGACCTCATCTCCGTCCTGGCCCTGGAGCGGCTGCAGGGGGAGGCGGACGACGTACCGGACACCGTGCGGTACCTGCTGCCGCGCATCCTGGAGCACATCGACCGCCGCCTCGACGACCCGGACCTGAGCCTGGAGTCCATCGCGCGGGCGCACGCCATTTCCGTCCGCTACCTGCACCGGATTTTCGAGTGCGCGGACACCACCGTCAGCCGGTGGGTCCAGCGCCGCCGGCTCCAGGAGTGCCGCCGGGACCTGGCCCGGCGGCAGACCGCGGGACTGACCATCTCCGCGGTGGCTCACCGGTGGGGCTTCGCCAGTGCCGCTCACTTCAGCCGCACCTTCCGGGCCATGTACGGCATGTCCCCGGCCGAATGGCGGCGCTTCGCCCTGGACGGTGTCCGCGAGACCGTGCCGGACCGCCCGGCGGAGGCCCGCGAAGCCGTGGTCGGACTGCTGTCCCGCGCCACCGGTCCCTGTCCGTCCCGCGGTGGTGCGGGCGCCGCGGCGGCCTGAGGGAGCGGACGGCACGGCGGACGGCCTCAGTCGGGTGCTGGTGAACGGGGAGGCGTCCGTGACAGCGGAGCGAGTGCTGTCCAGAAGCGGGCTGCGCGGTCGCGAGACGGAACCTGAGCGGCTGGGCGCGCTGGTCGCCTCGGTGGCGGACACCGGGGACGGGGCCACGGCCCTGATCCGGGGCGAGGCGGGTATCGGCAAGACCGCCCTGCTCGGGTATGCCGCCGAAGTGGCCGGGAAGGCCGGCTTGTCGGTCGGTCTGCGGGCTGGAGGAGGTCGTCGCGTGCCGGCACCTGGACGACTTCGCCGCCGGTGAGCGCCTGCTCCAGCGGCTGACGCTCTGCGGCACACCGCACCGCCAGGCCATGCTGCTGTGGACCCGGGGCCGGCAGCACCTGGTGCTGGGACGGCTTGACGACGCCCTCGCGGACTTCGTCGCCATGGGGCGCCTCGAAGACGATGTCGAGGTGCCCGTCCACCAGGTGCACACCCGGGTCCTCCGGTCGCGTATCGCCCTGCTGCGCGGCGACCGGGCCGAGGCGGAACGGAACCTCGCCACAGCCCGGGCCGGGATGGCGGCGAGACCCAGCCCGGGCATCGTGGCGGTGGTGCGCTGTCCGGAGGCGGCGCACGCCGACGCGGACGGTGACGCCGGACTCGCCGCCGACAGGGTCCGGCAGGCGCAGCGGTACGGTCCGCTCATACGTCGGCGGCTGTTACGTACCTGGATGGCCGAGGCGGTCCGGATCGCGTAGCGCGGAGCTGACCGCGAACTGGCCGACGACATCGCCGCGCAGGCCGAGGAGCACGCCGGACGCAATCCGCAGGTGCCCACCGCCGTCGGCCTGGCCGCGCAGGCGCGAGGTCTGGTGGCGGGCGACCGCGACCTGCTGCGCCGTTCCGTCGCACGGCTCACCCCCGGCCCGAGGCCGTTGGAGCTGGCCGACGCCCTCGGTGATCCGGGGGAGGCGTTGCTCGCGGCGGGGCAGCGGACGGAGGCGGTGGAGGCGCTGACCGACGCCCACGCACTTTTTGCCCGGTCGGGGGCACACGCCGCGGCGGCGCGCGTACAGGAGTTGCTCACGAGCACGCGCACCCGTGGCCGCCGCACTGCCGGACGGCGTCTGAGAATGACTGGGAGTCGCTCACGGCCGCGGAGCGGAAGGGCGCGCGGCTGATCGCCCAGGGGCACACCAACCGGTCGGCTGCCGAGCTGCTCGTCGTCTCACCTCACACGATCAACACCCACCTGACTCCCATCTTCCGAAAGATTTCGGTCAGCTCACGTGTGCAGCTCGTCCACGCGGTGATGGCGGCGGTCGGCAACTGAGGTGTGGTGCCTGGTACGTTCACGCGATTCCAGCACCGCCCGAGGGGCTTGACTGGACTCACACTTCATAAGACGTCATGGACATGCTTGAATCCACCCCGCCGACCGGCACCGTCGTGCTGGTGCACGGGGCGTTCACCGACGACTCGGTGTGGTGAGAGGTCGCGAGTCCTGGAGGTCCACGGGCTCGGTGGTGTGCACCCCGGCGCTCGGGCTGCGGAGTCCCTCCCAGGACGCCGCCCTCCTGAGGGACGTGGTGCGTCGTGCGGACGGCCCCGTCGTGCTGGTCGGTCACGGTTACGGTGGTGCCGTCATCGCTCATGCCGCCACCGGTGCCGACCACGTCGTCGCGCTCTGCTACGTCGCGGCGTTCGGTTTCGACGCCGGTGAACGTCTGCTGGACGTCATCAACCGGTTCGCCCCCATGCCGCAGGCGAACGCGGCCTGGACCACCGACCTGCCGGGCGACGAGGCCGTCCTCGAAGGGCGGGAGCTGTACCTGTGCGTGGAGCGGTTCCCGCAGGCCTATGCCGGGGACCTGCCGCTCTCCGTGGGCGCGGCGCTGGCGCAGGCGCAATGCCCGCTCGCCATGGGCGCGCCGGCCGACAGGTCGGGGCCGCCGGCCTGATACGCCATCGCCGGCGCCGATCAGCTGCTCAACCAGACCGCCCAGCGCTTCATGGCACAGGGCATGGCGGCCACCGAACGCGTCCTGGACGGTTCGCACGCCCTCCTCCTGTCCCACCCGCACGCCGTGGCGGAGATGATCAGGGAAGCCGTGGCGCGGAGTGGTGGACGGCGCCCTCGCTGACCGGCGCGTTCCTCATCCGAGGCGCAGCAGGTACTTGTGCCGGCCGGACAGCACGAGCTCACCGCGCTGGTTGTGGACGGTGGCCTCGGTGGTGACGACGCCGTTGCCGTCCTGCGGTTCCAGGTCGGTGATGGTGAGGGCCGGGTACAGGGTGTCCCCGGAGTGCACCTCCTTGAGGAAACTGCAGGACAGCTCGAGGAAGCTGATGAACACCTCGCCGATGAAGTGAGGGAACAAGGTGGCGCCCGGCGCGGTGAACGCGAGCACCTGCAGGCCGTGCACGACCGGTGCGCTGTGCCCGTGCCGACGGGCGAACTCCGCGTCGTAGTGGATGGGATGGTTGTCCGCGGAGACTGTCTGGAAGGCCGCGGCGTGGGCGTCGGTCAGAGTGCGGCTGGGCGCGCGGAAGACCTCGCCGACGCGCAGGTCCTCGAAGGTCCGGGCGGGGACCACCGCGAAGGAGGCGGGATCGAAGGGTTCGGGTGTGGTCATGGTGTCCTCACTCACTTGTGCGGAAAGACGCGGGCGGCCAGGAGGTTGGGGTCGTCGTTGGTGAAGTAGGCGCCGCTGGCGACGTAGGCGGTGGTGCCGCGTACGGCGAGCGAGGTCGGGTTCTCGATACCGTCGGTGTCGGTCAGCACGGTGGTGTGGGTGCCGTCCGGCCGGATCAGGGCGACCTCGTTGTCCGCGTTGATCGCGGCGAGAAGTGTGTCGCCGCGGCCGGTGAAGGCGAAGTCGTCGATGTTCGCGAGGCCCTCCGCCCGGGTCTCCACCCGGCCGACCGTGCCATGCCGGGTCACCGGGATGCGGACCACGGTGCCCTTGTCGAGATTGGAGACCCACACCGCGCCGTCGTGCGTCTTGATGCCGTTGGCACCGAGGAAACCGTCGGCCGCCAGCTCGGGCGCGGTGCTCCACCGGGTGGGGATGCCGCCGGTCACGGGCACCCGCCAGACGGTGCCGAGGACCGAGTCGGCGATGTACAGCCGGTGTTCCTCCCGGTCCAGGGTGAGTCCGTTGGGCAGGGCGGTGGCGGGCAGCGCCGCGATGCGGTGCGGGGTGCCGCCGGGACGCAGGCGCCACACACCGGTCAGGTCGGCGCTGCCGGTGGCGTAGACGAAGTACAGCGTCCCGTCGTCGGTGCGCACGACGCCGCCGAGGAACGGCTGAGTCAGCGCGGGGGTGGTGGAACCGGCGGGCGGCTGGGGCAGGGTGGCCAGGACGCGGACCTTCCCCTGGGGGCTTATCCGGGCGACCTGCCGGTTGTAGGCGAAGGTGACGACGACACTGCCGCCGGGCTCCAGGGTGATGTTCTCCGGACGCTGGCCGTCGGCGATGTCCAGGTGGGCCACGAAGCGTACGTCCGGCCCGGGGACGGCGGTTGCCGGGACTGCGGCGGTCAGCGCGAGGACCGCCGCCACGGCCGAGGCCAGAAGGCCGGTACGTAGGCGGTGCGGGAGATTCGGCATGCTGCTTCTTTCCGTTGGTGCTCGGTGCGGTGTCCAGGCCGTCGAGCGGTGCCTTGATCGGAGGTCGTGCTCCATCAAAGGCCGGACGCAGGACCCTCGTTGCACTCTCGGTGCACCGTGTAGGGCCCGTCCGTGCACCGTGTGCACCGTGTGCGACGCGTCGGTGCGCCGACCGGCTCCCGTTCGCGCTGAGTCAAGCCGCCGTGCGTCAGCGGCCAAATCCCGGTAAGGCAGGGCCCTACTGTCGCGGACAGAAACCTCCGCAATCCGGTGGGAGACGGAAGGAGAGAGCAATGAGGGCACGGACCAAGCCGCTGGCGCGGGTGTGGGAATGGCAGGGCGACGCGGCGTGCCGCGGCATGGACGGTTCGGTCTTCTTCTCGCCCCCGGGGGAGCGGGGAGCGGCGCGCCGCGAGCGCGAGGAGGCGGCGCGCGCGATCTGCCGCACTTGTTCGGTGAGTGGTCCCTGCGGCCGCTTCGCGCAGGAGTCGCAGCAGTACTACGGCGTCTGGGGCGGACGGACGGAGGGAGAACGGCGCGTGAGATGACGGGAGATGTGCCCCTTCGCTTGCGTTCGTCGGCGGCGTGCTCGTTCGCCAGATGATGTGCGGCGGATCACGCTGCTGCGCTCCCTGTGGCTGGCGTGGTCGGTACCGTAGAGGGCGAAGTAGCGCAGGGCGGTGAACTGGGCTCAGCCCCATTGAATACTCCTCGGGCCGTCGAAGCACGCGTCGACTCAACCAGGGCGGCGACCGGAAGGCCAACGCCGCCCTGCACCGGATCGTGTGGACCCGCCTGCGCTTCGATCCCCGCACTCAGGCGTACTGCGAACGCCGCACTCAGGAGGGCAAAACCCGACGTGAGATCATCCGATCCCTCGAGAGAAATGCCGCCCTGCCAGCTCAGCGCTGCACGTTTCGAGTCGCCGTTGGCGTACCCAGCCTTTGACCGAGGTGCCCTGCGCGTGGAAGAGCTTGTGCAGATAGCGCAGGGAGATGTGGTGCTCGGCGGCGAGCATCTGGGGAGAGAGTTCTGGTTCGCCGAGGCGGGTCTCGACGGAGGCGTTGATTCGCTCAAGGACTGTTTCCGGCCCTGACTTGGCTGGCGGCCGCGCGTCTGTGGGCAAATGTTCTTCGGCCAGGGTGGAGAGGAGGTCTGCCACGGTGCGGGCGAGTCTCCCGCGGACGGGCGGTGAGGCGGAGTCGATCTCCTGCGCCGGCCCGGACAGGAGCGGAAGTATCAGCGCGGGCGGGCTGTCGGGTGTGTCGCCGATGGCCCTTGCGGTGAGTTGGCGTATCTCGGGCTCGCCCAGCCTCAGCATCGGGCGGGGAGCCATCAGGACATGAGCTCGGGCTCCGGCAGGACAAGGGTGAACGGTCGGCTCGCGTCGTAGAAGGCCAGGACTCCAGGGTCCAACTGTGCGGAGCGGCCGTCCTGGAACAGGAGGGCCGAACCCCGGGTCCAGATCGACGTAGGCCCTCGAAAGGGCCTGTTTCCAGGCCGACATCCTGTTCGCGGGGCTGACAGTGTCCGTGGACAGAACCGTGTGCGGCACGTCAGCTGCCAGGGGCGCGTTGCTCGGCATGTCATCCGTCCTTCTCGTGGGAGCGTCGGCTGTGTTCGTGTTGCAGCCACTCGGTCGGGGACGTGCAGTACTCTCTGGCGGAGCATGGACGGCGGCCCGGTCCGCCGCCGATGACGCCTTCTGGATGGCCGCAGAGGCAGGCGCGGACAACGTCACCGTAGGATCACCGATCCTGCAAGCCACCCTGCGGGCCGCCGGTGGGGACCACGAGGCCGCGCGTGCGCAAATCAACGATGCCGTTCGTGGTATCGACCTGCGCAAGTCCCGTAGCCCGTACCTTCGTTACCGCCACGCGCTTGGCATGGCGGCCCGTGCGGAGGGTGACTACAACGCGGCGTACGAGCAGTTGCGGCGCGTCTTCACCCAGGACTTCCACCCCGCACCCGTGCACTACCACGCTTCGTACTACTACCTCGCCGATCTGGCCGCCGCAGCCGTCCGCGCCGGCCGGGCGGACGACGCCCGCGCCGTGCTCCGCGCAGCTGAAAAGATCCTGGGCCTGTCCCGCTCTCCTCGGTTGGACGCGATCCTGCACCGCGCTTCGGCCCTGCTGAGCGGTCCCGACGACGCGGAGGCCCATTTCCGTGCGGCGATCGCCGGCTCGGCCAACGTCCGGTGGCCTTTCGAGTACGCCCTCGCACAACTGGACTTCGGCGAATGGCTGCGGCGGCACCGACGGGCCGCAGAGGCACGCCCCCTGCTCAGCACCGCCCTTGAGATCTTCGAGCGGCTCGACGCCCGCCCCTGGACCGAGCGCACCACTGCCGAACTCCGCGCAGCGCGCGTCGCCGTGGCGGATTCCGCAGCGTGCGAAGCCGTGGCCGACCTGACGCCGCACGAGCTGCAGATCGCCCAACTGGCCGCAGAAGGTCTGACCAACCGGGACATCGGTGCCCGGCTCTACCTGTCTCCGCGCACCATCGGTTTTCATCTGCACAAGATCTTTCCCAAGCTCGGCATCACCAGCCGTGCCCAGCTGCGCGACGCTCTCGGTCATATGCCGCGGTCGGACTGACGCGGCCGACGAGCTGGCAGCGCCGTGCTCGGCGGAGGTCCGGCTGTCCGTCGCCCTCCGACGCTCCGGCTCTTCCGGCCGGCCGAGTACGTCGCCTTGACGAAGCGCCGTAGCGCCACCTCGGGCATCCCGGTGGCGACAGCCCGCTTGCCTCGCTTGGTACGGCCGCGGAAGCGGAGCACACCGACGGACCACGCAGACGCTCTCGCTCGTCGGAGCGGGCCGACCGCCAACTCTTCGAACCTCGTCTTGTTCCTGCGGACAGCTGGAAGGTGACGGAGCTCTCGGCCCCTGCGGCAGGGTGGAAGCAGGGCAGGACGAACACCCTCGTGCACTGCGCTGAGGGACAAAACGCGGTGCACTCCCAGTCAATACGTATCCGCCGGCCACCCTACGCTGATCGTGGACTACACCCGCCCGGGTCACAGACACCGCAGGAAGCAGGGTGTCCACACCCCTTCACCCGTATGGACCAGTATGAGCACCGCACCATCACCGAAAGGCCGCCCAGAAGGGGATTCGGCCTGGGCCCCGCTCGCGGCGCGCGTCTTCCGCGCTCTCTGGATCGCGCAACTGGTCTCCAACATCGGCAGCTGGATGCAGACGGTGGGAGCCCAGTGGCTCCTGATCGGGCACAACGCCACGCTGGTGACGCTCGTACAGACCGCCTCCAGCCTCCCCGTCCTGCTGCTCGCCCTGCCTTCCGGCGTGCTGGCCGACCGATTCAACCGGCGTACGGTGCTGCTCGCCGCTCAGTTCACCATGCTTGCCGTCTCCACGGTGCTGACGGTGCTGGCGTTCGCGGACGCGCTCACTCCCGGTCTGCTGCTTGGTCTCACCTTCCTGCTGGGATGCGGCACCGCCCTGATGGGCCCGGCCTGGCAGGCCGTCCAGCCGGAGCTGGTGGAACGCCGCCAACTGGGGCAGGCGGCTGCGCTGGGTGCCGTGAACATGAACCTGGCCCGTGCCGTCGGCCCGGCACTCGGCGGAGCGGTGGTCGCGGCCGCGGGCGCGGGCTGGGTCTTCGCCTTCAACGCCGCGTCCTATCTCGGCATCGCGGCCGTTCTGCTGCTGTGGAAGCGGCCCACGATGGAAATGCCTTCTGTCCACGGCGAGAAGCTCCTGGCGGCTGTGCACGCCGGCCGTCGTTACGTCTGGAACGCTCCCGGCGTCCGCCGAGTCCTGCTGCGCACCGCCCTGTTCATCCCTGGTGGGGCCGCCCTGTGGTCACTGCTTCCGCTGGTCGCGATCCGCTCTTTGGGCCTCGGGTCGGGCGGGTACGGGTTGCTGCTTGGCGTGGTCGGCATCGGAGCTGTGAGCGGGGCCTTCGTGCTGCCCGCAATCCGCCGCGCATGCGGGGCCAACGGCACTCTGGTGGCGGGGACCGTCGTCTTCGCCGGGGTCCTGGTGGTGCTCGCCACAGTCCACACCCCCTGGCTTGTGGCGGTCGTGCTGCTGCCCGCCGGTGTGGCCTGGATCGGCGTACTGTCCACCCTCAACACGGCCGTCCAGACACGGCTGCCCGGCTGGGTCAGGGCCCGGGGCCTCGCCGTCTATCTGCTGGTCTTCCAGGGCGGGCAGGCGCTGGCGGCACCTTTGTGGGGCGTGCTGGCCGACGCGCTCGGGCTGAACCTCGCCCTCCTTGCCGGCAGCTGTCTGCTGCTGGCCGGTGCGGCGAGCGTGCGCCGCTGGCCGCTTCACGGCACGGACGGCGTCGACCCGACCCCGTCGGACCACTGGCCCGTTCCGCCCCTGGTGTTCGAGCCCGGGCCGGCCGACGGCCCTGTCCTCGTCTCCATCACGTACCGGGTTGCCCCCAGCAACTGGGCCGCCTTTACCGATTGCATGGGCCACGTGGCCCGTTCGCGTCGACGTACGGGAGCCCTCACCTGGGGCCTCTACCAGGACGGCAGCGATCCGGCCCGGTTCATCGAGAACTATTTGGTCGCGTCCTGGTCGGAGCATCTCGCGCAGCACCACATCCGGCTCACGGCCCATGATCGCCGTTTCGAGGAGGGGGCCCGACGATTGCTCGTCGAGCGCACGGCACCGGAGGTGACCCATGCCTTCGACACCGCCGCGGGAGCAGTGGTGGCCGAGGCGAACGATGGGGTGGCGGCGGTGGGGCGCCAATCCTCAGGGGGAGACCGGGTGGGGAGGAGCGCAGCCGTTTCGGATGACGCCAATGCCCGCAACCCTGTGGGCGACATGCCATAAGCGTCCCGGGGGAGCAGGGTCCATGCGTTGTCAGACAGATCGACCGGCAGCTCTCCGCCTAACGTGATCCCTTCTGTGTCTCGGCACGGCACGACCACCGCAGCCTTGGGTCCCCACCGGTGCCCTGTCCACTCCCCTTCGACTCCACGAGCGAGCAGTCATGGCAGAACTGGCAGACATTACGCACCACACCGCCGAACTCAACGGGATCAAGCGGCACTGGGTCAACGCGGGTCAGGGCCGCCGGTTTACCTGCGCTGCACGGCTTCCCCGAGACTTGGTACGGGTGGCGGAAGCAGATACCGGCGCTGGCCGAGCGGTTCACCGTGATCGCACCGGATCTTCGCGGCTACGGCGACACGGACAAGCCCGTCTCCGACTACGACAAGCGAACCATGGCCAACGATGTTGTCATCGCGCCGGTGGACCATCTCGGCCATGAACGGATCGCCCTGGTCGGCCACGACCGTGGGGCACGAGTCGGCATCCGGTTCGCCAAGGATCACCGGGACCGGATCGACCGTTTCGTGGCCATGGACAACATCCCCACCTGGATCATCGCCGAGACCTACGACGTGACCCTCGCGCGGCAGGACTACTGGTTCTTCACCTTCCTCGGCGAACCTGCACCGCGAGGGGAAGGCCGATCGTGCCGGTGACGATGTTCCGCTTCCTGCCCACGACTTTTTGCCTGCGTCGATGCCCTAGCTGTAGGCGTGAACGCTGGTGGAGGTCTTGACGCTCTGAGCATCGATCGCGCCGCCGGCGGCTCGGCGTCCCGTGCCTCCGTCTGCCACAGCAGTTGCCGAAGCAGCCTGTCGGGCTGGGCGAACACGCTCTCCTACGCTTCACTTCGGCCCAAGACATGATGACCGAAAGAATCCGCCTGGTGCCGGACAGGTCAGGGTGTGGAATCCATGATGGAAGAGGAAACCTCGAAGCAGCTGCGCGCCCGCTTCGAGGCACTGGTGCAGGCAGCGGCGGAGCCGTTGCGCAGGTTCCTGCTACGGCGAACCGATGCTGATACTGCCGAGGACGTCCTGGCGGAGACTTTGCTTGTGCTCTGGCGTCGGATTGACGAGGTGCCACTCGCATCGGGACGGCTGATCGACCCAGACGAAGTACTGCCCTGGTGTTACGGCGTGGCCCGTGGATGTCTCGCTAACGCTCAGCGAGCCCAGCGGCGGAGGGCAAGACTGACAGAGCGACTGGCTCGGGTGCCGCAGCCGGTGCCGGCGAACAGCACCGATCACTCCGACCTCTACGGTGCGCTGAGCATGCTGCGTGCTCTCGACCGAGAAGTCGTGCTTCTTTGGGCCTGGGAGGAGCTGGCCCCGCGGCAGATTGCCCAGGTGACCGGATTGTCGCCCAATGCCGTAAGCATCCGGCTCCATCGGGCAAAGAAGAGACTCGCCACGCAACTCAGACGAAAGAGCAACCGGGTTGGCGGACATGAGACGAGCGAGGAAAGGAGTGTCCGATGAATGACGACGAGCTGCTGGCTCGGCTCAGGGCTGCCGACCCGGCGGTTACTGCATCGGCTCCGGCTTCCGACATCAACCGTCTCGTGGAGGCTGCTATGACCGCTGACAACCAGACCCGTCGAACACCATCCGCCACCAGGGCTGTGACACCGATCGATCGAACGGCACGCCGCAGCCGCCGCATCGCGTTTGCGGCAGCCGCCGTTGTCGTTTTGGTCATGGGAGCCGGTGCTGTCTGGCAGACGGGTGCGGACCACGGAGCAGGCGGCGCCCAGCAAACCGCGCCGCTGGCCTTGACCCTTGACGGCGAGACCAGCGCCAAGTGCATGGAGCCCACGCCCGATCTGCTGCGCACGTTCGAGATTGCTTTCGAAGGCTCCGTCACAAGCCGGAACGGTGATCAGGTCGTCTTCCGGATCGACCACTGGTTCCGGGGCGGTGACGCCGACACCGCCCAACTCACCAATGACGGCGCCGACGGGGGCAGCGAGACTCTCGCCTTCGAGATCGGTCAGCGCTACCTCGTGACGGCCCAGGACGGTGTCGTCCCGGTATGTGGTGGCACGAACATTGCCACCGCCGAAGGTACTGCACTCTTCCACCGCGCCTTTGACAAGTGACTGACGCGCAGGCGGCCCGCCGCATGAGTCCGAGCAGCGACATGCGCACGCTGGGACTGCATGCCGTGCGGCGGGTTCCTGTGCCTTCATGCCGACGCAGCCGCGCCGAGAAGCACAGACGCCACGTGGGGTGCCTGCAGGCTCCAACGGCGCGTGGGGGCACGGCACGTGCACACCCGCCGCAGACTGCAGCGTGCCGAGTGCACGGCCTGCGCCTGGCGTCGGCGTCAACTGGTGGCTGATGACGTCACTACGCGGTGCAGGCGTGCTCGCTGGGAGGCAGGACGTCCCCCAGCTGGCGGCGGGAGGTGATCGAGAGCTTGGCGAAGACCTTGCGCAGGTGCCACTCTACCGTTCGCGGACTGAGGAAGAGCCGGGTGCCGATCTCCGGGTTGGTCAGGCCGTCCCGCACGAGCAACGCGACTTGCCGCTCCTGCGCCGTCAGTTCCTCGCCGGACGGGGCCTCGATCGTGCGGCTGCCGATGCGCTCGCCCGTAGCGACCAGTTCACCGCGGGCCCGCTCGGCGAACGCCTCCATCCCGATCGACACGAACATCTCATACGCAGTTCGCAGCTGCTCTCGTGCCTCGCCACGCCGACGGTCTCGGCGCAGCCACTCGCCGTACAGAAGATGAGCACGCGCCAGCTCGGGGCGCAGCTCTGTTCGGCCCAGCCGCTCTATCGCCTCGCAGTAGAGATTCTCCGCGGCGTCGCCGCTCACAAGCGCCCGGGAGCGGGCGAGCACGCCCAGCGCCCAATCCGTGTCCGACGGCTCCGTCGCCTCCGCCAAATCCTGCAGCGCCGCGCGAGCAACGTCACCGTCACCGGCACGCACCGCCGCCTCGACCAGTTCGGGCAACGCCCACACCGACACCCACAGCTCGCCCATCTGGGTGCACACCTGAGCCGCTGCCAGCGCCTGCTCATAGCGGCCCAGGCCGTTGGACAGGACCGCGGCGGCCCACTGGGCGACGGTGACCCCCATCAGCTGACCGCTCGCGCCGGCCTCCTCGGTCGTGGCGGCGATCAGCGCTTCGGCCTCGGCCGCCCGGCCTCGCAGAGCGCTCAGCCTGAGCTCGACATGCGGCGCGATGGGCACACCCGTTGCCGCGCACACGTCCTTGATCTCCGTGACGATCATGTCCGTAGCGGTGAAGTCCCCGGTCCAGGAGATCGCGATTCCCAGTGATGTCAGGGAGAACGGGAGCTCTGCCAGGGCGCCGGCGGCCCGCGCTTGCTCCACGACCCGGCCGACCAGCACGCGCATGGCTTGCTCATCCCAGACGGTCGCGCTGACCGCGTTGGCCACCCAGACCCAGCTCAACGCATCGTTCGCCGAAGGGTTCGACAGCGCCTCCAGCGCCTGCTGCAGTACAGGCATCGCGGCGGCGCGCCCATCGGTGACGAGCAGCGCACAGCCCTCCAGTACCAGATCGACCGCGCGCGGTGCCCCGGCCCGCGGCGGAAGGGCCCTGGCCGCCTCGGAGATCGTCCGCAGGCTGTCGGAGTGCACGGCCAGCAACGCTGCGGCACCCCACGCGACCAGATAGGTCTCGCGTGCGAGGTCCATATCGAAGGGCTCCAGCCGCTGCGCGGCCCTCAGCAGCAGCGGTGGCGCCTCCTGGTTGAGACCGGCCGCAAAGATGATCCGGCTGCGGATCAGCTGCGCCCGCGCGTGCTGCAGCTCGTTCTGGGCGGCCCGGTCGGCGACCTCGGCGAACCTGCGCGCAACGTCGAGGTCACCGGCTTGCAGGGTGGCTTCCGCAGCCGCCACCGATCGCTCGGCACGCCGCGAAGTGTCCTCCGTCAACGCCGCGCACCGCTGCAGGAACGCCGCTGCGGCGGCCAGTCCGCGGCGCGCCTGCGCCCGGTCGGCGGATCGTTCCAGTTCCGCAGCGACGGACTCATCCGGCGAGGCTGTTGCCGACGCCCGATGCCAGGCTCGACGGTCCGGGTCGGCCTGCGGGTCAGTGACCTCTGCCAACGCCAGATGCGCCGCCCGGCGGTCGACGCTCGACGCCGACCGGTACACCGCCGACCGTACGAGCGGATGACGGAACGTCACGCGTGCGTCCAACGACAGCCATTCCTGCACGCCTCCGGCGAGCGTCTCCTTCGGTGTCAGGCCGAGCCGGTCGGCCGCACCCCACACCAGAACGGGGTCGCCGACCGGCTCGGCTGCAGCGATCAGCAGCAACAGCCGGGCAGGTTCGGGCAGAGCGCTGATGCGGGTCAAAAAGTTCCGTTCGATCCGGCCCGGCAGCGTGTCGGCGCGCAGCAGACCGAACCCGCCCGCCATCTGCGTCACCGTCAGCCCGTGGGGCAGCTCCAGCAGGGCGAGGGGGTTGCCCCTGGTCTCGGTGACGATCCGATCGCGGACTTGCCTGTCCAAACGCCCGTGCGTGACCGAGTCCAGCAGGCTGTGCGCATCGGCGTCCCGCAGACCCGTGATCTCCAGTTCCGCAAGCCCGAACAGCTCCTTGGGCCTCTCCCGTACCCCGAAGACGATAGCGACCGACTCCGCCAGCAGACGGCGGGCCACGAAGCCCAGCACCTGCAACGATGCCTGATCTACCCACTGCGCGTCATCGATCACGCACAGCAGAGGATGCTCTTCCGAAGCGTTCGACAAAAGGGTGAGCACCGCCAATCCGACCAGGAACCGTTCGGGCGGTTCCCCCGCCCGTATCCCGAACACCGTCTCCAGCGCCGCACGCTGCGGCCCGGGAAGCTGTTCCAGCCGGCTGAGCAGCGGAGCGCACAGCTGATGCAGCGTGGCGTAAGGCAGTTCCATCTCCGACTCGACACCGACTGCACTGAGTATCTGCATGTCTGCGGCCGCATGCTCCGCATACCGCAAAAGTGCCGACTTTCCGACTCCCGGCGCGCCGTGCACCACCAGTACGCGGCTCTCACCGGTGGCGACGGCCGCAAGCATCCGATCGAAGACGGCACGCTCTGCGTCCCGCCCGAGCAGCACGACGTTCTCGTCCTCGCTGTGGCCTGTGCTATGCCTCTGCCGATCCATCGTCACCGCCCTTATTTCCTCAAGCTGCTGTTCTGAGCCATGGTATGCATGCCGGTAAGTGGTCTGGAGTGGCCCGAACTCCCGGTGATCTTGAGAGTGCAGAGATCGCCAGGATTCGGTCAGGGGATCGTCTACTGGTCCTGGAGATCGCATCCGCTTACGCGGCCTGCTCTTGGCGCTCGACCAGGATCCCCTTCTCGAACCTCGCGCCAGCCCGGACCAGGGGCACCAGGTGTGCTCTGGTGATCGCCCGCCAGCGGGCCTGCGCGGACTCCACGAGCTTGAACACGATCGCGAGTGCTGCGGTGGGGCTGCCGGCGCCGCGAGTGACCTTGGTGCGGAGCTTGACCGTTGAGTAGGTCGACTCGATGGGGTTCGTCGTCCGCAGGTGAACCCAGTGCTCGGCGGGAAAGTCGTAGAACGCCAGCAGTTCGTTCCGGTCGTAGGTGATCTTCGCGACGGCTTTGGGCCACTTGGGCCACTTGGTGCCGTAGGCGCGGGTGAACGCCTCGAGCGCCTTCTCGGCGTGGGTACGGTCCTCAGCGTTGTAGATCTCCTGCATCGCCCTGATCGCGCCGGACTGCGCGATCTTCGGCAGGCAGGTCGTGACGTTGCGGGCCTTGTGAAGCCGTCAAGAATCAACCTGTTGCTTCGCGATCAGCGGCTCGTTGGCCTGGTATGGCGATCACGGACGAGATGCTGTCCCAACTCGACTGCCGTTTCGCGGTGTTGCTGCCCCATCTCAACGAGAGGCAGCGGCGTCTCGCGGTGGCGGCCGAGGCACGACTGCTGGGCCACGGCGGGGTGCGCGCCGCCGCCCGGGCAGCGGCCGTCAGCGAGACCACCGTGCGCCGGGGGATCACGGAACTGGAAGCCGGCAGCGGGCCGCTGCCCGGTGGGCGCATCCGTGCCGACGGCGGAGGCCGTAAACCGGTCGAGGAGGTCGACCCCGGCCTGGTGAACGCGCTGATGGCCCTGGTCGAGCCTGATGAGCGCGGTGATCCGGAATCCCCGCTGCGGTGGACGACGAAGTCGCTGCGTCACCTGGCCGAGGAACTGACCAGGCAGGGGCACCCGGTCTCCGCGCCGACGGTGGGTCGTCTGCTCAAACAGGCCGGTTTCAGCCTGCAGGGCAACGCCAAGACTCTCGAAGGCACCCAACACCCCGACCGCGACGCCCAGTTTCATTACCTCAACGAGCAGGTCAAACGGCACCAGGCGGCAGGCGAGCCGGTGATCAGCGTTGACACCAAGAAGCGTGAGCAGATCGGACGCCTGCCCATGGCTGGACGCGAGTGGCGTCCGAAGGGCGACCCGGTGCGGGTCGAGGACCATCACTTCTTCTTCAGCGGTCCGAACGTCGAGCAGGCGATCCCGTACGGAATCTACGACATCGCCCACAACACCGGCTGGGTCAACGTCGGGGTCGACCACGACACCTCTACCTTCGCCGTGGAGTCGATCCGCCGCTGGTGGAAGGCTCGCGGGCACGATGACCATCCGCACGCCACCCGGCTACTGATCACCGCGGACGCCGGCGGCTCCAACGGCTACCGCTACCGGGTCTGGAAGAGCGAGCTGGCCGCCCTGGCCGCCGAGACCGGCCTGGCGATCACGGTCTGCCACTTCCCGCCGGGCACTTCGAAGTGGAACAAGATCGAGCACCGGCTGTTCTCCCACATCACTCACAACTGGCGTGGTCGCCCTCTGACCAGCCACGATGTCGTCATCGAGACGATTGCCGCCACCCGGACCCGGGCCGGACTGCGTATCGAGGCCCGCCTGGACCCCGGCGACTACCCCACAGGCATCGCGATCAGCAAGGACCGCTTCGCCGCCCTGCCCCTGGTCAAGCATGAGGTGCACGGCCAGTGGAACTACACCCTGCTGCCTGAACCCGCCTCGGCGCAGGCCCAGCCCGCTGTCGGTGAGGCGCACGGCGTCGCCGACCGGCGCCACTCACTCCTGGCCCGTCTGGCCGACCCGCGGCTGACAGGACTGAGTAGCACACAACTCGCCGACTTGTGCGTCGAGTTGGCCCCACTCCAGGCCGCGCGGGCTCAAGAACGCTACAGCGAACAGCGCGGCGGACGCGCCCGTCGGGCTACCGGCAAACTGCGCGGCAGCAAGCCGGTGTTCGACGACGCGGCCCGGGTGATACTCACCCTCCTCTACCAGCGGCAGGTCTGCTCGATGAAGCTGCTGAGCGACATGCTGGAGGTCACCCCCAACTGCATCGGCCACCTCGTCGCCGAAACCCGGCGCGTCCTGGAAGACCACGGTCACCAGCCCGGATACGCCCCCACCCGCTTCACCACCGAGGCCGAGCTGCTGGCCTTCCTCGACACGGCAACGACTCCGCCGCGCACCCAGATCATGGAGAGCCTGTCCCATCCGCGCCTGACCGGCATGTCCCATGAGGGCCTCGACACACTCGCCCGGCGCCTCGCCCCACGCCAACTCGCTCAGATCGAACGCGCCTCCTACCAGCGCCGGGGCGCCGACCGCCAGCCGGGCAGCCGCGGCGGCATCTTCCCCCAGAAGATCGGCGACAAAGAACGCGTCATCCTCGCCGTCCTCTACCTGCGCAAGCTCTGCACCCTGGACGTCCTCGCCGACGCGCTGGGCGACGTGAGCCGGTCCTTGATCGGCAACGTCGTCCGTGAGATCCGACCCCTGCTCATGGAAGCCGGGCACCTCCCGCCACCGGCCACCACCCGCTACCGCACCGCCGCCGACCTCCTCGCAGCAGCACACAGCGAAGACGACACACCGACAGGTTGATTCTTGACGGCTTCTGTGGACCCAGCAGCGCTGGTGGCGGGCTGCGGGGAAGACCTCGGCGAGGGCCTTCCACAGGCTCATCGCGCCGTCACCGAGGACCAGCTCGGGGTCGCGCATGCCGCGTCGGCGGCAGTCGCGCAGCAGGTCTGCCCAT
This sequence comes from Streptomyces canus, assembly GCF_030816965.1. NCBI lineage: Bacteria > Bacillati > Actinomycetota > Actinomycetes > Kitasatosporales > Streptomycetaceae > Streptomyces > Streptomyces canus. Next base: position 10,346,347 of record NZ_JAUSYQ010000002.1, read on the forward strand.
GACTCGGTGGACTCCCGCAGGCCCTCGGCGAGCGCGATGAGTTCCTTGGTGCCGTCCAGACGCACCCCGAGCAGGACCAGCACGCACGAGTGGGCCTGCCCGAGCCGGATCTTCGGGTGCACACCGTCGGCCCACACATAGACGAAGTCCCGGTCCGACAGGTCCCGGTCCTGGAAGGCGGAGTGGTCGTCGGCCCACTGCTTCCTCAGGCGGGTCACCGTCGCCGGCGACAGGCCAGCCATGCCGCCGAGGAACTGTTCCAGGGCCGGGACGAAGTCCCCGGACGACAGTCCGTGCAGGTAGAGCAGCGGCAGTCACCTCGAGATCTTCGGCGACTTGCGGCACCACGGCGCAAGGATCTTCGAGGAGAACTGCTTGCGCTCGCCGGTCGCCTCGTCCACCCGCCGGTCATTCACCCGCGGTGCCCTGACCTCGATTGGTCCAGCCGCAGTGACCACGGTCCGGGCCCGGTGGTGGCCGTTACGGACGACGCGGCGCTGACCGCACTCGTCGGTTCCGGCAGCCAACTCGGCTATGTACTGGTTGACTTCCGCCTCCAGGGCGGCGGCGGGCGCCTTCGCGGACGATCTCGTCGATCAAGGAGCGAGACTGGGTGGAGCCGTCGTCGGTGACTACGCTGAGCACGGGTGTGCCGTCATCGAAAGCAGTGGACAACACCGCCGCAGTGTGGGGACTTGCACCTCGAAGTGCCTTGCCGATCCAGCGTGTTGAAAGCCTAAAGAACTCCCCTCACCACAGTTCGCAAGGCACTTCCTCGTCGCCCGAAGAGCCATCCACAACCATCACATCGGTGGGTGCTCAGCCGCAGCCCCCCGGCATACGCCCCACTGTGGACTGCGGGTCTGCGTCGGGACGAGCGGGGTACTGCGGTACGTCGAGCGCTGCGGTCCAGGAGATGCGGCGCGCCGTGAAGATCTCCATGAGCGGCGGCTTGACGCTTTCAGGGTCGTCGAGGCTGCCGAGCATCACGAACACCTGGCCCGGGAATCCCGAAAGCTTGTCGGTGAAGACCCGGGCTCCGCAATCAGGGCAGAAGTTGCGTTCCAGCGTGTTCCCGCTGTCGGCCACATAGGGATAGGAACGCGGCTTTCCGCTCAGGAGCTTGAAGTCGTCCTGGGCGACGCTGAAGTAGGACGCCATGACGCCGCCAGACGATCTCTGACAGTCCTTGCAATAGCAGTTCGCGATGAATTCGGGTGCGTTGCTGAACTCGTATGTGAGGGCGCCGCACTCGCAGCGTCCCGTGAACTTGTTGGACACGTCTTACTCCTTTGTCTACCGATGCCGCCCTAGACGCAGCTTGGGCTGGACCAGACTGCCTCCTTGAGCCGGTCGGGGCCCCTCAGTAATGGGCAGGAACCCCACGGATCGGGACGTCCTGCCCGGATCTGTCCGGACCACCGACGAGAGGTGGGGATGGCGGGCAACGCACCTCGAAGGGTCATACACATACATCACACCGATGGATCAAGACGTGGCTGCGCACATCCCCACACGCCGGGGGTGGGAGCTGAGTCACGGGGGAGAGGGCGCCGCCTGTGAACTCAGGCAACGAGGGGTTGCTCGCTGTTTGTTCCATTGGCCACTTACACTTCACTGTGCTCTCAACAGAGTCAATGGCGACCACCCGTTACGCGAGCACATGATGTGCTGAGGAGTGATCGTGGCGCCCGTGAACTCGCCGATGACCGGGCAGACCGGCTGTGGCACCAAACCTCGCAGCCCGCTGCGCGCCTTCATGCATACCGAGACCGGCAGTGCCGTCGCCCTGCTGGCGGCCACCGCCGCAGCACTGGTGTGGGCCAACATCGCGCCAGGCGCATATGACACGTGGTGGCACACTCAGGTATCCCTGCGGTTCGGTCAGGCCGGTATCACCCTGGACCTGCGGGACTGGGTGAACAGTGGGCTGATGGCCCTGTTCTTCTTTGTCGTGGGCCTCGAAGCCCGGCGCGAGTTCGACCTCGGTGAGCTACGCGAACGCCGGCGGCTGGCCCTGCCGTTCATCGCTGGCCTCAGCGGCATGCTCGTCCCCATCGCTCTCTTCCTCGCCGTCAACGCGGGCCAGACCTCGGTGCACGGCTGGGGCACCGCCATGTCCACCGACACGGCGTTCGCGCTCGGTATCCTCGCCGTCTTCGGCGACCGGCTGCCCGGCCGCCTCCGCGTCTTCCTGCTCACGGTCGCAGTCGCCGACGATTTCCTCGCCCTGGTGGTCATTGCGGTCGCCTACAGCGGGCCCCTCGATCTTCCCGCCCTAGCCGCCGCATTTGCAGTGCTTGCCGCGCTCCTGGCGCTGCGCCTGGCCGGTGTGCGGATCTCGGCCGTCTATGCGCTGTTGTCCCTGGTGCTGTGGGGAGCACTGCTGCAGTCCGGGGTGGATCCCGTGGTCAGTGGTCTCATCATGGGCTTGTTGACCTACGCGCACCCGGCCGAGCGACAGGCCTTGGAGAACGTCAGCGGCCTGTTCCGGCGCTTTCGTGAGCAACCGACAGCGGAACTGGAACGCACCCTGCGCCGCGGGCTGTCCTCGACGATGTCCCCCAACGAACGACTCCAACGGATGTTCCATCCCTGGACGAGCTTCGTCATCGTTCCGGTCTTCGCGCTGGCCAATGCCGGCATCACCGTCAGTGCCGACCAACTCACCGACGCCGCCACCTCCCCCCTGACCCTGGGGATCGTGCTCGCATACGTAGCGGGCAAGCCCATCGGTATCTTCGCCACCACCTGGCTCGCGGTGCGCGTCGGCCGGGGCCGCCTGCGCCCGCCGGTCGGCTGGGGTGCCGTCGCCGCCGGCGGCAGCCTGGCGGGAGTCGGCTTCACCGTGTCGCTGCTGATCGCCGACCTCGCCTTCACCGGCGTCCAACTCGAAGAGGCGAAAATCGGCATCCTGGCTGCCGTCATCTGCTCGTTCATCCTCACCTGGCTGGCCACCCGGCTGCTGGCACTGCTTCCTCCGCGGCGGCGGGCCCGTGCACTGCTCGGCGAGGAGCAGACGATCGTCGACCTCGTCGAACCGGTGGATGCCGAGCGCGACCACATCCGCGGACCCCTCGACGCGCCGGTCACGCTCGTCGAGTACGGCGACTTCGAGTGCCCCTACTGCGGCCTGGCGGAACCGGTGGTGCGCGAACTGCTCGCCGCTTTCGGCGACGAGGTGCGTTACGTCTGGAGGCATCTGCCCCTGTCGGACGTCCACCCCAACGCCCAGCTGGCGGCCGAGGCGGCCGAAGCCGCCACACTGCAGGGCGGGTACTGGCAGATGCACGACATGCTGTTGACCCACCAGGGTGCCCTCCAGCTCAAGCACCTGCTGGCCTACGCGGAGCAGATCGGGCTGGACAGCGATCGGTTCCGCAACGACCTGCGAAATCGGGTGGGCGCCGAGCGGGTTGCCGAAGATTTGGAGTCCGCGGACCTCAGTGGTGTCTCAGGGACACCGACATTCTTCGTCAACGGCCGTCACCACTACGGCGCCTACGACATCGCCACCCTGTCGGCCGCAGTACGCACCGCCCGGGCACAGGCTGCGCTGGGCTATCGAAGCGGCTCGCTGTCTCAGTGACGCCTCAGGGATATGAGCGTGTCCGACAGTCGACACAAACACCAGGCCCCGACAGGGTGCCCCGGTGCGGCGTGGCAGACACACGTACACCCCTGGCGCCAGAGCACCGGCAACGATGGTTGCGTCCGCCAGGACATGTCGTCGGGGCGCGCTGTTGAGCCAGGTCTAGGGCACCGTCTAGCTCCATGACAGACCCAGGACACTCTCCGTAGCCCATGCCTCATTCGTGGCCCTGTGCCAGATCACCTTCGCTTCGGCGTGGTCCAGGTCCCGCAATGGCCCCACCATTTTAGGTGCCTTAAGCGGCGCATTCGCGGCAAAGCGTTTCATCAGATCGGCGCGCACGTAGACTGCGAAATTCACAGATTGGGCAAGGATACCGGTGCGCACGAACGTGCCATGCACGGAATAGGGCTCGGCCTTACTCGGCCTAGCCGGTTCGTTCAATCGTGATCTGTCACCTGGGCGAGGCGTTTCGGAAAACCGCGGTCACGGCCTTTCCGCCATCCGGGACGGGTTGGGCGCGCCAGGAATCGGACAGGGCATCGACAAGGCGCATACCGCGGCCCGTCTCGGCCAATGGATTCGCTTCGGCCACACGTGGCCAATTCGACGTTCCACCCTTGTCCTGAACCTCCAGTTCAGTGACGTCATCGCCATGGTGGAGCACCAGATTCCCGACGCCGGCTGTGTGTGACGCCGCGTTCGCCACTAGCTCACTGACCACGAGGAGGGCGTCCGGCAACCGTGTACCTAGCCATTCCGAGCACCCGCTCCGCACTGCTTCCCGAGCCTTTTGCTCGGGACGCTCAGAGTCAGCGAGATTAATAACCTGGCACACACGTGCTGAGGACTCGTTGCACCCCTTCAGTGCAGGTGAGCAAACGATTTCCCGATCCGGACTGAGTGTTCTGTTCACGGGACTCTTTCGTCGGAGTGTCGGCGGCTGGTGCTGCCTGCGCGCCCGCGACAGCCCGTCGCATGCGTCGCCAAGGAGGCGCCATGACCTTCCCATTCCCGGCCGCCATTGCCACACAAGGTCACTGGCCAGAAGAACCAATACAACCAGTGCGCTATTCCAGCCGAGTTGCGCTACCAGGGGATCTGACAGCACCAGCGTCCAAAGCCGCTGGACGACAGCCCTCCCGGCCCATCAGAAACAGCACCGCAACCGCGATGCGGTACACCAGCAGTGACAAGTGTCCTTGCACCTACTGGTCCAGCAGAACCATGCGGACTCCACTGCAGTCCGTGGAGGTACCAGTGGGTTCATCATCCGCCAACGTCTGAAGACCAACCGGCACGGACACAGCCCGCAGCAAGGCGAAAGACATGTCGGACTCGTCCCCGAAACCGCCTTCCCCAGCATCCAAATACACCGTGCTCACCGGGACGCCGTCCCGGCGCGCTGTATCGGCGTACTGGAGGGGGAGCATCTCGACGGTCGTCCTGGGCGACACACCGCCGCTGATCTCACGGTTCGCCACCGGTGAGCGGAGCGCGCGGCGGGAGGAGTGACCGCGAAGCCGTGGGCCAAGCCTCGCGGCAGCGGGGCAAGTCCACGGCACCGACACCGCGCACCTGGCTGCCCACGGAGTATGGGACCGCTGATGCCGTCAGACAGGGAAGTCACATATTTCCTCGATTCCGAACAGCAGGAAACGAGCACCCATCGTGGCGCTGCGCTGCCCGAGAATCGAGTCCGTACGGCGATATCCGGAATCCGCGCTGACACGGGGCCGCCAACGCTCTCGCGAGGTGTGGAGAGTGAATGCCCATCGACCGATAGGGGTGACGAGCAAGGCGTGAGGGAACGCCACCAGGCTGTTGGCCAAGATATGTATCGATGTAAGTGGGCGGCGGGAACCTGACGAGCCTGCGAAGGCGGGCGGGGCTACCAGGGCTCTGACGGATTGGGGCGGACTCTTCGGCGGGTCACCGCGTGCCGTCACGCCTGACGACGGTATTGGCCAACGCTTCGCCTCGTGCGTAACGGTGCAGCTGCTGTACCAGAAAGCTCCGCGATGATTCCTCAAAAAGGATACGCACCTCCGCGGGGTTGCCGGGAAGCATGTCGTCCTGACCGTCCCAGTAGCCCTAGGAGAACTGTTCTGGCAGCCCAAGCCCATCGAGTTCTTTCGGCTCGTAGGGGAGCCAGACCACCGCGTCGGCGGTCAAAGGCGTCGTCATGCAAGCTCCTTCGGGGGTCGAGCAGCGTCCTCGGGAAGCGCTGGACGGGCCCGATCATGTCGGTACTCAGCAACGGGCCCGTGTACTTCGTCGACCTACGCAAGGCCGTCCCCGACATCAGCGAACGAATGCTCTCGACCGCCTGGCCGAACTGGGTGCCGCCCGCCTTCTGGTGCGTGAGGTCAACGAGGAGCCTCCGCTGCGGGTCTCTTACCGACTCACGAAGTCGGGTGAGGCGCTGAGTCCCGCACTGCGATCGCTTGGGCGGTGGGCCAGGGAACACCTGCCGGACGCGGAGCGGAGTTCGCCGTCTCGAGAACCTCGGCGCGCAGGCGCACGAAGGGCTGACTGGAGCAGGCCGATCGGGGCCCGGCCACCCACCAACGGCTCGGCCCGAAGACGAGCCGCACGTCGCCCAGCAGCTTCCCGCCGCCTTAGCTCAGAGCGAGGCCGGCGACATGGCTAGACGTGCACGGGTGTTCTCGGCGGCGGTGTGGCACCGTCCTGCTTGCGGACTTCCTTGCGGTAGCTGCCCGGTGGTATGCCGAGCTCGCGTTTGAATGCAAGGGCGAAGGATGCCTCGGAGCGGTAGCCAACGGCGTCCGCGATGACGGCGATCGTCTGGTCCGTTACGGCGAGGCGGTGTGCGCCCAGTTCGATACGCCACTTCGTGAGGTACTCGAGCGGCCCTTGTCCGACGGCGGTCTTGAAGCGTGCGGCGAGGGTGGAGCGGGAGACGAGTGCAGCGTCCGCGAGGAGCTGTACTGTCCACCGGCGCGCCGGATCGGCATGGATGGCGCGCAAAGCTGCAGAGACGACCGGGTCACCGAGCCCTTGCAGCCAGCCGGCCCGGTCCGGGTGGTGGGTGAGGTGACAACGCAGAACATCGACGAGCAGGACGACCGCCAGGTGCTCGCTGACCACGTGTGCACCGATGCCGGCGATGCGGGCCTCACGATCGATGCGGTTCAGCAGGTGAGGGACCATCGCCGCGCCCTCGGCGTGGGCAGGCAGGTAAATCAGCGGCGGGAGCGTGTCCAGCAGCAATTCGCGGGCGCGACGGCCGAAGGCGAAGCTACCACCTACCAGACGCGCGCTCACCGGTTGCTCCAGGGGGCCGACCTCGATACTCGTACCTGCCGTGGCACGGAAGATGGGGGAGGCCTGCTGGACGCTGGCATGGGCCGAGGTGAACAGGACGAACTCCTGCGGGCGGTTCAGGAGGAAGGAGTCACCCGTGCGGAGCAGGAGCGGCCTCTCCAGCCCGGGCGTGTCGATCACGCAGGATCCGGACAGCACCGCGTTGAACTTCGCGCCGGCGGATGCCGGGAACCGCAAGGCCCAGTCACCGTGCCCGGTCAGCGTGGACGCCTGCTGCGCACGGACCTCGACCAGAGCAAGAACTTCTTCGAGAGGGTCCACGCCAGGTGGACCATCTATAGGTTCGTTAGAACTCATTATGTTTGAGAGTCTACTGCGCGGCCCCTGTCTTGTACTCATCAAGACCATCTCAAGGAGCAAAAGTGGCTGACTTCATGGAGCACCTCGCCCAGCGACAGCACGTGGCCACAGGCCGCCCGGTTGCCTAAGGGTCATAGGCTTGAGGGCCGTCAACTGGCTGATGGACGGCTCCTGGAACGTGAGGAGACCGTTGCAGAGCACTCCGGCCCGCTCCGCGCACATGCGCAGGACGGGCTGGCGGCAGGTGCCTGTGTAGGGCAGACCATGACGCGGGGTTACCCGGATCGTCGATTGTGGGGGCGAGGTCAGCTGCCGGTGACCACCCGGTAGCTCACCGCCGCATAGGGGAACTGGCCCGTGTGTAGGCTTCCCAGGGCGAAGTAGGAGTCACCGGCCGCGCCGGGCAGGCCCGGCTGGCAGTTTGCGTTGTAGTAGACATACACGTTGGACTCGGACACGTTCATTGCCGACAGGGCCGGCTGGGACAGGTTCTGGCAGCCGGATGCGTTCAGGTCGGCGACCATCCTCATGCCGGTCAGGTTCTTGCCGGTGAAGAACGAGACCCCGGAGTCCGTAGCCGCCGAAGCCGAGGGGGCCATGGCCGTACAGGCGAACAGGGCGGCTCCGCCAGCAGCCGTAGCAGCAACGATCCGTCGCGCTTTGCGATTCACCATGCGTGACACACCTCATCAGTGGGAAGAAGGGCGGTGCAACACGGTGGAGGCCGCTCCACCAACGCCCAGCAAGATTATTGCGTTTTAAAATACCCGGCGTCAGGTGCGAATGAGCCATTGACATCTGCAGACGCGCAACACCTCCGACAAGATACGTTTGACAACAGGTTGCTGGGCGGAAGCCCAGACATGATCTGGACGAACTCAGAAGTACACACGCCGACCACAGGGCACGGCATATCGCATCCGGCACCGACATCGCCTCATTGTCCAGTCAAATCAGCGCATCCGGCACGCTGCCGACCCCTAAACGGAATTTGCCGTCACCGATTCGCTCACTGAGTACATGACCGATCGTCCCTGCTTGTGCCGCCGGACGTGGCCCTTGGCGACGAGTCCTTCGATCGTGTTACGGACCACCTGCACGGAGGGCTGCCGGGCCGGATGCTTCCGCAGGAACTCCTCATGCACCTCCCTGGCCAGGCGCGGCTCGTCATGGGTTCGCAGTAGGTCCAGAACGAGGTCTCTGAGCAGGGGCTGTTTGGCGCCGGCCTTCGGGGCGGCCCCCTTCTCGGACCGATGGCGACCGCTCGCCGACAAGTCCGGGGAGGGCTCAGTAGGGTGCTGTCCCCCAAGCACGGAAACATCTGCAGAGGCGCCTTCCTGCACCTGACCTGGTGTAGGTCCCCCGAGAGGCCCCACCGCAGACTGCCCTGTGAGGTTGCAGATATGCACCAATAGGGCCTCCTCTTCCCGCAGTGCCTCCACGTGGCTCATCAGTTCTGCTTGCCGACGGCGGTTCTCCTCCAGGTCGGCGTGGGCTAGTTCCGCGTAGCGCGACTTGAGTGGGCCGGAGGCCGGTTCGTTAGGCACAGCCGTTGCTCCCTTGTGTGTGGATGACGCTGCGCATGGTACTCACGGGCTCAGTCAGAGACGAGCCGCGGGAACGCACCAAAGATGCACGATAGAGCCAGTATGCCTCTCAACCGGCCGCCCGCACGATAACCGGCATCGCGTGATGCCGACAGGCAGGCCTTTCGACACCTGTGCACGAGCCTGGCAGTTGTGATGTAGATATACGCCGAACGGCACGGCCCTGGCATGAGCCCACCGAGCCTGCGGTGCATGTGCGCTATCGATACGGCCGGGCACTTCGACGAATCACGAAGCAACTCACTCCGTATGTCCTTGTCCCCCCGCTGACCATAGCTCTGTTAAGAACAGGTAAGGTGTGCCGCAAAGGGCCTCTGACGGCGGGGTGAGGAGAACGGTGAGCACCAGAAGTTACCGCTCCCCGCGGCGTATGCACTCAGCTGCTGAGACCCGCGCCGCGATCCTGAGGGCGGCCGAGGAACTCTTTATCACCCACGGTTACTCCAATGTTACCGTGGGAAGGATTGCCGCGACCGCTCGAGTAGCGACGCAGACCGTCTACAGCAGTACCGGCGGCAAAGCGGACATTCTCATGGAACTGCTCACTCCCGCGATCGAAGACCCGAGTGTTGAGCGCACGATGCGCAGGATCACCGAGACCGAGGATCCGCGTGAAGTCATCAACGCCACTGCGCAGGGAACCCGGCAGGCACACGAGGGGCACTGGCGGATGCTGGAGGCCCTGGTACCCCAATGCCATGCCGAGCCGAGCGCCGCAGCCGTGCTGGCGGCAGGCAATGTGGAGTTCATGAAGGTGCTCACAATGATCGCTGAGCGGCTGAGCGGCCTTGATGCCCTGCGTCCGGGCTTGACCACGGACAAAGCCGCCGATCTGCTCTGGTTTCACCTGGGCCAGGACGCCTGGTTCAGTCTGGTCAGCCACCGGCAGTGGAGTTTCGATGATGCCGAGGAGTGGCTGGCAAGGGCGGCAAGGTGGGCCCTGCTTGCAGATCCTGAGGCCGAACAGTAGCGGCACAACCCGCCAGCTCGGACCAAGACCTCCCTTCTCACCGGAGGCAAGACAGACACGCGGCACAGCAAGAAAGCGCGCTCGAGCACGTTCTGAGCGATGGCACCCGCGATTCTCGCGACAACCTTCCGAACGCCCTGCTGGCGTTGACGCTGCAAGACATCCCGTGACTGGGCGACAGCTCACGCGCACAGCACCCGCCTGGCGGGCCCTCGCACGCCTGCCGATGGGACGGCATTCGCCAACAACGCTCACCCCGGGCACTTCACAAAAACAGCAACACCCGCGCTGATGGCCGCAGGCCACCAGGTCACGCACCACGCCCGCCGCATGGACTCGAGGTGCCGGCCACGACCGGTACACCGACGATGGGCATACGCCGTCGTGTGTCCGCTGCAACGTATAGACGCAGCGCTGGATCGAGCGACCCAGGTCGTCGTGGCACCGGTAGACCGAGCCCGCTCATACCCTGGTGTGTGCACGCCGACCGCATGCGGATACACCTAGCACGCGGCCCAAGCGGCAGCGTCCTCGCCGCGGCACCGGCATGGACGATCCGCTATAGCGGGGTGCTGCTGGACCCGCCCGGGGTGCCCAGGAGGACCGGCCCCCTGAGCCCGAGGGGAGCCGTTCAGCTCATGTCCGCACCAGAAAGTACCGCGAGCGATGCCCGGGCCTGTTCCCGCATGACCGGTACCAACTCCAATGCAGGCGCAGGAAGTCCAGACAGGATGAGACTTACCTCCTCGGGTGTCCCGACCTCATCGAAGAACCCCACGGTCAGGTGCGCCGCTTCCATCGGGGAGGTGGTGATGACCTCCTGTGAGAAGGCCGCCCAGCTTTCGGGCGGTAGCTTCTCCAGGGCGGGAAACAGGATGGGCTCCTCGTGCTCCAAGTGGCGATGGACGAGCTCACGCACAACATCGGCCGCCTGGTGCAGGCTCTCCCGGTCCGCGTCGCTTCCCGCCGGAGCAGCCTCCAGCGTATCAAGCGCCCCGTCCAACTGGTCGTGCTCCTTACTGAGGGCGGCGAGCTCTTCGGCCGCCTCCGGAGCAACGGCGGAGATCATCGGCCACAGCCGCCGATCCTCCGTCTCGTGATGATGGTGCAGGTTCTTAACCAGGTAGTCACGCAGTTCGGCGACAGCTGCGAGAGGTACTGACGGGCGACGCGCGGCCTGCGACAACAGGGTGGTAGCGCGACGGTGCAAGCCATGGGACAGGCGCGTCTCAGTGACGGCGACGGCCTCCGTAACGGAATGGTTCATGGCGACCACTCTAATCGATAGATACCTACCTATGGAAATCTTCGCAGCTTGCAGGGCGCACGTGCACGCACCCATGGCCGTGCGCGAGCGGGCCCCACATCTCAACGTCGCGGACCCGTCGCTGACGATGTGTCAGCTTCGCTGCGCCGGGGGAGGACGTGGGATGCGCAAGGGTATGACAGCACGATTGCCGGTGTTCGAAGAAACTATCCGCGCCCGGGAGCCGGGCGGCGCGCTACAGCGATCCTCGCACCACGGCGGTTGCGGCGGCCATGCCGACAGGGAGTGCGGAGACCGTGGGCCGGCTGGAGTGGCCGCGCACCTAGTCGTCCAGGAAGCGGGCGGTGGTCTCAAGGCCCTAGCGGGGCGGCACGCCCTCGCGTCAAAGGCATTCCGCAAGGGATGGGCGCAGGAGAAGGACAAGCGCTCGGCCGGAGGTCCCGGCCAAGCGCTCTGCATGGGCGTGTCCAGGCTGGTGAAGACCGTGTCGAGGTCAATTCAGGCGTGCCTGGACATGCCCAAACACATGGGAACGTGCTGCCGCAGCAGACCGTCGGTGCGGCCGTTGGACCACCGCTGCCAGGGTTTGCAGGGTGCAGAAACTGACATCTGCGTGGCGGTGACGAAGGCGTTGGCCATCTCGTTGCCTTGCTCCCAGGTGAGGACACGGCTGTAGCGGGTGGTGGTCCGGGGCCGCCACCCGCCGTCGGTGCCTACACCGAGCGTGGTAGCCAGGACGTCGCGAATGCACTGTCGGCCATTGCGGAGGCTGTGCCCAGACCGGTCAGTACACAGCCCTTGTCTGTGCTGGCATCGTCATCCCTGCGCTTCGCGGAGCAGCCGGCGCACGAGCCGGTCGTCGTACAGCCCCCGGTAGGAGTGGATAAGTCCGTCTTGACCGACTTCCAACCGGTCGTCTCCGTGAAACGCGATGGCTCGGTCGCCCCCCTTCGGGGTTCCCTCAAAGCGCCACGCCACAACGATCGCGTCACGCTCCACCTCTACGTACAGTCCCATACGTGTGAAGGAGGATGAGCCTCGCGGGAAAGTCTGCGCCATGCTCAGCACGTGCTGGCGGACATGCTCGCGGCCACGACGCGTGTCTCCGAGCGCAGGTTCGTCGTACAGCAGGTCCTCCGCGCACAGCGCTGCGACCGCATCACCGTCCAAATCAGTCCAAGCCTTCTCCCATTGGTCACAGAGCGTTGCGAAGCGCGCCATGCGAGCGGTGTTAGCGGTGTTGGCGGAAATTGTGGTCACTCCCTTGATCGCGGGTGGGTTGGGGCGGGCCGGACTCCGTCCATGGTGAAAGCGTCTTGAGACGCTGCGGCCGTGCGCCCGCGAACTGGGCACAGCGACTGTGGGGCGGTTTCGGCCGGGTGCAGGTAGCGACGACCGCCTGAGCGTTGGCTGTCAGGCTCATGTTGCAGCGTCTGCCGGGTGGTACATCGTCAGTTCCTTGTGAATGGGAGTGTCCGAAACCCGGAGTGAGGCCCCGCTTCCGCCGTGCCGCAAGGCGACTATTTCGGCGACGATGGACACGGCTGTCTCTTCGGGTGTGCGGGCACCGAGATCCAGACCGATGGGTGAATGGAGTCTTGCCAGCTCATGATCGCTGAGCCCGGCTTCATACAACCTGCGCTGGCGGTCGGCGTGCGTGCTTCGAGAGCCCATGGCGCCGACATAGGCGACGGGAAGCCGTAGGGCGAGCTGAAGGAGCGGTATGTCGAATTTTGCCTCATGTGTGAGGACACAGAGCACGGTGCGTTCATCCGTGTGTGTGTTTGCCAGGTATCGCTGCGGCCAGTCGGTGACGACCTCATCGGCCGCGGGGAAGCGGGCGGCTGTGGAGAAAACAGGACGGGCATCGCACACCGTCACGTGGTAGCCAAGGAGCTTCCCTGCTGCAACCAGCGCGGCAGCGAAGTCCGTGGCACCGAAGACGATCATTCGTGGCGCCTGGACGCGCACCTCCACCAGCAAGGTGAGCGGCGCGCCGTAATACGAGCCGTCGGTGGGGACGACCACCGTGCCTGTCCGCCCTGTCGTCAAGGCAGTGCGCGCTGCAGCCACAGCGGACGCTTGCAGATCCGGATGGTCACCGAAACCGCCTTGGTGCGACCCGTCGGGCAGGACCAGCAGTCCACGCCCCCTCAGCTCAGCCGGGCCTCTTGCCACCCGTGCTACCGCGGCCGCCTTACCCAGGGCGGCAACAGCTGCAGCGGACGCGAGGACCGTCCGTGCGGCATCCGTCCTTCGTATCGGGGTGACCAATACATCAATGCTGCCACCGCAGGTCAGTCCTACTGCAAAGGCGTCCTCGTCGCTGTAGCCGAAATGCTCCAGCACGGATTCACCATCGTGCAGGGCCTGTTGACACAGATCGTAGACAGCGCCTTCTACGCAGCCGCCGGAGACCGATCCGACGACAGTTCCGTCGGTAGCTACCGCAAGGGCGGCGCCCGGCGCGCGGGGAGCGCTGCCGCTGACAGCGGTAACGGTCGCTACCGCGAAGTCCCGGTCCTCGCTGATCCACCGGTACAAGTCCTCGGCGATGTCCAGCATCCAGTCTCCTGCAAATAGTGAAGGCGGCTCTCGGTGCGCCCTGGGTCACGCTGGTGGCGTGTTCATGGCTCTATCCAGCTGCGCGCCGTGCACGATTCAACTGCCGGGGGTGGGGGCAGGCATGCGGTAGAGGCTGTCTGGCACGGGGTGTGTGGGACGACCTGGGCGCTGGGCGTGACGGCAGGGTTGGCCTGCCGGCCGGTGCGTTGGGGCAGCAGGGATCCGGTTCGGCCCGCTCGTTTCCGCTGGACTCTTCCGGTTTGGACGGGTAGTGAATGTCGGCCCGCCTGCGTGAAGGGGAACTGCGCTTCTTCGGCGGGACGTGCAGCCTCGGTCGGCCTGCTCGAGAAGCCTACACGTTTCGCATGTGTCTGCTCTCGCTAGGTGCTGTCTCTGGGGATGCGGGTGCAGGGTGAAAGCTGGGCCGCGCGTGAAGTGGACCGAGACAATGTTCTGGCCGTCATTGCGGGGACTCGTGTCACCAAGCGCAGACTGGAATCGGGTCGTTCTCCTCTGGGACACTGCAAGCACAGTCGGCGGAACCGGCAGCGACTCACATGCGTTCTACGCCACCTTCTTGAACCGGTGCTGGTAGGCCCGCGGTGAGATTCCCAAGCGGTTGATGAAGGCACGCCGCAGAGTTTCCATGCTTCCGAACCCTGACATGTAGGCGGTATTGGTGACCGATTCGCCGTTGTCGAGAAGCGAGCGGGCGCTGTCGAAGCGCACCTGCTCCACGAACTTGGCAGGTGTCGTCTGCACTTCTTCCTGGAAGAGGCGGCAGAGGTGGCGAGGGCTGACGGCTGCGCGGTGTGCGAGGTCCGCCAGCGTGTACTGCGCAGTGGGGTCTGCGAGAATCTCCTCGGTCAGCTTGCGGACCAGAGGGTTGCGGGGGGTGAGTGTTGCTGCACCATCGACATCGTTGTCCGGTGGTTGGTAGACGACAAGATCCCGGGCGACCACGTTGTGTACCTTGTCGCCCTGGTCCTCTTTGAGGAGATGCAGAGTCAGCGCGATTCCGGCGCTTTCGCCGGCTGAGGTGATGAAGTTGCCGTCTGTGACGAGGTCGCTGTCATGGACGACATCGGCTTTCGGATAGCGGTCCTGCAGCCGTTGGGTGTGGTTCCAGTGCGTCGTGACCTTGCGGCCGTCGAGGAGGCCGGCGGCTCCCAGGACGAAGGTGCCCGTGCACAGGCTCGCCACGCGTCTTGCGCGTCCTGCCAGATGGCGTGCTGCCGAAACGTGTTCGGGAGTGAGGGTGCGGGTGGGCAAACTGCAGCCGCCCGCGATGATCACCGTGTCGAGGGGGCCTTCATCGTGGGCGTTGGAGTCGGCGTGAAGAGAGAGGCCGCTGCCGGTCTTGACATCTTTGCCGTCGGGGGAACAGACGACGAGCTCGTAGTTGCTGCTTGCGTGCCGTGACTCGGCGAAGACTTCCGACGGTGCCGCAACATCCAGCATGGATACACCGTCTACCACAAGAAGGGCGATCCTGCGTGTTCCGGTCATATCCGGTATCGATGCGTTCATGGGGTGATCGTAGGAAGCAACTGAATGATGTGTCAATTGGTCAGAGGCATCTCTACCTGCTCACCTGTCGTCCATACATGCCTCCAGCGCCCCGCCCTGAGGGTAGAAAATACCCCGCCATCATCATCCGGCCAGGGTCTCCAGGAGACCAGGGTGGTCACTGGTCGAGTCCCTGGGGTGACGCGGGCCCACACCGGGTCGCGCGGGCCGGCGGAGATCACACAATGACGGAAATGACGGGACGCGTGAACCAGCGAGGCCAGCCCTTGACCTTGGGATATGTCGTCACTGGGGTCGGTCTTTGGAGACGATGAATCGCGATGGACCAGGGAAGGATGTCCAGGTGGGGCGCAGCCTTCGGTGACCAGCGCAGGTACCTGGCGGTAGCCATCACCTGTCAACACCGCGCTCCTGCCCCTCCGCGCCTGAAGGAGCACCAGTGGCGCTGGGCCCCCGCCCACGTGTGGTGCCGGCGCGACAGACCCGAGCTGGGTGGCGGGACGGCCCGCGCATCCTGGCCAAGTGGACAAGCAGGTGAACTGTTGTTTCTCGCCCCCGACTTCCCGGGGATGAGACACTCCACTGCGGCCCTTTCGCCCGGCGGCGCATGTCGACGGCAGGAGGCCGGCCAGGTACTTTATGACGTCAACGACGAGGCGTCGCGCATGCGGCGCGGATGGCATCTGGGCCCAAGGCGTCTTGTCCTAGCCTCTGCGGCAGTTGACCTCCCAAGGGAGCGCCACCGATGCAGCGGCTGGCGCGGAAGCCGCACGTTCGAAGTAACGGCGGCCGACCTGAGGTGGCACTCAAGGCCGTCTGCGGGCCGACTTCCGTTCGGCCAGATCCTTCACAGGCGTTACCCAACCTGGAGCGGTCCGGATCATCCTCGGTCGACTGTCTCCCGTATGGGCCAGAAAGTACTCGCCGACCGGCAAGGGTGGTGGGATGCGCGGCAGGCTCGGCTTTGCCGTTCCCGACGCCGACCCGTAAGGGTATGGGCAGACCACGACTGCCGCTTCTCCACGGGCTGGCCGACAGCAGTCAGCCGCCGTGAAGGTGCCGCCCCGTAGGGTGTGTGTCCCTCTGGAGGTGGAGAAGCAACGTCCGGCGGAATGACGTATTCACCTGCCCCAGACCGTCAGGATCTCAGGTATGAACGAACATCTTCTCGAGATACGTAACCTCAGCAAAGTCATGCCTGCAGCCACGAGCCAGGCACCGGTGCCAGTACTGCGAGGTATCTCACTCGACGTCGCGCGCGGCGAGTTCGTCGCCATCGTGGGACCGAGCGGCTCAGGAAAATCCACCCTGCTGTACTGCATGTCGGGACTGCAGCCGCCCACCGAGGGGACGGTCCGCCTGCTCGGAAACGATCTGAGTGCCCTTGACCGCAAGGCGCAGGCACGGCTGCGACGCGACCATGTGGGCTTCGTTTTCCAGTCCTACAATCTCATCCCCTCGCTGACCGCATCGGAGAACGTTGCCCTACCCGCCCGACTGGCCCGTCGCAAGGCAGGCCTCGAACGGGTCGACGCTGCGCTGGCCGCTGTCGGCCTGAGCGGGCAAGCCCAGCAGAAGCCGGGGACACTGTCGGGCGGGCAGCAGCAACGGGTGGCCATTGCCCGAGTCCTGGCGATGAGCCCGGACATTGTGTTCGCTGACGAACCGACCGGAGCCTTGGACACCGAGGCAGGCACACAGGTCCTGGCCCTCTTGCGGGACACCGCAGCCCAGGACTGCTCGGTGGTGATGGTGACGCACGACCTGCAGGCGGCCGCCCGCGCTGACCGGGTCCTGGTCCTGCGAGACGGCGCTGTCCATCACGAGTTGCTCCGCCCGAGCGCCGAGGAAGTCTTCGACGCGGTGACAGACCGCGGAAGCCAGGTGGCCTGACGTGATTCGTCTGATCCTCGGCGACCTCATCGACAATCTACGCATTTGGCTCGGTGCCGCGCTGATCGCTGCCGTGGCCGCCGTCGTGGGCGCGATTGTCGCAAGCGACATCCAGACCGCCACGCAGGTCGGTGGCACCGCCGGCCTTGCTCTGTACGGGATCAGCGGCACCGTCATCCTCTTCAGCGCCGTCACCTCCGTAGTTGTGCTCGGATCGATCACCAACCTGACAGTCGCCCTGCATCAGCGCTCCTACGCGCTATGGCAGCTGGTCGGGCTCGGCCCGCAGCAGGTGCGCAGGGTGGTCAAGGCCCAGCTCGCGCTCATGGCTCTGATCGGAGGCGCCGCCGGATGCGCGGCCGCCGTGCCGTTGCTGCGCCCGCTCTTTGCCTTCTGCTTCGCTGATGTGCCGCAACTGAGGGACATAACGCCCGCGTTCAGTCCGGTTGCAGCCGGCGCAGTGATCGCATACGTGCTCGTTACGGTGCTTCTGGGGGGTTCACGCGGTGCCCGCCGCGCTGCCCAGACACCCGCGATCCAGGCGCTGCGCGAACCCGAGGCACCCACCAAGGGCATGAGCACGACGCGCTGGCTCACCGGCGCGGCCCTCTTTCTCATCCTGATCGGCACCGTCGTGAGCCTGCCGGGGGCAGAACCGGAGAAGGCGGCAACGTCGCTCATGCTGATCGGTCCCCTCACGGCTGGGCTTCTGTCCGCTCTCAGCCCGGTGTTCATGGTGGCGCTCCTGCGCACGTGGACTGCGGTAGTGCCGCTGTCCCTGCCCGGTTGGTGGCACCTGGCCCGGCAGGCCACCGCACACCACGCCAGTCAGAGCAGCGCCGTCATTACCCCCCTCGTCATGGCCGTGTCCCTCGTGGGAGGCCTGTATGCCTCACAAGGCACCGCCTCGGGCGGGGACACGCTTTCTACCGGCGGGGTCGTGCTGCTGCTGGGAGGACCGCTCCTGTTGTCCCTGACCGGTGCAACGGTCACGCTGTTCATGGCAGGACGCCAGCGAGACCGCGAGGTCGCCCTCCTGCTCGTGAGCGGCGGCACAACAGCGACGGTCGTGGCGGCAGTTGTGTCCGAGGCCGTCATCTACGTGACCACAGCCGTACTGCTCGCCGTTCCGACCGTGCTGGCCACCGGTCTCATCGGCGCGTGGGCGCTCGATGTGCCACCCGTGTTCGGTCTCGGCGCCGCGGCGACAGTCGTCGTTGCAAGTCTCGTCCTTATCGCGACCGCTGCTGTCGTGCCGGCGCTGCTGGCCCTGCGCAAGAACACCGTGCGTATGCTCGCCGCCGAGTGAAACCAAGTGGGGCCTCCTGCACGCCCGTACTATCTGCGCCGTCCACGCGCGAGAGATCTGTCGGTACGGGCAAGCAGGGGGATCCCGCGCACAGACAAGGACAAACGGGGTCTCGGTACCGAGTGACTCCTGTGTGACGCTCGTAGCCGACGGTTGTGCACAGCGTGGCCGAGTGGCTGGCACCCACGCTGAGGGTGAAGCGCACGGCAGGCGCAATTGCTGCTCTGTACCTCGCCACCAAAGTCGAACGAGGCCGGCCTGCTGCCTTCCATTGGCTTCACGGACGAGAACCGGCCCTTCCTTCGCGCGGGTCTTTGCCTCGCCTGGCAGCTGGCGATGGGGGAATCGGGAATGAGCAGCGGCCCCGCCCCTGCGGGGCCCGGCCTGGTCGACGGGTGGGGCCAGGACTCGCTGGAACCGGCTTCCCTGAATGTGCCGGTGGGACCGCCGCTCGTCCGTAAGCGGGGCCGGAGTCGCTCCCGGAGCCACTGCCGCTGAGCGACGCCGTGCACAGAGCGTTCAAAAGCGTATAAAAACGGCAGTGCCTGTCCATCTGGACAGGCACTTGCCGCAGGGGGCCCGTCAGCCGTCCGTGGGCTTTTGGGTCTGAGTGAAGTCCGCGACGTGGTCCCGCGCGAAGTCGGTGATGGTACGGGGCGGGTTGCCGGTCACCTTCTCCACGGTGTCGGTGATGCCGGCGCCGTAGCCCTGACGCAGGATGCCGTCGTAGAGGGTGGCGATGTCCTCCGCGTACTCGGCCGTGTTGCCATCGGCCGTGTAGCGGCGAAGGAAGTCTTCCCGGGTGGCGTCGAGGTGGCTGAGAGAGTGACCGATGACCTCCCCCACCCGTGCCAGCGCCTGGTCGATGGTGAGCGCTTCCGGGCCGGTCAGCACCAGGTCGTGGTTTTCCGTGGAGTCGGTCGTGAGCTCGGCCGCGGCGACATCGGCGATGTCACGGGAGTTGATCATCGACATGGCGCCATCGCCCGTCGGTAGGGGGAGGCGGCCCGAGGAGTCGATCCAGGGAATGTACTGCAGCAGGTTGTCCATGAAGAACGAAGGCCGCAGCACGGTGTACGTGAGGCCACTGGCCGCCAGTTCCTGCTCTGCCGCATGATGGACACGGGCCAGGGCCAGCGGGGCGTCAGGTGAGGCGCCGCCGACGCTGAGCTTGACCAGACGTCGTACCTTCGCCGCGGAGGCCGCCCGGATCACGAACAGTTCCTGGTCGAGCTGGTCGGGCGCATTGGCCGCCACCAGGAACACCGCATCGATGCCGTCCATCAGTGGAGCAACGGCCGCTTCATTCGCCAGATCGGCGACCACGACCTCAAGGTCCGGCAGTTCCTGGCCGCGCAAGGCGGTGGCACTCTGCTGGCGGCGCACGACGCCCCGAACCGGCACGCCCTGCTCGGCGAGCCTGCGCACCACGAGATTGCCGACGGTGCCTGAGGCCCCGGTGACGAGTACCTTCATGTCGTTCCTCCTCCTATCTGCGACAGCCCGTGCGCGACCTGCTGTTGTCGGCTGTGGCTGCCGTGTGAAGACCCCGTCGGCTGAACGCCGAAACGGAGCAATACATTCGGATCCGCCAGTCAGCCCCGCAGGACATGCCAGGTGAGACTGGACGGTTCCGCCGTGTGCCTGCGAGCACCCACCGTTTTACGTGTACGTGTTCGGCTGGGGCGTGTATGTACCGACGAGCCGTCCTCCCGAAGGCCGGTGCCTGCCGGTGCGTCAGGCGGCTCCTCGTCGAGACACCCGCCCCGCCCTTTACAGGGGGCACCTGGATGCATCGGTAACGCGGACACAGCGACATCCGTCTGTGCCGACGTGTAGTCGGCGCCCCGGGGGAGAACCGGGAGCGGTACCGCGCAGACTCGCGCCGCCAGTGCCGCTTTCCAGCTCATCGCGGGCCCACGTAGGAATTCCTGCCGTCACGCGCAGCATCGCGCACATCCTCCAGGCGCAGCGGCAGGTTCCGGAAACGATGGCCCGTCGCGTGGTGCACGGCGTTGGCGATGGCCGCTGCTGCACCGACGACGCCGATCTCGCCGATCCCCTTGCCGCCGACCGGGCTGAGTTCGTCGTCTGCCTCAGGAAGCATGACGATGTCGATGTCGCCGACATCGGCGTGCGTCGGGAAGTGATAGCCGGCCAGGTCGGACTGGACGAAGTCTCCGAAGGCCTCGTCGATGTCCGCCGCTTCCATCAGGGCACCGCCGATGCCCATGATCATGCCGCCGATCAGCTGGGAGCGGGCAGTGCGCGGGTTGATGATGCGGCCGGCGGCGAAGACGCCGAGCATCCTTTCCACCCGTATCTGGCCCGTGACGGTATCGACCTTGACCTCGGCGAACTGAGCTCCGTAGGCGTTGCGGCTGACGTCCCGCATGGCGCTCACCTCCGCGGTCGTGTCAACGTCCACCACTGTCCCCAGCGGTGCGCCGTCGCGGAGTCTGGCTTTCAGAGTGCGGCCGGCTTTCTCTACCGCCCACCCCCAGGAAGCGGTGCCCAGGGAAGCCCCGGCGAACGCGGCCACGCTGTAGGAGGCACGGCCGAGGTCGAGGCGTATCCGATCGACGGGGACTTCGAGTGCGTCCGCAGCGATCTGCGCGAGCACCGTCCGTGACCCTGTACCGATGTCCACCGCACCGATTGCAACGGTGAAGGTGCCGTCGGTCTCGGCGGTGGCGGATGCGCGGCTCGGCACCGTGAAGACGGGATAGCGGGAAGCTGCCACACCCGTGCCGACAAGCCACCGGCCGTACCGGCGGGTGCCCGGCCGCCTGTCGCGGTCGGCCCAGCCGAATTGCTCCGCTCCCTTTTGCAGGCACGCGAGCAGGTTGCGGCTGCTGAACGGCTTGCCGTCGGAGGGATCGACCTCGGGCTCGTTGCGGATCCGCAGTTCGATGGGGTCCAGGTCCAGGCGATAGGCGAGTTCGTCCATCGCGCACTCGAGGCCGAACATGCCCGGCGTCTCACCGGGCCCGCGCATCCAGCCTGCCGAGGGAACATCGAGCCGCACCGCCGTGCCGGTGGTCCGAGCGTGTTCGGCGGCATACATCATGCGGGCGGAGCTTGCCGTCTGATCCACGTAGTCGGACAGTGCCGACGTCATGTGCTGAGCCTCATGCACGATGGCGCCCAGCTTTCCGTTGCCGTCAGCTCCGAGCCTGATGCGCTGGATCGTCGGCGACCGGTAGGTCGCGTGCGCGGTCATCAACCGGCGATTCCACGCGACCTTGACGGGCCGGTCGACCAACTTCGCGGCAAGGACCGCCAGCACGGCAGGCGGCCGCGGGGATGCCTTGGCGCCGAAGCCTCCGCCAACGTAGTCACAGACCACTTCGACGTCGTCAGCATCCATGGCGAGCAGGGCGGCGAACGCCTGACTGGTGTTGGAGGGCCCCTGCTCGGAGCTGTAGAGCGTCAGCCGCCCGTCCGTCCATCTGGCGAGGGTGGAGTGCGGTTCCATCGGATGGGGATGCTGGGCCGGCGTGGTGTAGGCCACGTCGACGACGACCTCGGCGGTCTCCAGGGCGGCATCCGCATCACCGCGGCTGACGTTTCCCGGGCCCAGGTCACCGAGCATGGCCGGCACGTAGGCACGCGGATCCTGAGCTCGGAAGACGACGTCGTACGCCTGTTCCTCGTAGCGGACGAGCAGGTTCTCCGCACCTTCGCGGGCCGCCTCGGCCGAGGTCGCGATGACCGCGGCAACGATCTGACCGCGATAGGCGACCTTGTCCGACTGGAGCACGTACAGCTCCGGAACGGACGCCTGCTGCACAGGGCCGAGGTCGATGTCTGTCTCGAGCCGGGCAGCGTTGCCCGCGTGCAGGACAGCCACGACCCCCGGCGTGACCATCGCTGAGTCCACGTCGATGTCCTCGACGCGTCCCCTGGCAATGGTCGAGGTCACCGGCCACGCGTACAGCACACCGTCGACGCGGTGTTCGTAGGCGTACGTGGCCGCGCCGGTGACTTTGGCCCGTGCGTCCTGGCGTTCGATCGGCGTACCAACCGAGGTCATCGTGTCACCTTCCGGTCCCCTGCGGGATGAGCGAGATCTGTGAGCAGGCCGGCCGTCACATCCTTGACGAGGTCCACCTTGAACTCGTTTTGCGGCAGAGGTGTGGCATGGCGCAGTTCGGCTCGCAGGGCCCGCTCGAAGAGTTCCGGGGAGGGTTTGTGACCGCGGAGCTCGGCTTCGGCAAGAAGGGCACGCCACGGCCGCGGGGCCACCCCGCCCCAGGCGATGCGGGCCTGCTCGATCCGCCCGTGGGCGTCCATCACCACTACTGCGGCCACACTGATCACCGCGAAGGCGTAGGACCAGCGGTCACGTACCTTGTGGTAACGCGATACCGCCCCTTCGGGCAGGGCCGGAAGTGCTACCTGCGTGATGAGTTCGCCGTGCTCCAGGACGGTCTCACGGTGGGGGGTCGTGCCCGGTGCCACATAGAAGTCCTGCAGCTTCACCGTGCGCTCACCGGTGGCACTGCGCAGGCTCACGGTGGTGTCCAGCGCCGAGAGAGCAACGGCCATGTCGGAGGGCTGGGTTGCAATGCAGGAGGTGGAGACGCCGAGGATGCCGAGATCGCGGTGCGCGCCGGCACGAGCCGGACAGCCCGACCCTGGGGCCCGCTTGTTGCAGGGCTTGCTCACATCCTGGAAGTACGCGCAGCGGGTCTTCTGCAGCAGATTCCCTGCCGTGCTCGCGCTGTTGCGCAGCTGCCCGGATGCGCCTGCCAGGATGCTTTCGGACAGCACCGGGAAGTTGGCGCGGATGACGGGGTCGCCGGCGACGGCAGCGTTCGTCGCCATCGCGCCGATGACGGTGTGGCCGTCCTGGTGCGTCAGGTGGTCCAGGGGCAGGCGTGAGATGTCCACCAGGGCCTGCGGGCGGCTGACTCCGAGCTTCATCAGGTCAACGAGGTTGGTACCGCCGGCGAGGTAGACCGTCTCGGGATGGCCGGCGACCGCCAAGACGGCTTCGTCGACGCTCGTGGCACGCTGGTAGGCGAAGGGCTTCATCGGTTGCTCCCCGTTGCCGCCCGAGCGATGGCGGCAATGATTCCGTGGTGAGCGCCGCACCGGCAGAGATTGCCGCTCATGCGTTCGCGGATCTCGTCCGCTTCAAGGGCGGACGCCGATTCGACACCTGCGGCCACATCGGGGGTGACGTGGCTTGGCCATCCTTTGTCCGCTTCCGCCAGTGCCCCCAGGGCAGAGCAGATCTGTCCTGGTGTGCAGTAGCCGCACTGCATGGCGTCATTGGCGACGAACGCTTCCTGCAGCGGGTGCAGACCGTCGCCCTCGGCGAGATCGGCGACCCCTTCGATGGTGACGACTGTGGCACCGTCGGCAGCGACCGCCAGCTTCAGACAGCTGTTGACCCGCTGCCCGTTCAACAGCACCGTGCACGCGCCGCACTGGCCGTGGTCGCACCCCTTCTTCGTCCCGGTGAGACCGAGATGCTCGCGCAGCAGGTCGAGGAGCGTGACGCGGTGATCCACCAACAGCGTCTTTTCGGTGCCGTTGATCTGCAGGGTGACTTCGCTTGCGTTGACTGTGTTCATTGGCCTCTCGGTTTCACATCCGGGCGCCGCTACGCCGACTGCACGTCAGGACGCGACACTGCCGATCCCTGTGTATGGCGGCGCAGTCGCGTGGCCGCGATCAAAACCGCGACGACCGCGGGGAGCGCGAAGACGGTGTAGTCGGCTCGCAGGCCGAAACGGTCGACGAACAGGCCTCCGACGAAGGAGCCTGTCGCCAGGGACAGCTGGCTGACGGTCACGAACAGCGCAAGCCCGCCCTCTGCCGTGGTCCCGCGCATCATGTAGGTCTGCAGGGAGATGGGGATGGCTCCGTAGCCGATCCCCCACAGGAACAGCGCGACGACGGCTGCGTGTTGGGAGTGCCACTGACCGAGGACGAGTACCGACGCTGCCAGCACCGCTGCTGCGGTGCCCAGCGTGGCGGGAAGACTGCGATCGAGCGTGGCTCCGGCCGCGAAGTTGCCGACAAACCCCGCGACACCGTAGAGCAGCAGGAGTCCACCGACGGTTGTAGCGGAGAAGCGGGCCTGGTCCGTCAGGAACGACGAGACGAAGGTGTAGGCCCCGAAGTGGCCGAAGAAGAGCAGCGCAGACAGCAGCAGTCCGACCCGGACTTTCGGTCGGTGCAGCAGCCCGAAGACGTCCCCGGCGTGCAGGGTGCCCGCAGCGGGCATCCTTGGCAGGGTACGCAGCTGAACCAGCAGGACCGAGACGCTCAGGACACTCGCGGCCGCCAAGGCCGACCGCCAACCCCAGTACTGAGCCACGATGTTGCCCAGGGGCAGGCTCACCACCGTGCCGGCAGAGATGCCGGCCATGACCAATGAGGTGGCCCGCGTCACCTGCGTCGGCGCCACGAGCCGACGGCCCACGCCGACTCCCATCGTCCAGAAGGCGCCGATTGCGCCGCCCAGCACCAGACGGGCCACCATGAGGGTGCCGAAGTTGGGAGCGAGGGCCGCGATCACATCCGACACAGCGATGATCGCTGTCAGACCCCACAGGGCGACACGCCGGTCAAGCTGCCCGAAGGCCAGCGTGAGAACGGGTGCGGCCACGGCGGCGAGAAGACCGGGCAGGACGAGGGCCAAGCCCGCTCTGCCGGCCGAGACATCGAACTGCTCCATGACGTCAGGCAGGACAGCGACCATGACGAATTGGGACAGAACGAGCGCGAAGGATGCGGCGGCAACCGAGCTGACGGCGATCCACCCGCCGCGCCCGTGCCCAGCCGCGACGGGCTGCGCAGCGGCTTCGTGTGAACCGTGGCAAGCGGGAAGGGTGCTTCTGGCGTGCTGAATCACTGTTTGGTTGCCGTCCCTCGCCGGAGGACCGACCTGTAGCGGTTCGGGCTTTTGCTGGGACACCGATGGGCCTCTCGTCAGGAAAGTTTCGCCGTAGACGGCAAGCGCGGCGGACAGGTACAGCTGCTCTGGCACGGGGCTTGTACTGGCCAGTGCGGAAACCGACTGCGGCGCCTTGAGGGACTATCCACAGCCGTCCTGCAGGTGTGATGTATGCGCAAGAGGAGACTTGCAGCATGCTTGCGGCTGCATTCATATGTTGCCGAGGGTAAGTGATAGGGGTTACGTGTAGCAACCTCGTTGAATTCATACATATCGATGTAGAGCTGCACTGGTCGATGCCCCTGGCCGTCAAAGCCTCGTGCGCAGCAGGAGCAGGTGATTCAAGGCGCGCTCCGGTCGGCAAGCCGGGCTGCGACCCGGGGAAGACCCAGGTGTGCCCGCCGCAAGCTGCACGGTCCTCATCGAGGAACGTGGTCGGACAGTGCAGGGGTGGCGCGTGTGGCTGGCGAGTGGTCCAGCGCTTACACAGACCCTGCTGCTCGGCTTAACACGGCGTTGAGTTCGGCCCGCTGGAGAGCCTGGCCGACCGCCTCCTTCACGCTTCCGTAATGCGCCGGTCCGTGTCCTGGCAGGATCGTGTCGGCGTCGATTCCCCCGAGTGCGACCAGGGACGTGAGGGCCCGGTCGCGGTCCGCGTGGAACATGTCGGGGAGAAGCTGGGGACCGGAGATCCGGGAAGTTGGGTGGCCGGTGACCAGGGCGTCACCGCTGACAAGTATGCCGCTGCCGGGCAGGTGGTAGGCGCAGTGCCCCAGCGTGTGTCCGGGTGTGTGGATAGGAGTGGGAGCCCCGGGGAGGTCGAGAGGGCCGGGCGTGGGAAAGGGGCGCGGACTGTGGACAGGCACATGGTAGGTTCCGCCGGCCCGCAGCGCGTGGATCGCCCAGGGCAGGACGCCAGAGTGTAGAGCCTGTGTGAGGACCTGACCGGCGGATACCTGCTGCAGGAAGTCCCGGCGGGCATGCGGAACCTCTTCCTCATGCATGAGAACAGGAATGTTGTGCAACGCCCGCATGCGCTCGGCTGCCCCGATATGGTCGTTGTGGGCATGAGTGACCAGCAGGGCGTTCACGGCGCCCTGGTGCAGTCCGAGAGTGGCGAGCGAGGCGAGCAGTCGTTCATAGTCGGCCGGGTAGCCGCTGTCGATGAGGGTCGCGCTGTCACCCTCTTTGACCACGACCCAGTTGGTATTGCTGCCTGAGACCAGGTACACCTCGTCGCGAATGTGGACAATGTCATCGTCTCGGAATTTGTTCTGCACGCGTTTCCCTTCTGGTTGACCTGTCACAGACGAGACGAGCGACGAGCTGCACAATCACCACGCTGGCCGGGGAAGACTGCCGCCGAATTAGTCGGAATCAGCCCCGCGCTGCGATGGCGCAGCCAGTCCGCGCCCCTTATTGCGAGATGGCGTCAGTGGCGTAGTCCCACAGGCGGTCTGCGACTTCCGGATCGACGGCATGCGCGGCAACACCGCTGGCCTCGCCCTTGTCACCGGAGACGAGCACGGCCTCCTGGTTGTCCTCGAAGTAACGGCCGGTCACGCCGGCCAGCAAGGGAGAGCCGGCAAGCAGCACCGACCCTGCAGCTCCCTGCGAAGGGGTCTTGTAGTAGGGCAGCGGCTTCACCTTGCCGTCGTCGTCCATCACGCCGAAGGAACGCATGGTGTCGTCGTCGAGATGCCGCTGCAGGTTGGTCAGCACGTAGCCGGGGTTGACCGCGTTGGCCGTGATGCCATCGCTCCACCAGCGGCGCGCACCGACGGCAAGGAGAACGTCGGCCGACTTGGACTGTCCATAAGCCGCCCACGGGTCATAGGGCCGTTGCTCGAACTGCGGGTCCGCCAAGTCGAGAGGAAAAGCGCGGTGCGCTCCCGAGCTCACGATCACGATGCGGGCCGAACCAGATGCCTGCATCGATGGCAAAAGCGCGCTCGCCAGCGCAAAATGCCCCAGGTAGTTGGTGGCCAGCTGCATTTCCCAGCCCTCTGCGCTAGTCACCCGCTGCGGCAGGGCCATGATTCCGGCGTTGGCTACGAGGATGTCCAACGGGCCCTGCCACTCCTTGGCGAAATTGCGCACAGAAGAGAGATCAGACAGCTCCAGCGCCTGGGCGCGCACGGGCCCGGCGCCCGAGACACCGGACAGCTCGCTGACAAGCAGTCCCGCCGTCTCAGGACGGCGGGTGGCCACGGTGACCTCAGCGCCGGCCAGGGCAAGAGCCCTGACGGTCTCCGCACCGATGCCAGAGGTGCCACCGGTGACCACGGCACGGCGCCCCGCCAGGTCGACACCGTCGATCACCTCACGGGCGCTCGAGTCAGGGGCGAAGGGAGTCGTCACCCGGGGTGATGCGTTCACAAGGGACTCCTTGGAAAAAATGTGAGCATGTTGAACACCCGAAGTTACTGACGCACCGGTGGACGCTCCATCGTCGACTGTCCGACATACATACGCGATCGTCCAAACTGCGCATGTATCGCGAAGCCATGAGTGGCTGCGCCCGGCCCTGAAGACGCCCCTCGGCTGGTCCTCTACGTGCCCTCAGACAGGCCGTCTTCCTGTGGACCGCCCGCCGATCATCGAACCCGGCACGGGGTGCGAGCACGAGGTTTCGTGAGACGTCGCTCGCACACCGATGTCGCCGAAGCCGGTGCCGATGTGCTGGGGTGTCGTGGCGGCCGCCTGGGTGGTGTGTGGTGGCCGCCGTCGGTACGGGTCAGGCGGTGGTGTTGAGGGCTTCGTTGAGGCTGGCGACGGCGAGGAGGACGGCGTGCTTGGCGGCTTCGGTGTCGTGCAGGCCGTTGACCATGACGAAGTCGTGGACGATGCCGCCGAAGCGGGCGTTGGTCGCGGCGACGCCGGCCTGGCGAAGCCGGGCGGCGTAGGCCTCGCCCTCGTCGCGCAGCACGTCGGCCTCGGCGGTGATGATCAGTGCGGAGGGAAGGCCGGCGAGGTCCTCGAGGCTGGCACGCAGGGGTGAGACGGTGATCTGGCCGCGCTCCTCCTCGCTGAGGGTGTACTGGTCCCAGAACCACTTCATGCCCTCGCGGGAGAGGAAGTAGCCCTCGGCGAACTGCTCGTAGGAGTCGGTGTCGAACGCCGCGTCGGTCACCGGGTAGAACAGCACCTGCTTGACGAAGCGCACGTCGCCGCGTTCCTTGGCGAGCAGGGTCAGCGCGGTGGCCATGTTGCCGCCCACCGAGTCGCCCGAGACGGCGATCCGTGTGGCGTCCAGGTTCTTGTCCGCGCCGTTGCTGACCACCCACTGCGCCGCCGCGTAGCTCTGCTCGAGTGCGACCGGGTAGCCGACCTCCGGGGAGCGGTCGTACTCGGGGAAGACGACCGCGGCGTTCGCCCCGATGGCCAGGTCCCGCACGAGCCGGTCGTGGGTGTGGGCGTTGCCGAACACCCAGCCCGCACCGTGCACGTACAGGATGACCGGAAGCGTGGCGCCGGTCGAGCCCGCCGGGCGCACGATGCGCACCTTGACGCTGCCGGTCGGGCCGCCCAGTACCTCCACCCACTCCTCATCGATCTCCGGCTTGAAGATCGGGGCGTCCTGGACCTGGTCGACGGTCTTGCGGCCGTCCTCCGGGGTCATCTGGTAGAGGAACGGGGGCTTTGAGGTCGCGTCCACGAAGGCCTGCGCAGCGGGCTCCAGAGCGATGTTGCGAGGGTTACCGGTCATGACGTACTCCCTGGTCAATGTGGGCTTCAACACCCACAATCCTGGTCCCCCACCCCACCGAAAGCCCCTCAGATCAAGGCGGAAACCCCACGGATTGGGACGCGATCGCTCAGCTCCGAACACAGCCGAGGGCACGAAAGGAGGCATGGGGGACCGTGCACGGTACGTAGAGCCGACCCGGCCGCCGGGCGGCCGGTCTGCCACGGGTGTGGCGGCCGGTAGCCGACCGTGCACCTATCCCGTGCAGGGTCCGGGAGAAGGCGAGGTGGGGCCGGCAGCGACTGGAGCCAGCCGCGGAAGACCAAGCGGATGTGCCAGGTTCGGCGACGCGTAACCTACGCTGCGGCGGCCGATGGATCCCCAAGTAAGGGTGGCCGGCATGACCACTGTCAGCCCTCAGCCGTGGCTATAGAGGCGGCGACAGGCTCCGCGTCTGCAAGCGGCGGGCGGCATGCATGCAGAGCAGTTGTCGGCGGTTACGCCGTAGCGGATCACACCGAGCATCACGCCGTGGCCATGGCCGTCTGATCCTCCAGCAGGCAGGGCTGGGTACGCCGCCCGGTGGACCGGTCACCAGCTCTGCCATGTCGAGCCCGCAGCAGGGGCGCAGTCCGAAGAACGAGTGGGACTTCAGTTATGCGAGTACAACAGACAGGGCCTCCTGGTGCTATGTCGGGTTCGTACGCCCGAGCTACCAAGAGGCCCTGCTGGCAAGCGCCAGTCCGTACGATCACCCGATCAGGGACCCGTCCGGCCAGGCCACCTCCGGTGGTGCACAAATCAACGGCAGGTCAAGCCTGTTGCAGAATTCCCGACACCAGGGTCGACGGGGTGAGGTGCTTGTAGCCGACGCTGGCGAAGTAGACGAGGAGTTCGTGGTCGTCCTGGCTGAGCAGGTGTCCCTCTCCCCAGAGCCGGTGCTGTACGGGAGTACTGCCGTCGATGACGACTGGACGGCGCGTGGGCGTCCTCTCCGGCGCGTGGTCGTTGTCACAGTTTCCGCAAGGTGCTGTGTAGGTTTCACCGAAGTACGCGAGCAGTTCCGCCCGCCTGCAGCGCGTTGTTTCCGCATAGTGGCGCGCCGCATCAAGACGGCTCGCCACTATCGCCTGACGCCGCATGTCCCGTGTCAGGAGTTGTCCGATCAGTCCGGCGGAGCGATGCGGACGGCGCTGCGGCACGAGGACGCGGTGGTGACCAGAGCCGAGCACCTGGACGATTCCCATGTCCGCCAGCTCGTTGACGACACGGTCGGTGCTGTGGGCGGAAATATCGGCGGACCGGGCCAAGTCCGCGACGGCGATGTCACAGCCCACGTTCTCCAAGGCGTCGACAACACGGTGAAGTGTTGCTTCCCCCAGGTGATTTCGTGCTGCGAGGCTGCGTGGAATGCGAACGGTGCGCGCGTCATGCACCAGGACCGCGGTCGCTGGTCGTCCGTCCCGGCCCGCTCTGCCGATTTCTTGGTAATAGTCGTCGATGCTCGCCGGCACGCCCGCATGCACCACGGTCCGGATGTCAGGTTTGTCTACGCCGAGGCCAAACGCGCTGGTAGCGACTACAACGTCGAGGCTGCCTGCGAAGAAGGCGTCCTGAACGTCGGCTCGGGTACGGGAGGCAAGACCGCCGTGGTACGGAGCCGCTCGCAGACCTTTGAGTCGCAGGCGGGCGGCGAGAGCCTCGCACCGGGCGTGGGTCAGCGCGTACACCAGTGCAGGGGTCTCCTGCTGCATGAGGACCTCGACGCAGCGTTCATCGATCGCTCGCGGTTCGGTACTGGCCGGCTCGGTGTAGCGCATAGCCAGCGAGATGTTCGGGCGGTCGAAACCGCCCACCACCACATGCGGCGTACGCATGCCCAATCGACGGGTGATGTTCGACTGGACAGGAGGTGAGGCCGTCGCGGTCAGGGCAAGGACAGGCGGGCTTCCCAAATTGGTCACCGCGTCCACCAGACGCAGGTACTCAGGGCGGAACTCCTGGCCCCACTCGCTGACGAGGTGCGCCTCGTCGACGCAGAACAAGCCGACGGCACGAGCTCCGGTACGGACTGCGGCCGCGGTTTCAGCGTTCGCGAGTTGCTCGGGCCCAATGAGGAGGAAATCCAGGTCACCCCTGGCGAGGAGGTCCAAGGTTTCCCGCCGGTCGCGAATAGATTGCGCCGAGTTCAGCAAGGCCGCCTTGACAGGGCGTGATGCGTAACGGCGGCCTGTGATGGATCGCACCTGGTCCCGCTGCAACGCTATGAGCGGCGAGACGACCAGGGTCAGCCCTCCGATCACCATCCCCGCAACCTGGTAAATCGCACTCTTGCCGCTGCCGGTCGGTAGAACGGCGAGCGTGTCCTGGCCCTCGACCACCGCGTGGACAGCCTGCTCCTGCGAGGGCCGCAGAGTGAAGCCGAACAGCGAGCGCGCTACTGCGGATGCCGTACGTTGCGATGCGGACATGAAGCAGGCTGTACCTTTCTGTAACGAGCTATCATCGAGACCTTTATCCCGTTGTTCGCTCGTTCTCGTCTCTCATTTCGCCTTGGACGGCGCGAGGTGCGCTGTCCGGCTTCTCAGCAGCTCACCACGGCGTAAGCCCGCAACTCGCAGCCGTCTATTCTTACGCGCTCCTGAGACGGCGGTGGCCGCTGCCCTCGCAGACAATGTATGAGCGGGCATCATTGCGTATGTGGCAACCGTTGTGGCGGCCCTGCTTATCTCAAGAAAACGGCACCGTTGCAACTGCCGAACTAGAGATCCGGACGCCGACTGGGCTCTAACTGCAGGCGCCGAAGCTGGGCGGTACCGGGAGCCGTTTGCGAGCCACACCGGGAACGACGCCGTGCTCCCCATGTGGATGTCGGGCAACGAGAACGTGGAAATGGTCGATGTCGACCCGTCTTACGTCTGACGAGCATGCTTCCGTCCGACGTTGTCGTCCTACGGCGGCATCAGCCACAGATCAGTAGACCCATCCGCAGGGGCGACTGTGTTCAATCGCGCATGCTCATTACTGGCAGCCGCAGATTTCGGTTTCAACTGACTGTTCTGAGCCGAACAGGCGGCGCGCCAACCTCAGTTCAATAGTCGGGGGAGGTTTCAGCATCGGGTATGAGGTGGATGGCGGCCTCCTCTGCCGACGCGCCGGCACCGTCCAGCCCTTGATCGAAAGCCAGCAGGTCGGTCTCTGTGTTCTGTCGCGTTCCCTCGTCGAGTGCAACGAGACGTCCAGCTCGCTCGTATCCGACCTCGTCGTCGCGAGGTTCGCCGTCCGTGTCCCAGGCGTCTCCGATGCCATCACCTGCAGGCACTCCGACGTCCGGTACTTCCTCCGCGAGGCGCTCGTCCAGAGTTTCCCCTCGGTGCTGCTCCGACGCCGTGACGCCACTGTGTTCGACGCCCCATGGCCTCTCCGGGGGCGAATACCCCTCATCGAGCGCTTCGTCACCGGCCCTGTAGTCCAGGGTGTCCAAGGCATCCAGGACTCCGGCGTCGTCCTGGACCTCCGCCCCGTCCGGCTGGTAGACGTCGTCTCCCATACCTTCGCCTATCAATGCTGCTCCTTCATCGAACGAGGGCCAAAGGACCCGCCGTGTGCGTTAGTTGGTGCGCTACAGCGCCGTATGCGGCAGAGAACCTCAACTCATCCGGCGTTGGAGAGTTCCGGATGCGCGGTCGAATCCGCTCAGACGATGAGCACCGGCAGACCGGACAGTTGCCTGGCCGCGATGTCTTCATGAGCGCGGGCCGCGTCGGTGAATGCGTAGCGAGTGATACCAAGATCGTGGAAGAGTCCGTCCCTCATCGCCTGGAACAACTGGCCCGACGCATCACCGACGGTAGCCGAGTTCACATGGTCCTGAACGCCCCCGCTCACCACCTTGATGCCGCGCCGGGCCACCTCCGCGGCATCCGGCTGCGACTGACCGGACGCGGCACCGATGGCGACGATCTCTCCGCCGGACCGCACCGCCGCCGCCGACAGCTCCGCCATGGCGTTCCCCACAAAGTCGAAGACGACGTCGACACCATCTGGAGCAATCGCCCGTATCTTGGCGAGAGCTTCCGGATCCTGCGCGTAAAGAGCCTGATCGGCGCCGGCCCGCACCTTCTCAAGCTTGCCCTTCGATCCGGCTACACCGATGACGGTCGCGCCGAGCGCCTTTGCCCAGCGGGACAGGATGGATCCGACGTTGCCGGACGCGCCTGACACGAGCACTACTTCACCGGGAGCGATGTCATGGAGAGCTCGCAGCCCCATCCACGCCGTCAGGCCCTTGGCCAGGAATGCCGCAGCCTGTTCGTTGCTGATGTCCTGGGGCAGTGCGATGAGGGAGCGTGCGTCGATCAGCCGCTCGCTCGCGTAGGCGCCCATGGATGCGAAGTAGGCGACCCGGTCACCGACACGGAATTCCGCTGTATCCGCACCTACGGCTTCCACGACACCCGAACCTTCGGAACCCAGCACCATGGGGAGAGGTCCGTTGACGCGCCCGTCACGCAGCATCGTGTCGAAGAAGTTCACGCCGATTGCTTCTTGCCTGATCTTCACCTCCCCGGGCCCGGGCTCTGCGATGTCCGCTGCCTCGACCCTCAGCACCGAGGGCTCTCCGTGCTCGTATATACGGATGATCTTGGCCATGGTTGACACTCTTCCCTTGTGCGAAACGGTCGGCCGCAGGACCGACCACTGGACTGCATACCTAACGGAGGCTGGGCCGTCGGCCTACCTTGTCCCGAAGCGCACACGGCTTCGGGAGTCGGCGCATTGCGGCGCGGTGCGTCAGCCGCGGAGGCGGTCGGCTATGTCCGCAAGATGGCGGCCCTGATAGCGGGCCGCTTCGAGTGTGGCCTGGTCAGGACCCTCGCCGCCACCACTGGGCCAGCTGGTGCCGTAAGGGTTGCCGCCCGACGCAAACAGGAGAGGGTCGGTGTACCCGGGGGGCACGATGATGGA
This sequence comes from Streptomyces canus, assembly GCF_030816965.1. Taxonomy (NCBI): domain Bacteria; kingdom Bacillati; phylum Actinomycetota; class Actinomycetes; order Kitasatosporales; family Streptomycetaceae; genus Streptomyces; species Streptomyces canus. The sequence goes on from NZ_JAUSYQ010000002.1 coordinate 10,380,297, forward strand.
GCCCCAGTGGTAGAAGACGTTGTTCAGGGCGAGGAGCGTGGACTCCTGGCCGCCGTGGCGGTTCATTGCCGAGGTGAAGCTGGTTGCCGGCTTGTTGTGGAAGACGCCGGCCTGCCACAGGCCGCCGGTCGAGTCGATGAACTGCTTCAGCTGCGAGGCGACGTTCCCGAACCGGGTGGGCGTCCCGAAGGCGTACGCCGTGGCCCACTCGAGGTCCTCCAAAGTCGCTTCGGGCACCTCGTGCTTGGTGGCATCCGTGTGCGCGCGCCAGGCGGGATTGGCGTCAACGGCGCTGTCGGGCGCCAGCTCGGGTACGCGACGCAGACGGACGTCCGCGTTGCGACTGCTGGCACCCTCCGCCACGGCTTGGGCAAGTTGGTGCACATTGCCGGTGGCGCTGTAGTAGATCACTGCAACTCGCGTACCCATGGTCGACTCCTGCTGTATGCGTCTTGGGGTTGTGTACCGGTTCGTGGCTCGGACGCTGCAATGCGACGTCGTACTTTCGAGCGGCGGACTCGGATGCGCCAGCATCTGGCCTGACCAGACTGCAACCTTGATCCGCTCGATGCCCCTCAGTAATGGGCAGGAACCCCACGGATCAGGACGTCTTTCCCGGGTCGGTGCAACGCGGCCGTGCAGGGCGACGTTCATGGCGTCGTGGCCGGATCCACCACCGCTTGATCTGGCCTCTCCCCGCTGTCACGGAGCCTGAGCTGACGGGCCCGGACATCCAGGCCGGTGGTCAGGCTGCAGGGCGCACCTCTCTTGCCCCGGCAGCACCCTGCGCGCGTTGAGGCAGCAGCGAAGGGGCCGGATGAACTCGACGGCCTGGACACGGTTCCATAGCTGTGCGTGGCATATGAGGACACGCAACAGTGTTTGATCCCGCTGTTGCGTGACCCCCTATCGCAAGACACCTATCTTGCCTTGATGCCGCAGAACGAGCCATGCGACCCACCTTCAGCGGCACTGCACGGCTACGTCGTCCAGTGCGGGAGCACTTCCACGTAGCTCGCCTGAGCAACCCTGGATTCAGGCGGCAGAACGCGAACCGTGTCGGACCCTTGAACTCTCTGGCGACGCGCCGCTCGCGCCCGTTGCCGCCTCTTGTGCTGTGAAAGGAGCCACCGGCAACCGGCCGCCGCAAGGCTTGGACCTGAAGGCAGCACAGGGGAGGGGCCGTAACCCCCCCAGGGCTTCTGCCTCGCCAGGGCTTCTGCCTCGCCTTTCGACGCATCTCCTGAGGGGAAGCTCGGCGAATCGCGTCCCAATCCGTGGGGTTTCCGCCTTGATCTGAGGGGCTTTCGGTGGGGTGGGGGACCAGGATTGTGGGTGTTGAAGCCCACATTGACCAGGGAGTACGTCATGACCGGTAACCCTCGCAACATCGCTCTGGAGCCCGCTGCGCAGGCCTTCGTGGACGCGACCTCAAAGCCCCCGTTCCTCTACCAGATGACCCCGGAGGACGGCCGCAAGACCGTCGACCAGGTCCAGGACGCCCCGATCTTCAAGCCGGAGATCGATGAGGAGTGGGTGGAGGTACTGGGCGGCCCGACCGGCAGCGTCAAGGTGCGCATCGTGCGCCCGGCGGGCTCGACCGGCGCCACGCTTCCGGTCATCCTGTACGTGCACGGTGCGGGCTGGGTGTTCGGCAACGCCCACACCCACGACCGGCTCGTGCGGGACCTGGCCATCGGGGCGAACGCCGCGGTCGTCTTCCCCGAGTACGACCGCTCCCCGGAGGTCGGCTACCCGGTCGCACTCGAGCAGAGCTACGCGGCGGCGCAGTGGGTGGTCAGCAACGGCGCGGACAAGAACCTGGACGCCACACGGATCGCCGTCTCGGGCGACTCGGTGGGCGGCAACATGGCCACCGCGCTGACCCTGCTCGCCAAGGAACGCGGCGACGTGCGCTTCGTCAAGCAGGTGCTGTTCTACCCGGTGACCGACGCGGCGTTCGACACCGACTCCTACGAGCAGTTCGCCGAGGGCTACTTCCTCTCCCGCGAGGGCATGAAGTGGTTCTGGGACCAGTACACCCTCAGCGAGGAGGAGCGCGGCCAGATCACCGTCTCACCCCTGCGTGCCAGCCTCGAGGACCTCGCCGGCCTTCCCTCCGCACTGATCATCACCGCCGAGGCCGACGTGCTGCGCGACGAGGGCGAGGCCTACGCCGCCCGGCTTCGCCAGGCCGGCGTCGCCGCGACCAACGCCCGCTTCGGCGGCATCGTCCACGACTTCGTCATGGTCAACGGCCTGCACGACACCGAAGCCGCCAAGCACGCCGTCCTCCTCGCCGTCGCCAGCCTCAACGAAGCCCTCAACACCACCGCCTGACCCGTCCCGACGGCGGCCACCACACACCACCCAGGCGGCCGCCACGACACCACCCCCCAGCGGGCGCGACGGAAAATACCCGACGAGCAACGGTTAGGACCAGCATGAGCGACTCGCAGACGCATACTGCACAGATTATCGACAACGTAGAGGCGAACAGGTATGAAGCCTTCGTCGACGGTGAGCTGGCCGGTATTGCTGAGTACATTCGCACCAAGAACCTCATCGCCTTCGTGCACACGGAGGTATCCGCGGGCTACGAAGGCCAGGGCATCGGCGCAGCGTTGGTCCGCTCCTCACTGGACACGGCACGTACTGCCGGCCTTGCTGTGCTGCCCGTCTGCCCCTTCTATGCAGGCTGGATCGCCCGGCACCCCGAGTACCGGGAACTCGTCTACAGCAGCAGAAGCAAAGTGAACGACTGATGTCTGCACCACCTCCTGATTCTGAAGATCGCACATGGCGGACCGGATCCAAACGCTACGAGATTGCTGGCATCGCCGTCAGCTATGAGTCGCGAATCTGCCTGCACCAGGCTGAGTGCGTGAAAGGCCTGCCGACAGTATTCGACGTCGCACGCAGGCCATGGATCGACGTCGGCGCTGAGCCCGCAGAAGACATAGCCGCAGTAGTGCGGCGTTGTCCCAGCGGAGCTCTGCAGTACCGCCTGGCCGGGGAGCGTGATGAGGAACCATCACGGCCCACTCGAATACAGCGCCATTCGGACGGAACACTTTACGTGCGGGGTGACCTGCAGATAGAGACATCTGCGGGTGACCGCCATGAGACGAGGGCCATGCTGTGCGGATGCGGCCTGTCCGCCAATCAGCCTTTCTGCGACCACAGTGGACGCTGTGCGGAACACTCTTGAATATCTTCAGATAGCGGGACCGTTGGGATCCGCCGTCTCGGATGGTGGACATATGGATGAAAAATCTCCTCAGCTATCAGACACTCAAACGCAGGCATGGCGCGGGCTGCTGCAGATGAACGAACTGCTGGTCAGCCGCACGAATCGTCCCATCCAAAATGAGTTCGGACTGTCCGAAGCTGATTGCGCTGTGCTGACGGAGTTAACTCAAGATCCTGAGGGATGGATTCGAATATCCGATCTGGTCGGCAACCTGGGATGGGAAAAAAGTCGGCTTTCGCACCAGCTCGGCCGCATGGCGAAGCGAGGGCTCGTCGTCAGGAAGGAGTACGCTGCCGACAGGCGAGGGGCCATTATCGCTGCCACCGACAAAGGTCGATCGGCTATCACTGTAGCCGCTCCTCGCCACACCGAGGAAATTCGCAGGCTATTTTTCGACCATCTTTCTCCCCGTCAAATAGTTCTGCTTATGGAAATCACCGACCGCATCATCAAGGTGATTCACGCCGATACCACAGCTCCATGAACGCTCTATATGCCCGACAGTATGGGGGGAAAATGACACAGGCCACCGAGACGCCACGGACCGTCATCATGACCGTGGACGATGACCCGGGAGTCTCCCGTGCTGTCGCCCGGGACCTGCGGCGGCGCTACGGCGCTTCCTACCGGATCGTGCGCGCGGAGTCCGGCGAATCCGCACTGCAGGCACTGCGCGAACTGAAGCTCCGCGGCGACCTAGTGGCTGTACTCATGGCCGACCACCGCATGCCGCAGATGAACGGCATCGAATTCCTCGAACAGGCCATGGACATATACCCGACTGCGCGGCGCGTCCTGCTGACCGCATACGCGGACACCAACGCGGCGATCGATGCGATCAACGTCGTCGACCTCGACCACTACCTGCTCAAGCCCTGGGATCCACCGGAAGAAAAGCTCTACCCGGTCCTGGACGACCTGCTCCAAGCATGGCACAAAGGCGACCACAGGTCGGCACCCAGCATCAAACTGATCGGACACCGCTGGTCGGCCCAATCCTCCGAAACGCGCGAATTCCTGGCCCGCAATCAGGTGCCCTACCGCTGGTACTCGGCCGATGAACCCGAGGGGCAGCGGCTGCTGTCCGCCGCGGACCAGGACGGGCAACGACTGCCCGTCGTGATTACCCCGGACGGCACGCCGCTGGTCGAGCCGGACACCCGCGACCTCGCCGCCCGGGTGGGCCTGGCAACCACCCCGGCCACCGACTTCTACGACCTGATTGTCATCGGAGGCGGCCCGGCCGGCCTGGGCGCGGCCGTCTACGGAGCCTCCGAAGGGCTGCGGACAGTGCTGGTGGAGCGCTCGGCGACCGGCGGGCAGGCCGGGCAGAGCTCACGGATCGAAAACTACCTGGGCTTTCCCGACGGTGTCTCCGGCGGCCAGCTCACCGACCGTGCACGCAGGCAGGCGGCCAAGTTCGGTGCCGAGATCCTTACCGCCCGCGAGGTGACAGGACTCGAGGCCAACGGCGCGGCGCGCATCGTGCGCTTCTCCGACGGCTCAGCGATCGCCGCCCACAGCGTCATCCTCGCGACAGGCGTGTCCTACCGACAGCTTCCCGCCCGGGGCGCGGACGAATTGACCGGCCGCGGCGTCTTTTACGGCTCGGCGCTGACCGAGGCAGCCTCCTGCGAAGGCCACGACGTGTACATCGTTGGCGGCGCCAACTCCGCAGGCCAGGCAGCAATGTACCTACAACGCAACGCCAAGTCGGTGACACTGCTGGTGCGTGGATCGTCCTTGACAGCATCGATGTCGCACTATTTGATCCAGCAGATCGAGCAAACCCCCAACATCCAAGTCCGCTGCGGCACGCTCGTCGAGGCCGCACACGGCTCCGGCCACCTGCAGCAGCTCACCTTGCGTGACACGCAGACCGGTCACAGCGAACTCGTCGACGCTCAATGGCTGTTCGTCTTCATCGGCGCCGCCCCGCGCACCGACTGGCTCAACGACACCGTGCTGCGGGACAAGCGCGGCTTCATCCTGGCCGGGCCCGACCTCACCCCTGACGGACGGCCCCCCGCCAACTGGGAGCTGGACCGGCCGCCGTATCACCTGGAAACCAGCATTCCCGGCGTCTTCGTCGCGGGCGACGCACGCGCAGAATCCGCCAAACGCGTCGCCTCTGCCGTCGGCGAGGGAGCCATGGCCGTCATGCTCGTCCACCGCTACCTGGAGCAGTCATGAGCAGGCGGCCCATGCCGTGCAGCGTCCATGAGATCTGGCAACTGTTCCTGTTCGAGAAGCTGACGCCCCAGCAACTGGGACGGCTCTGCGCCGAAGGCCGGGTGGAGCTGTTCGAGCCGGGCCTCGTCTACACCGAGGGGCAGCCCGCAACGTGCTTCTACGTACTGCTCGAGGGCACCGTCGTCCTCTCTCGCAGAGTCGGCGGAGACGACATAGAAGTCAACCGCACCAGCCGCCCCGGTGTGTATGCGGGCGCCATGCAGGCCTACCTCGGGGACCGGACGCCACAGGTCTACAACAACACCCTGCGTATCACCGAGCCGACGCGGTTCTTCGTGCTGCCGGCCCACACGTTCGCGGGCGTCATCCAGGAATGGTTCCCCATGGCCGTCCACCTGTTGGAGGGCCTGTTCTTCGGGGTGAAAAACACGCAGCAGGCCATCGGACAACGAGAACGGCTGCTGGCGTTGGGATCGCTGTCAGCAGGCCTCACCCACGAACTGAACAATCCGGCCGCGGCGGCCGCCCGGGCCACCGCCACGCTGCGTGAACGTTTGGCCAACACGCGTCACAAACTCGCCGTGGTCACCGAAGGTCCGTTCACTCGAGAGGCGCTCGCGGAACTGATCCGCTTGCAGGAGCAGGCCGCCGAACGGACAGACACAACGCCGTCACTCAGTCCGCTGCAAGCAGCCGACTGGGAGGACGCCCTCACCAAGTGGCTGGAGGACCACGACATCGAGCAGAGCTGGCAGATGGCGCCCACCTTCGTTCAGGCCGGCCTGGACAATGAATGGCTGGACCGCGTCGCAACGATGGTGGACAAACAAACCCTGCCGGCGGCGATCGGCTGGCTCCACTCCGCCGTCGAGACCGAACTGCTCATGGACGAGATCACGGACTCCACCGCTCGCATCTCGCACCTCGTCGACGCCGCCAAGCAGTACTCCCAGCTGGACCGAGCTCCCTTCCGCATGACCGACGTCCACGAACTGCTCGACAGCACCCTTCTGATGCTGACCGGCAAGATCGGATCCCGGATCAGGGTCGTCAAGCAGTACGACAAATCGCTCCCGAGGGTCCCCGCCTACCCCGCTGAGCTCAACCAGGTGTGGACCAATCTGATCGACAACGCAGTCGCCGCCATGAACAGCACCGGCCGAGACGGCACCCTCACCGTGCGGACTGCGCGGGCCAACGACCAGCTGTTGGTGGAAATCCAGGACACCGGCACTGGTATTGACGCCGAGATCCGCGACCGGATCTTCGACCCGTTCTTCACCACCAAACCAGTGGGCGAAGGCACCGGTCTCGGCCTGGACATCACCTGGCGCATCGTCGCCAACAAGCACCATGGAAGCCTTCACGTTGAGTCCAGTCCCGGCGACACGCGCTTCCAGGTACTACTTCCGATCACCGTTGCTCAACCGGACCCGACCCAGGAGCCAGCATGACCAGCAACACCGCAATCGATCCCACCGCTGCGCCGAGTGGCACCGGCTGTGTCGAGTGCCTAGCGACGAATGGTTGGTGGTTCCACCTCAGACGCTGCGCGTTGTGCGGGCACGTCGGCTGCTGCGACAGCTCACAGGGCCAGCATGCCACCGCTCACTACAAAGCGACAGGACACCCAATTGTCCAGAGCTTCGAACCTGGCGAGGACTGGTTCTGGGACTATGCCGAGAACGACGTGCGAGACTCCGGACCCGTCCTCGCCCCGCCCACCAGCCACCCCGACAACCAGCCCGCCCCAGGACCGGCAGGACGGGTACCCGCCAACTGGGTGCGGCTGCTCCACCGCTAGGACCCGGCCCCGCTCGATGCGTGCCGACCTCCCGCGCACCATGGAGACCCTGCAAAAGTCGCTGACCGTCCACCCGCCACAACAACCTGGCGCAACTGGCCGACCATGTCGAGCGATACATGTGAAGGCCAGGTTTGCACATGGGTGACAAGCCGAGATACTCCACATACATGACAGTATGCAGGTGTCTCAGATCATACGCGCTGCGTGATCAATGGACATGCGAGCGTTGCACACCGCACAGAAGAAGGAGGCTCAAATGCCACTGGTGGGCGAGTACGAACCGAGTCCGGAGGCCTGGGTGCGCGAGCAGGTCGAACTCTATGAAAGCTCTGGCGGCAAGGAGGGAACCACGCTGCGCGGCAAGCCCGTGATCCTTCTGACGACGCGCGGCGCAAAGAGCGGAAAAATCCGCAAGTCTCCCCTTATGCGTGTAGAACACGACGGGCGCTACGCCGCGATAGCGTCGCTGGGAGGCGCGCCGAAGCACCCGGTCTGGTACCACAATCTCCTTGCGGATCCCAGGGTCGAGGTTCAGGACGGCCCTGACCGCTGGGACATGAAGGCACGCGAGGTACACGGCGAGGAAAAGGCCCTGTGGTGGGAGCGCGCGGTCGAGGCCTGGCCCGACTACGCGGACTATCAGACAAAGACCGACCGCCAGATTCCGGTCTTTGTACTGGAACCGGTGCCCGAGGGTCACTGAGTACCAGTTCCCGAATCGGCGCGTCCGCCACCCGGCGCCAACAGCACCGCGGCAGCGAAAACAGGCTACGGCGAAGCGCACCCGTACTCCTCGGGCGATAACCACCGGTCGACACGGCCCCCAGTCGCGCATCTACTGAACGGCGATGCGAGGCAGGCAGCGACATGCATAGCCAACGCAGTGGCCCGGCGGCCTCCCCGCCGGGCCACTGGCAGGCACGGCATGTCGAGTCGACAGTGGGTTACGGCAGCCACTCGGACACTGTCAACGTGAGTGCTCGCCAAGACTGCGCCCCAAGTCTTCACACGAATCGCGAGGACATCTTGTGAACAAGAGCGACGAATACCGGTCCCTGTATCTATCCTATTTGCAGCGTTGCAACGAGCGTGATTTCGACGGTATGGCCTCGTTCTGCACTCCAACCATCAAGGTTGTTTCGATGTATTAATGCAAGCGACGGCCGTTGCCGGTCTGTTCGCCCCCGTAACCACCGCGTTCCCCGAGGGCGCCTGAGTCCGCGTCTCTCCGGCGCTACCCAGTCTGGCAGCGTCAGGGCACAGATGCCGGTGACTTGGCCACGCAGGGTGAACCCCATACTGTGACCGAGGTCTGCTGCCGAAACCAGCGAGGTGATTCAGAACGCCTCGTTCACACCTGGGTTCTTGGGATTGGCCAGGTGGGCAGCGAGCAGCCCACCTGGCCAACTGGCCGCCGGGGCCTTGCTGGGACGCATCACGGCTTGTGCAACAACAGCATTGCCGAGCACGAGCTCGATATCGGCGCGGGGAAACTGTCGAAGGAGACCGAGCAGTTCTTTATCAGCTTCGCCGACGTTGCCGCTGAAATCTACTGTGACTCCCAAGCGGACGAGCCGGGTCAACGGGCCCATCCTCTCAGCAATTCCTGGAGAAGTATGCAGAGCGATGGCTTCCCACACCTGTTTGCGAAGCGTAGGATCGAAACCTCGTTCGGCTAGGAAATCAGAAGCCGCATCGGCCCCCTCAACTTCGAATCTCTGAGGCCCGTCATATTCGGTCGCTGTACCGGCATCGTGGAAGAGGCATGCGACGGCCAGGGCATCACACTCCTCCGTTGTAAGAGAAAGACCGGCAGCGGCATTATTGGCGATTATCCAAACTCGGATGCTGTGATTAAAAATAGCAGGGTGCAACAGACCCCGCACATGCTCGTAAGCGTCCTTACCTGCAGAGCCGCCAAAGGTCACGTCCATACAGTCCAACCTGTGTTGCGATCCAAATTTCATGGATCTTTTAATGCAGCGACTGCGCGCGCCGCCTGTCGAGAATACCCGGCGCCCGCAGTCAGCGGACCAGGGAGATCGAGGCGCGCCTCCAGTAGTGCTTGGTCATGTTGGTGTGAGGTTCGGCATGTCGCGGTGGCAGGTGGGGCGGGCGCCGGTCCAAATCACGAGGAGTAGCTGCCGCTCGTGAACGACTCGGTGGAGGCTCAGGCCAGCGCCGTCTCTTTTGGGGATTGGCTCAGTTGCTGCAGGGTGCAGAAGGTATGGGCGATTGAGACGAGGGTGACGTGGTGGTGACAGCCTGCCAGGTTGGCCTTCGAAGTGGGCCATGTCCAGGGTCTGTTTCATCTCACGGTAGTCGTTCCCCATGCGCCAGAGAAGCTTCGCTGGCGGGCCGCGCAGAAGACTTGCTGACCGGGATAGGCCGGGGTGCACGGCCGTACCACCCCGGGTTGCGCGGTGGTGCAGCCAGGTCCGCGCGAGTTGCAGCGAGACGTCAGCGGCGTCGTCCCACAGGCGGTCTGCGACTGCTGAACTTACAGGTGCGCCGCAACGCCGCTGGCTTCGCCCACGTCGCAGAGGCACGGTCACGGCCTCCTGGTTGTCTTCGCAGCAGGGGCCGGTCCTGCCTGCAAGGCAGGGCCACGAGCGGTCTTGGTGTCGTTCTGCTGGGCAGAGGTCGGTGGCAGGTGGTGCAGATGCCGGTCCCAGCAGTTCAGCAGGTCTTGGAGGGTGTCGAGGATCTGGTGGAGGGTGAGTCCGGTGTGTCGGCTTTTGGGACCAGCCGCTGCTCGGTGAGGAAGGCGTGGGCAGCGGTGACCAGGGGGGCGTGGTGGTGCCAGTCCGGCCAGGAGCCTCGAAGCGGTCCAGGCCCAGGCCGTGCTTGAGTTCTCGGTAGTCGTGCTCGATGCGCCAGCGGATCTTCGCCAGGCGGACCAGGTCGGCGACCGGAGTGCCATCAGGCAGGTCGGACAGCCAGAAGCGGGTCGGCCCGTCCTCACCCTCGGGCCCTCGGCCGGCAGTCGCGCCTGGGGCAGGACTCCGTCCCACCGGCCGTGCTCGGCCACCGCGGCCTGCTGGGCCAGCCGACGCGGCCGCACTCCAGCCGGCCGGACCCGCACCGCGAGGAAGCGGGAGGTCATCAGGCCGCGAGAGCCTTCCCGCCAGGTCACCTCAGGAAGGCTCCCTGTCCAGCGGCCGCGGCGAGTTCCGCCACCGTCACCGGTGGCTGCCGGTAGCGGGAAACCGGCGGGCGTCCGGTGCCGGAGAACGCCGGGGCGGCGGGGTGCGCGTCATGCGGCTGGACGGTCAGATCGCCACGAATGCCGACCACATACGCGATGTCCCGCTCGGCCAGGGCGGCACGGAAGTCGGCGTTCTGGCCGTAGCCGGCGTCGGCCACCACGACCGGCGGCACCAGTTGCCAGGTGGCCAGGTCATCCAGGGCGTCCAGTGCCAGCCGCCACTTCTCCCGGTGCCCGACGTCTTCCGGGACTCCGGTCCGCCGGCGACGGACGGTGTCCCTGGCCCACTCCTTGGGCAGGAACAGCCGCCAGTTCAGCGGGCAGGAGGCCGTGTCGGAAACCGCGTGCACGCTGACCGCAACCTGGCAGTTGGCCTGCTTGCCCAGCGCACCGCAGTACTGGTGAGCGACGCCGACCGGGCCAGTTCGCCGAACTGGAGAAGGAGTTGGCGCTCGGGCCTGCCGAGCACGGCTGGGAAGATCAGCGGTGGACCCTGGCACCCCGCCGGCGGCTGGGCTTCGAGGCCGCCAGCACGGTGGGAGCACATCCTGAGGGCTGCATAACATCGCAAATCTGCGATGTTCCACGCTAGATCTGTGCACGGCTGCTGCATGCAATTCCCGCGCCTGCGCTGCTCACCACCCGTCCTACTGCAGTTTCCCCTCCTGGGGAACGATGTACGCACTCCTCACACGGGGGCATGCAGGCGCAGCTCGTCCGCCGTTTGGGTCGGGGCGTGACGAACAGGCTGGTTCGGTGTGGTCACGTCACCGCGGTCAGCGTCGCGTAGACCACGACATTGCCCTGGTAACCAATTCCTTCCGCGTATTCACCCCCACAGGTGATCACGCGTAGTTCGGGCCGGTGGGATCTGCCGTAGACCTTCTCGTCCGGAAACGCCTCCTTGTCGTAGAGCTCTACGGCGTCGACCGCGAAGACTGCTGTGCGCCGGTCTGCCCGGGTGATCTCGATAGTGTCGCCCTTGGCCAGTGCCCCGAGCCGGTAGAAAACCCCGGGGCCTTCTTGCGTGTCGACATGTCCCGTCGTGATGGCTGTCCCCACTGAGCCGGGAGTCGTGCCGTCGCCGTACCACCCGGCAAAGGCCGGCTTATCTGCCGATGGTGGACGCAGTGCCCCTGTCCCGTCGAGGGTCAATTCCGTCATTGGGGCATTCACGCCGATGGCGGGGATCCGCAGCCGGACAGGCTCAGACGGGGGCAGCGCCGACACGGAGGAGTAGTGGGCCGAGGCGGTGTTGCTGGGACCGGACCGTAGGGAGGGGGAGTAGGACTGCGCGGGCGAAGGCTGCGGAGGCTGTCCGCCCCGGAGCGCCGTTATCACCAGCATCAAGCCCGCCAGCATGGTGTAGGCGAGAAATTTGATGGAGGGGGTGAACGGGGGAGAAGGATCGACGGGTTCGTCGCCGGGTGCCATCGCTCTGGCGCCTCCGCTTCGCGGCCGAAATGAGTGGAGACGGGGTGCGACTCGAGCCCCCGAACCGACACGGGCCCGGGGGCTGAGCCGATAGAGGGGAGCGTCAGGTGCGGGCACCGGCCGGGCGGCGGCGCACCTTGATCACTCCTCCGGCGGCGGCTCCGGCGATCAGCAGCGCCCCTAGGGCAAGCTGTGTGCCCTTGTCGTTGCCCGCCCCGAAACCAGCATTGACCGCTCCGCTGGGGTTGCCGGTGCCGACGAGGTACGTGCCTGTGACTTTGACGCGGGGCGGGCACTTCAGGGTGACGGTGTAAGCACCGGGCTCGGTTCCACTCGGCACCTGGAATTCGCCGGTCAGTACGCCTTTGCGGTCGTCTGGGAAGAGGTGAAACTTCCCTCCTGCCTCAGCCTCGCCCTTCCCATAGGTTTCCGAGCCACAGGCTGTGGTGCTGACGCTGACGGTAGAGCCTGGGGCGGCGTGTCTCGTGCTGATGTGGATACCTGAATCTCCAATGGGGCCGCTCCCGGCTGCTGCGGCTGGGCTCGACAGAACGACGGCACCGAGAACCAGACCGATGCCGGCGCCTGCACACTTGATATGCATGAAGTTCCTCCGGGGAAGCAGTGGCCGGCCGGAATGCGCGGCACGTGGTTGTGTTCCGCTCATGAGAACATCGACAGACCGTCAGGGCTGCAACACGACATACGGACGGATGGGTTACCCGGCCCCACCCAGCGACCGCACTCCTTTGCTCATTTACGCAGGTGAGCGACCCCGAGGGCGAGATTGAAAAATTCACCGCACAGGTGACGAAGGATCAGCGCCCGAGTTCTTGGGCCTTCCCCCGTGAAGGTGGGCACGCGGTTATTGATCACGCGGCGAGTGTGAGTTACTGAGCCTCTTTCATCTTGTGCTGGAGGGTGAAATGGGCTGGTCAGCTGGTGCGGTGACCAGACAGGGCCCCTCGTCGTTGGCGTGTGATTCCACTCAGCACACCGGCGACCGAAGGGGCCCTGTTGGTTCCGTATCGAGCCATGCTCGACGTCCCGCACGAGCTGGTTGAGCATGTTTCCTGGCTGCTGTACGAGCACCGCCGGGCCCGCAACACCCGCTGGCGTAAGCTCGGTTGCTTCAAGCAGGCGCTGCTCGCCCTTGTCCATCTGCGCAAGAATGAGACGTTCTCGCAGCTCGGGGCCGGATTCGGGATATCCCAGGCCACTGCCTGGCGGTACGTCGACGAAGCCCTGGAGGTGCTGGCCTCCTGGGCGCCCGGCCTCCATGAAGCCCTTACCGGCCTCGGCCGGGGGTCAGCAGGGTGCGGGCCGGGCGGCCGAGCTGCCGGGCGGTGCTGTCGAGGAGATCGCGGCCTGCGGACTCGGAGAGTTGCTCGATGTGGTGACCTGGGTCGCGTTCCGGGTGGCCGCGGCCGAGGAGGCCGGCGAAGGCGCCGTGTGCAGTCTCGGCGAGCGTGTCGTCGTACACGTACAGCTGCACGATCTCCTCGCCTGCGCCCGCGCGGGTGAGCGTGGCGTCCACGCGGGCGGGCCAGGTGCCCTCGGTGATCCAGACGACGACGCTCATGGGCGGCTCCGGGGTTGTGACTTCGGCAGGTGCCGATGGTGTGCGGCATCCCCCACAACGCCACAGTGGACGCAAGGAGCGTGGTCGGCACGGTCACCAGGCCGAGCCGGGTGAAGTGGCCGAGATCGGCCTGGGTGTCGTGCTGGTGCAGGATGCGGCGCCACAGGAGGGTGGCGAGCGAGCCAGGGGTGGCTTTCTCCGGCCGGTCCTTGATCGTCTGGCCCGCGGCCGACTCGGCCGCGTCCTCTACGAGCCGTCGCGCTTCGCCCTTCTGGTAGAGGAACGTGCGTGAGACGTCCGCCCCGCGGGCGACCGCGGCGAAGGCCACCCGGGATCGTTCGCGGCGCAGCTGCCCGAGGACGTCGCGGACCCGGTCGAGCATGACGGCGGCGGCTTGCCGACGGGTCGCGACCGCGGCGGCGGTGCGTGGCTCGGGCTGCGTGGTCACGCAACCTCCCAAGGTTCAGCGCGTCCAGCTCGGTGTCGTCGGCGTCCTTGAGCTTCGCAAGGTCGGAGGCTCGGAAGGCGGTGCTCCACACGCGCTCGAAGTAGTCCTGGGGCCGTCGCAGGTCCAAGGAGAGCGCTTCTTCGAGCGGGCCCATGCCGGCCAGCGCCCGCTCCAGGCCGGCGATGGCGCGGGCGGTCGGCTCGAAGACGCTGTGGAGGTAGTCGGCCGTGGCGTCGTCGGGAGCCCGTTCGGCGAGCGAGCTCCACTGCTGCTGCTTGCGCCGCCAGTAGACGAGGCCGTCGCCCGAGAGCACGACCTTGTCGCAGTTCTCGCAGTCCAGGTTCCAGGGGCAGGCCCCGCCGTCGGCGACGGGCCGGAAAGTGCAGAAGCCGGACAGCAGCTCACCCGGCGGCCTCGTTGTAGTTGCCCACCTTCGTCTGGTCGTACCAGAGCACCGCCACGCTCCCGTAGCGGCCCGTGCAGTCCAGCCGGAGCCTGATCACTTCGGTGCAGCGGCGTCCGGTGAAGACCAGGAGCCTCCCAGATGTCGCGGTAGCCGCGGTCGTGCGGATCGAACTCCTCGCTGAGGTATTTCCGCGGGCCAGGCACCAGAGGTGCTGGGTTCACAGAAGCCGTCAAGAATCAACCTGTTGCTTCGCGATCAGCGGCTCGTTGGCCTGGTATGGCGATCACGGACGAGATGCTGTCCCAACTCGACTGCCGTTTCGCGGTGTTGCTGCCCCATCTCAACGAGAGGCAGCGGCGTCTCGCGGTGGCGGCCGAGGCACGACTGCTGGGCCACGGCGGGGTGCGCGCCGCCGCCCGGGCAGCGGCCGTCAGCGAGACCACCGTGCGCCGGGGGATCACGGAACTGGAAGCCGGCAGCGGGCCGCTGCCCGGTGGGCGCATCCGTGCCGACGGCGGAGGCCGTAAACCGGTCGAGGAGGTCGACCCCGGCCTGGTGAACGCGCTGATGGCCCTGGTCGAGCCTGATGAGCGCGGTGATCCGGAATCCCCGCTGCGGTGGACGACGAAGTCGCTGCGTCACCTGGCCGAGGAACTGACCAGGCAGGGGCACCCGGTCTCCGCGCCGACGGTGGGTCGTCTGCTCAAACAGGCCGGTTTCAGCCTGCAGGGCAACGCCAAGACTCTCGAAGGCACCCAACACCCCGACCGCGACGCCCAGTTTCATTACCTCAACGAGCAGGTCAAACGGCACCAGGCGGCAGGCGAGCCGGTGATCAGCGTTGACACCAAGAAGCGTGAGCAGATCGGACGCCTGCCCATGGCTGGACGCGAGTGGCGTCCGAAGGGCGACCCGGTGCGGGTCGAGGACCATCACTTCTTCTTCAGCGGTCCGAACGTCGAGCAGGCGATCCCGTACGGAATCTACGACATCGCCCACAACACCGGCTGGGTCAACGTCGGGGTCGACCACGACACCTCTACCTTCGCCGTGGAGTCGATCCGCCGCTGGTGGAAGGCTCGCGGGCACGATGACCATCCGCACGCCACCCGGCTACTGATCACCGCGGACGCCGGCGGCTCCAACGGCTACCGCTACCGGGTCTGGAAGAGCGAGCTGGCCGCCCTGGCCGCCGAGACCGGCCTGGCGATCACGGTCTGCCACTTCCCGCCGGGCACTTCGAAGTGGAACAAGATCGAGCACCGGCTGTTCTCCCACATCACTCACAACTGGCGTGGTCGCCCTCTGACCAGCCACGATGTCGTCATCGAGACGATTGCCGCCACCCGGACCCGGGCCGGACTGCGTATCGAGGCCCGCCTGGACCCCGGCGACTACCCCACAGGCATCGCGATCAGCAAGGACCGCTTCGCCGCCCTGCCCCTGGTCAAGCATGAGGTGCACGGCCAGTGGAACTACACCCTGCTGCCTGAACCCGCCTCGGCGCAGGCCCAGCCCGCTGTCGGTGAGGCGCACGGCGTCGCCGACCGGCGCCACTCACTCCTGGCCCGTCTGGCCGACCCGCGGCTGACAGGACTGAGTAGCACACAACTCGCCGACTTGTGCGTCGAGTTGGCCCCACTCCAGGCCGCGCGGGCTCAAGAACGCTACAGCGAACAGCGCGGCGGACGCGCCCGTCGGGCTACCGGCAAACTGCGCGGCAGCAAGCCGGTGTTCGACGACGCGGCCCGGGTGATACTCACCCTCCTCTACCAGCGGCAGGTCTGCTCGATGAAGCTGCTGAGCGACATGCTGGAGGTCACCCCCAACTGCATCGGCCACCTCGTCGCCGAAACCCGGCGCGTCCTGGAAGACCACGGTCACCAGCCCGGATACGCCCCCACCCGCTTCACCACCGAGGCCGAGCTGCTGGCCTTCCTCGACACGGCAACGACTCCGCCGCGCACCCAGATCATGGAGAGCCTGTCCCATCCGCGCCTGACCGGCATGTCCCATGAGGGCCTCGACACACTCGCCCGGCGCCTCGCCCCACGCCAACTCGCTCAGATCGAACGCGCCTCCTACCAGCGCCGGGGCGCCGACCGCCAGCCGGGCAGCCGCGGCGGCATCTTCCCCCAGAAGATCGGCGACAAAGAACGCGTCATCCTCGCCGTCCTCTACCTGCGCAAGCTCTGCACCCTGGACGTCCTCGCCGACGCGCTGGGCGACGTGAGCCGGTCCTTGATCGGCAACGTCGTCCGTGAGATCCGACCCCTGCTCATGGAAGCCGGGCACCTCCCGCCACCGGCCACCACCCGCTACCGCACCGCCGCCGACCTCCTCGCAGCAGCACACAGCGAAGACGACACACCGACAGGTTGATTCTTGACGGCTTCACAAGGTTCGTAATGTCATGAACGCGCTACCGAAGTCGGCTCAGCCCGGCGCGAAGAAGGCCCTGCAGAAGATCTGCAACGCCGAGGACCGCGACCGCGCCGAGAAGGCGATCAAGGACTTCGAGCGTGCCTACGGAGCGAAGTGGCTGAAAGCGATCAAGAAGCTCGCCGACGAGGCCGACGAGCTCCTCGCGTTCTGCGACTTCCCGCCGAGTACTGGGACACCTGTGCACGACAAATCCCATCGAGTCCACTTTCAGCACCGTGAAGCTGAGGACCAAGGCCCCCCCGCGGGGCCGGCAGCCCGGCCGCGGCCCTGGCGATTGTGTTCAAGCTCGTCGAGTCCGCCCAGTCCCGCTGGCGCGCTATCACCGCACCCCACCTCGTCGCCCTCGTCCGCAACGGCGCCCACTTGAACCACAACTCTTGACAATCACTCGACGGCCGGACGTACAGCCTCACTGGCCCCGAAGCCATCACCTACGGCGCGGTTGCCGAGCGCCTGTCGCATGCTCTGGGCCGCCCTATCGCTTATGTGGCCGTCACGGACGATGCGGCGCTGACCGGGCCGGCACAGGCGGGGCTGCCACAGTGGGTCGTGGAGAAGATTGTGGCCGTCTTCGACGCACTGCGCGGGCGTGAACGCGTCCATCACCGACCGGGTACGAGAGCTGACCGACCGTCAGCCGCGCGGCATCGCGATGACTTCGCATGCTGGGTCGCTCCCCTGCTGAGCGGTTCCCAGCGGTACCGGCCTGGCCGCCGCACACTCCGCACGGCGGCGTCTCGTCAGCCGTTCGGTGTGCCGCGGTGAGCGTGCGGGGGCTCTGCGTGGTGCAGGCGGATGCGGCCCTTGCCGGCGGCTTTGGCCGCGTACATGGCCAGGTCGGCCTGGTGCAGCAGCTGGTCCGAAGTGATGCCCGGTACGGCCACTGCCATGCCGATGGAGGCCGAGACCTCTGCCTTCATGGTGCCGATTGGGTACGGCTGCGTCAGCGCTGTCAGGATCCGCTCGGCGACCTCCTTGGCACTGGAGGGTGGTGCTCCCGCCTCCCACTCGAGGAGGGCCGCGAACTCGTCGCCGCCGAGGCGGGCCACGGTGTCCCCAGCCCGTACGGATGCCCGGAGCCGACGAGCGGCATGCCTCAGGACCGTGTCCCCTGCCGCGTGCCCTGCCGAGTCGTTTACCTCCTTGAAGCCGTCCAGGTCCATGAAGAGCACCACGGGCGGAGCTTCATCCGTGGTCCGCTTCCGCAGGGCGTGCGCGACCCTGTCGGCGAACAGAGCCCGGTTGGGCAGGTCGGTCAATGCGTCGTGGAAGGCCAGGTGCTCCAGCTGCACCTGCTGAGCAACCCGCTCGCTGACATCGCGACTGATGAAGATCAGTCCATCGGGGTGGTGGTTGATCGTCGATTCGACGTGGCGCCAGCTTCCGTCGGCGCCCTGCACCCGGCATGACACCCGGCGGCCCGGCCCGCGGATGTCCGATTCGGCGTCCTGCCGCAGTATCTGGACGGCTTGCATCAGCGTCTCGCGGTCGTCCGGGTGGGTGTACAGGGGCAGGCGAGCGCCCACAAGGTCCTCGGGTCGGTAGCCGTAGACCCAGAGGGCGGCCGGGCTGACGTACAGCACACGCTCGTCCGGGGAGACGATCGTGATCACGTCGGAGGTGCGGTCGACCAGCGTTCGGTAGTGATCCTCGCGCACCACGGACTCATGGGTGATCCTCAGGTGGTCGGCGTGGATGACGCCCTGGCGGACGCCGAGCGCGAGAAGCACTGAACCGGCCAATGCCGACATCACCGTATCGATGGGTCCGCCGGCGACGGTGTGGGCCGCGATGGCCAGCGCACAGAAGACCACGGGCACGAACGCCGCCACCACACCGATGACGGGCATCATCCGCTGGTTGAACCCCACGACGCTCACGCCGCCCGGCAGCCACGGGGCCACGGCGACGAGGAACAGCCCGACAAGTGAGCCTGCCGCGGCCAGGGGGATCCCGTCCCATGCGCCCGGCTCCGATGGCAGGATCCGAAGCACGTCGCCCGCGGCGAGAGCAGCGAGCGCCAGCACGGCCACCGTGGTCGCCGTGCGCTGGGCGTGCGGCAGGCAGAACCGCAGGGCGACCAGCAGCCCGAACACGAGGATGTCCGCAACCACGCGGCCGAGACCGAGGAACGATGCCGATCCGTCACCGCCCCGGTCGGCGCGGTGCAGCAGCAGGACCCAGCCCACCGTGAACAAGGACCCCGCGATCAGCCAGCCGTCCAGCAGCCGCCGCAACCGGATCAGGGTCGTACCGTTCTCCGTGGCTGCCATGACCATCGCAGCGACAGCGCCCCCCAGGCATGCGGCGATCCCGACGCATGCCAGCACCCGGACGACGGGAGGGAAGACGCCCGCGGCATGGCGCGCCGCGCCCATCTGATCTACGAGGACATAGTGAAGGCCCCCTGCGGCAACCGAGATGGCGGACAACGTGAGGCGTAGACCGACTCTGCCCGCGACGGTCCGGGCGCGTACGAGGAGGGAGACGGCGGCTGCTCCGTGTGCCGCTGGCACGGCGATGCCTGCCGGCGCGACGACGGCCACCACCACGCCGGCTACGACGGCGACGGCCACCAACACACCCTCGGACAGAGCCTGGCCGGCTTTCGTGACACGCAGCCGGCCGAGGCGAGCAGTGCGGCCAATCCGGTCACGACCGGCCGACGCCTGGATCATGCGAACCCCTGACGATGATTTAGCCCGGAAGAGCAGAGCCACACGACGTCCGGAACTGCTCGGGCGGTTACGAGAGTAGGACGATCGTTTCATGTGCCGCAGGGCAGCTTGAGGACTATCACCTGAAGTAGCGAGAGCTCCGCCCGTTGAGCATGACGATGCCCGGATACGGGTAACTAGTGGCCTGCGCCAGTAGTTGATCGTTAGTGCTGCAACGGTCTTTGCCGTGACTGCCGGCCAGCTCGGTCGTTGGTGTGGTTATGGGTGGGGACCTTGCTGATGTCAGATTGTGGGCGGGTGAACTGGGTGCTCTGCCTGACCGTCCTGCGGGCCCGACAGCTGGACACGGGCAAAGCAGAAACGGATCCTCCCCGCTCATCCAACTCAGCCTCGCCGAGATCAAACGTCTGATCACCCGCCTCACCGACCGCTGTCCCACCCCGGTCGACCACATCCTGCCCTGGTCCCACTGGCGACGACGACGCCAGCACCAAGCCCGCATCAGCCACTACGAACGACGCGGGCACAGCCCCTGAACTGCCCAGCACTCAGAACAAGCACCGTTGCAGTACTAATCCGGGCGGGGCTCCTTCACCGGCGAAAAGCGGCGAACGCGTCATCATTAGGGAGCGGATACCTCCGGACGGACGGTTGCGCCCGGCAAGCCGGATAGTCCGGATGCTGCCCCCACCGACTGACTGCCGCCTGTACGGGACGCCGCGCCCAGCAGACCAGCCAGCTGGGCCATGGCCGGGTCCAGCAGCGTGTCAGCGACCGGCCACCACCTCGGGGAAGACGATCGCGTCCCGGCCCACGATCCGCCACCGCTCCAGAGCGCCCCCGGGGTTACCGCCCGCGACCTGGTGCAGGCGCTGCGGCCAGAGGGTCTCCCGCTCCCAGTGCAAGGCACGCTCCCACCACCGCCTGCGCCAACGCTCCTGACCCCGTCAGCATCAGCCGCGTGTCCCGCCCAGATCAGCACTGACACGGCCTACTCGGGTCAGGCGTTCCCAGATTGGGAACGCCGCTCGTGGGGCAAACCACCCCTGTCCCGTCTCGCCGAAGTTTGACGAGTCTCAGCGATGTTTGACCGGCTGGGCGAGGTTGCGCACCCGCCACGCTCACACCCCGAGAATCCCTGCTCGTCGCCCCTGCAGTTCGGAGCGGACGAGTTCGAGGAGGCGCCCCGACCAGTTGCGGCCGCGTCCGGCATTGTCGCCCCAGAAGGACGAGTTCATGTCGTCGTAGATCAGGGTGGCATCGTCCGTGGCGAGCAGGACCTCGGCCAGCTCGGGGTGTTGGCCGTACTTGGCGCGCAGCAGATGTGTCATGACGGCGGTTCGGGCGTGTTCCCAGTCCTCGCGGCGGGGGGTCTCGGCTGCGAGCGTGCGCGCTGCGGTGGCGGTCTCCGCCGTGGCGATCGCGTGCCGGGTTTCCAGGTCGGCGACCGACAGGGCCCAGTAGGCGTGGGCGACGGAGGGGTAGGCGGTGCCTTCGAGGGTGATCGGGGCGGGGTAGTCGTGGCGCAGGGCGAGCTTGCCGGGATCGTCCACCGGCTGGGTCGGGAACGAGTGGTAGAGGTGGAGGGCCGGGGCGTGCGGTGTCGCCGGTCCGTCCCCGGGAACACGGGTGGCCCTCTCTGACCTCCAGTGGGCCCGTTCCTCGAAGTACGCGAGGGCGCTGTCGTAGTCCTTCTGCGTGACCGTTCCGTCGAACGGCAGGTAGGTCTGGCCGCCGGGCCCCGCCACCAGGATCCGCAGTGGCCGGTCCTTGCTGTCCATGTCGCCCAGCGCGTAGCGGCGCTGTGTCTCCGGGACTGCTAGGAACGCCTCGCGGGCCGCGGCCCGGTTCTCCTCGGTCCGGTCGGCGAGGAAGACGTCGACGGCGGCCAGGCAGCGGCCGGTCGAATCGGGCCGGCCATTCAGTTGGTCGATGGTGTCCCGGACTTCGGCGACCAGCAGTTCGGGCGTGATCCAGCTCTCCGGCTCGCTGAACTTCCAGTCCGCCAACTCGTGCGCGGAGGCGTCGCCGCCTTCGGGGAAGCTGGTGGCCACCCAGCCGGTGCGCAGCTTCTCCTCGAACTCCTCGACGGTGACCAGGCCCCAGCAGTCGATGAGCCCGTCGGCGTAGATGAAGAGGTCAGTGAGGAAGTAGTGGCCACCGTTGCGGATGAAGGCGTGGCGCCAGGTTCCGGGTATGCGGACGCCGTCCGCCGTGCGATGGGTGATCCGGTTGCCGATCATCCTGGGATTGTGCCGCAGCGACTACGGAGCGGGCCGTGATTTTCCTCCAGGTCGGCCAGCGGTCAAACTTCGGCGAGACAACCGTAGATCAGTCAAACTTCATTGAGACTGGTCAAAGTTCCCTACGTTCTTCTTCCCTACGTTCTTCTCGAAGGTGAAACCGACGCCAAGGATGCAGCGGTCATTGCCGACCAGGCCCGTATCCGCCGCGACCTGCACCCCTTACGGGCTGGCGATGAGACTGTCACCGATCTGAAGATCCTCACCGGTCGGCGCATGGACCTGGTCGCCGACTGCACCCGCACCGTCAACCGGCTCCGCGCCCAACTCACCGGCATCTTCCGCGGCCTGGAGCGCGCACTCGACCTCACCAACACCGGCCCGCTCATCTTGCTGACCGGTTACCAAACGCCGACTGCCCTCCGCCGGGTCCGCCGCAAGAGGCTGGAAACGTGGCTGCGCAACCGCAAGGTCCACCGCGCCGACCAGCTGGCCGAGACACCCTTCCAGACCGCCGAGCGCCAGCACACCAGCCTGCGGGGCGAGAGGCTGACCGCCCGCGACCGCACCATGTCCTACGCCCGCCTGGTCGCCAAGCTGGAGCGCTACGACGCCTACCGCAACACACCGGCGAGCGGGCGCACGGAGACGAGCAGCTGCTGAACGGCCGCGTCTACGGCGCGGAGCACGACGACCCCAACCCCGGCCCGCTCCCGCACCGGACCTACGCCGCACTGGTCGGCGGACCGCTGGACGGCCTGCTGCTGGACATCCACGGATGGCGGAGCGTGGAAGTCGACGACGGGGTGGCCCTGTCCACCGAACTCGGACAGTTCCCCGGCGGCCGCGCCCTGTACGACCCGCGCCCCGGCGAGGCACGTACGCCGGGCCCGGGCGTGAGCTGCCGCTTCTACTACTCCGGCGACACCCCCTGACCACAACCCCGACCACGGCAGGTCAGCGCGCTGCTCATTCGCCACCGGCCTACGACGATCTGCCTTCGGTCAGCTGACTGGCGGTGTTCTCGATCCACAGCAGCGTCCACTCGACACCGGCCTGCCACCCCGGCTCCGCGCCAGGCGTACCGGCCTTCGGCGTCGGCGCGGATGCTGGCCGCGAGGGTGGCCGTCCCTTTTGCAGTCCGTGCCGCCGGGCCGTGTGGGCGGAAGCAGCGCCTCTGACCTGACGCGATGCTGTCTCGGCGCAACGTCATTCCCGGGTCGGCTCACAGAAGCTGCCGGAGCCGCCGGAGCTGAAAACAGCCCCTGGGATCCGCCGGATGTGGCGTCGGTCGGTGGTGATCAGGACGCGCGCCTGTCCACTGACGCACGGGCGCCGACGCGCACAAGAAGCTCTGTGCGCGTCGGCGCCGCATCCAGTACTGGCCAGGCGTCAGCCGACCGTCAGCTTGCTCTTCCAGCCGATGCCGTCGCCGTTGCCGATGATCTCCGTACCGGAGCCGCTGAGGACCGTGCGGCTGCCTGGGTAGAAGCGCACGGTGCCATCGACCCTGAGCGTCCAGATGTCGGGGATGCCGTCCCCGTTGGCGTCCGGAGTGCCGAAGAGCAGCCTGATGCTGGAACTGCTCCAGCCGGAGGCACCGTACTCGGTGTCCGTGCCTCCGGAGGAGGCGGCCGCGGAGCCGAGAGAACCGATGTCGACCCCGCCGGTCGCGGTGTTCTTGACCCCCTTGCGCAGCAGCAGCCGTCCGCTGGCATCCGAGCGGTAGACGAAGTCGGTGACGCCGTCGCCGGAGATGTCCTGGGCGGTGACGAGGTCACGGTCGGTCCAGGCCGACGCGGACAGACGCCGGGCCTCGTCCACGGTGGCGCCGTTGTAGCCGATCAGCGCCCACAACGCGTCGCCCACCGTCAGGAAGAAGTCGGGCTTGCCGTCGCCCGTGGCATCGCCGGCTGAGATGATCTGGGTGATCGTGGAGGGATCCGGTGCACCGGCCGGCAGCAGGATCTCGTGGCGCTTGCCGATGTCGACCGCGCCGTAGCCGTCCCCCGGGTACACCCACAGCCTGCCCGCGCGCACAGCGATGAGGTCCTGCAGGCCGTCACCGCCGTAGACGTCGCCGAGGTGGGTGATGAGGGTGTTCTTCCAGTAGCCGGAGGACGGACGGGAGTAGAGGGGCAGGTCGTCGCCGTTCGGGTCCTTGTCGCTGTTCTCCTGGTAGGCGCCGGACATGGAGTAGCCGAGCGCGCCGGTGCCCTTGGACCCGTCGACAGTGCCCCTGTCCGGGTACATGCGCAGATTGCCGTTGCCGTCCACGACCATGAGGTCGGGGAAACCGTCGCCGGTGAAGTCTCCCGGGGCGTCGGCCGTGTCGCGCGGGGTGACGTAGAAGAAGTACTTCCGCGGGTCCGACACGTTCCCGGCGTCGTCCACGGCCCGTACGTAGAGGACGTTCGGCCCGGCGAGCGGCGGCTTCGCGCCGGAGTAGGCGGTCAGGGTGGAGGTGGCGGCGCCGTTCGTCCGTGACACGGAACCGGTGTACGAGGCGGAGTTGTAGCCGTACTCGTACTTGACCACGTCGGTCTGCGAGGCCTTGAAGCTGAACGCCCCGACCGTGCCGAACTTGACGGTGGACCAGGTGGAGTCCTCGTCGGCGTTGCCGAAGCCGTCGTCCCTCGCGTCGGCGTCGGGGAAGGTCGTGGAGGTGACCACGGGCGGGGTGGGCCGGGAACTGTCGAAGACGAACCGGCACGGCGTTTTCGACGGCGAGTAGCCCGAGGCCGTCCCGCGCTTGTCCACCGCCTTGACCCGCCAGGAGTACTTGACGCCGTTCTTCAGACCGCTGGTGGAGAACGGGTCGGTGTGCACGCGGGCCGAGTCGGTCTGACTGGCGACCGTGACCTTCGCCTTGCTGCCGAGCAGGTTGCCGCTGCCGCCGGTCGGCCACAGCTCGAAGCGCAGTGAGGCCAGGTTGGCGTCCTTGTCGCTGCTGTTCGCCCAGAAGGTGATCGAGTCCGCGCCGACGTTGACGTAGGGCGAGGTGGTGTCGCAGGACAGGTCCGGGTCGAGGTCCAGGTGCGAGGGGGCGGCCGGCGGCCGGTTGTAGACAAGTTCGACGTACGGGTCGTTGCCGCCGTCCGCCTGGAACTTCTTCCACGCGTACGCCGAGTCCTCGTCACCGGCCCGGAAGCCGATGGTGAGAGTGGACCAGCCGTGCACGATCGCCTTCTGCGCGGCCGTCTTGACGTCGAACGCCTCGTAGTCGTCGGGGCAGCCCGAGGAACGGTAACCGTGCGCGAAGCTCTTGCTCGCGAGCTTGTTGCCCGCCGTCATCTTCGGGGCGCTGCGCCAGGTCGTCTTGTTGCTGATCGCCCCGGTCAGATACACGTTCATGGTGCGGGCGCTGCACGACCATGAGTAGGTCTCCAGCGCGTGCAGCTTGGCGCTGATGACGGTGGCGCCCTTGAGGTCCGGGTTCCAGTCGATGCTGAAGAACGACCGCGAGGTCCCCCAGGTGTCCGACTCGAAGCCGACACGCGCCTCGTGTGTGCCCTTGTTGAAGTTGCGCCCGTTGTAGAAGTTCGCGTTGGGGTGGCGGCTGTAGGCGGTGGTCCAGTCGTTGGTGTGCTTGCTGACCGACGGGTCGATGAAGACCGGGTAGACGGTGTCGGCGTCTGTCAGGAAGTCCTGGTCCGGCGTCAGGGACCAGGTGGAACCGTTGAGGTCGGCCGTCACCACGGTGCCGCGGGAGTCGGGCTGCGGTCCGGCCAGCGAGGGCAGGTCCAGGGTGGCGGCCGCTCCCGTGTGAGTCGGCTCGGGCGAGGGCTCGGCGGGAACGGACGGTGCGGCGCTCTCGCTCTCCGCGGCCGAGGGGTCGGGAGCCTCGTCGGTCGCGTCGGGCAGCACCTCGTCGTCGACGTCGCCGTTGTCGCTGTCGTTCACGGAGTCGCTGGGTTCGGGGGAGGTGGTAGCCGACTCCGAGTCGTCAGGAGCGGCACTGGCGTCGCCGGACAGGCTCTCGGTGGCGGTCGGCGACGCGGTCGTGCCCGCCTGACCGTCGGTCAGGGCAGGAGTTCCGGAGCTGTCCCACATCAGCGGCGTCGGCGAGATCGCCGCCTCCTCGCCGTCGGCGTCCCGGCCGCTGACGATGCCGGTGGTGGGGTCCAGGGAGAAGGTCAGGTCGGGGGAGGTCAGCCCGTAGGTCAGCTGCGCCACCCGCGGATCGGCCGCCGCCTGTCGGTTCTTGACCACCAGTAGCTGGGCGAAGCCCCCGTCGTCCGCCGTCAGCATCAGATCGGCGCCGGGGATGATCTCCGGGTACAGCGCGCGCGAGCCGTCGATCACCGGCGGCGGGATGGTGCCCGGCCAGGTCAGCTGGAGGGTGTGCCCGCCGGTGGTGAGCGTCACCAGGGCGGTACCGGTGTCGGCGGTCGCGGCGACCAGTGAGACCCTCCGCACCCCAGCCCCCCGGTCGGCATGCGCAGAGGCGGAGCGGGAGCCCGCCGAGAAGGTGAGACCGACATTGGTGGCGCGCGGCGACCAGCCATGTCCCGTGCGGACCAGCGAGGTGTCGATCGGCTGCCAGCGACCGTGGAGCTCGGCACGGACCGGCGTGGCGTGCACGCGCCGCTGCAACAGCCCGTCGGGCCGGGCCCAGGTCGTCTCGTACGCCGTGCGCAGCGCCGTCACCTCGACCGGTCTGCCGGACCTCGCCGCACGCGACCCGGCCTCGGCCTCGGTGACCGGTGCGGTCACGGGGGACGGATGGCCGGTGCCGTGGTGCCGGTCCCCGTCGGTGCCGGTCAGTCCGGCGTACGTAAGGCCGCAGGCCGTGGCCAGGGCCACGACGGCCGCCACCGCGGCCCGGCGGGCACGCGGGCGCCGCCACTTGCTGGTCATGAGCGAGTCTTCCTTCCCCCCTTGGACAAGGGTGCAGATCATGACCTACCTGAAGGCGCCCGTCACGCCTGTGCCCTGAACTGACGGCCGCGGCAGGGCTTCCGGAAGGCCGGAGCGTCCCGATTGGTGTCTCCTTGACGGATACATGACGTGATCATTACCACATCCGCACAGGGAACTCTGGATTTCTTCATGGCGTGAGCACAGAATCTGGCCGATCTTGAAGTGGCTTCACCTGCGGTCAACTCAGGCGCCGCTGCACCTTTTTCGGGTCGACCGGGGGAATTTCGCCGTGCCCTTCTTGCTGTCCGCGCACCGTCGCAGACGCCGCTCCGCCGTGCTCGCGCCGGTGGCCGTGGCCGTGACGCTCGCCCTGCTGCCCACTCAGGCGTTCGCCGCGCCGCCGGATCCCACCACCGCCGAGGCCCCGCGCGAAGACGTCGACCTGGTGAAGCTCGCCGACGACGAGGCGGTCGCCGGCACCACCCGGGACCCAGGCCTCGACAGCATCCGCACGGACCAGCCCACGGAGCAGACCGAGGCGCCGCCCGGCACCACCACCCCGGCCCCGTCCGGCACCGCCGCGGTCAGCTTCGGCACCACCGGTCAGCAGGCCGCCCTGCGTACCGGTGGCTCCGCCACCGCGGCGCAGACCGACTACGTGCCCGCCGGCACCCTCCCGGTCAAGTTGGGCCAGGTCCCCGACGCCCCCGCCCCCAGCGGCACCTGGCAGGTCGGGGTCTTCGACCGCGCCGCTCCCGAGGCCCAGGGCGTGGACGGCACTCTCGTCAAGGTGACCGCGCCGGCCACGGGTTCGGTACCGGTCTCGGTCCAGCTGAGCTACCAGACGTACGAGAACCTCTACGGCGCCGACTGGGCCTCCCGGCTGCAGTTCGTCCAGTTCCCCGAGTGCTACCTGACCACACCGGACGCCGAGGAGTGCCGGCAGTACACCGAGCTGGACACGGTCAACGACCCGGATACCAAGACCGTGACGGCCACCGTCGACACCGCGGCCGATGGGACGGTCAGCCAGGCCGTCACGAGCGGTTCCGGCTCCTCGGGCTCCGGCGTCGTGCAGGCGTCCTACGCGCAGCCGGCCGCCGCGAGCGGTGACAGCGCCGTCGTCGGGGCCGTCGACTCCGGGTCCGGACCGGCCGGCACCTTCAAGGCCACGCCGCTGACGACCGACGGCAAGTGGGCCTCGGGCGACTCCTCCGGCGCCTTCACCTGGTCCTACCCGCTCCAGGTGCCGCCGGCGCCCGCCGGCCCTCGGCCGGAGATCTCCTTCGACTACAACTCGCAGACGGTGGACGGCAGAACGGCCACCTCCTCGCCCCAGTCGTCGTGGATCGGCGAGGGGTGGAACTACGACCCCGGGCACATCGAGCGCCGCTACCGGACCTGCAAGGACGACCGCGAGGACACCGCCGCGGGCACGCCCAACAACAAGGACAAGAAGTACAAGACGTCCGACCTGTGCTGGGTGTCGTACAACGCCGTGCTGTCGCTCGGGGGCAAGACCGCCCAGCTGGTGCGGGTCGGTGAGACCAACAGCTACCGACTGGAGAAGGACGACGGCACCAGGGTCGAGCTGAAGACCGGCGGCGACAACGGCGACAACAACGGCGAGTACTGGATCGTCACCACTGCCGACGGCACGCAGTACTACTACGGCCTGAACAAGGTGGGCGGCGGCCACGCCGACACCGACTCCGTCTTCACCGTCCCCGTCTTCGGCAACCACCCGGGCGAGCCCTGCCACAAGGACGCCTTCGCCGACTCCCGCTGCACCGCGAGCGACGGCACCAAGCAGCAGCAGGCTTGGAGCTGGGGCCTGGACAAGGTCGTCGACGTGCACGGCAACACCATGATCGCCACCTGGCACAAGTCGACCAACTACTACGCCGTCAACAAGAAGTTCAAGACGCCCGAGAAGTACGTCCGCGGGGGCTACCCGGACACCATCGAGTACGGGATGCGCCCCGACAACCTCACCAGCCCCGCCGCGAAGATCGTCTTCGACGCCGAACAGCGCTGCCTGGAGACGGACGGCTCCTGCGCTGCCGACAAGTTCGACGACACCAAGAACCCCGCCTCCTACCGCCCCTGGTGGGACAGTCCCGGCAACCTCAACTGCAAGTCCGACTCCAAGCTGTGCCCTGCCTTCCCGTCGTTCTGGATCCGGATGCGGCTGGGCAGTGTGACCACCTACGCCGCCCGCCCCGGGGTCAGCGGTCTCGGGCGCGTCGACTCCTACACGCTCCACCACTCCTTCCCGCGCGCCTGGTACAACACCTCGCCCGGTCTGTGGCTGGACTCCGTCACCCGTACCGGCTACGCGCCCGGCGACACCACCGGCACCGTGCTGACCGAGTCCGGCGTCAGCTTCGGGCGGTACGTCGTCAGCAAGGACGACCCGCTCGGCGGCTACCTCAAGGACCAGCAGCTGCCCAACCTGGTCCCCCGCTACAAGGGTGACCCGCGGCCCGGCTTCACCCGGCCCCGCATCGGCACGGTGTCCACCGAGAACGGCGGCGACGTCGAGGTCGTCTACCGCGGCGGCTGCCGCAGCGAGCCGTCCGTCGACCCCGCCGACAACCACGGCACCTGCTACCCCGTGCGCTGGTCACCGGACGCGGAACAGGCCAAACCCCCGCTCGCCTGGTTCAACAAGTACGTCGTCGACTCGGTCACCGAGATCGACAAGATCTCCGGCGTCTCGGACCGCGTCACCACCAAGTACGCCTACAGCGACGCGGCCTGGAGCCAGGACGACGACGAGCTCACCAAGCCGAGTCTGCGCACCTACAGCGTCTGGCGTGGCTATCAGAAGGTGTCCACGTACCGCGGCGCGAAGAACGGCGGCACCACCGTGGGCGTCCCGCAGACCCAGTCGTACGGTGTCACCCGCTACTTCCGCGGCACCGGCGGCGCGGTGAAGGACTCCACCGGCACCGTCACCCTCGCCGCCGCCGACGCGCCGCAGTATGCCGGCATGACCGCCGAGACCCTCACCTACGACGGCACCGGCGGCCGGCTCCTCAAGCGCACCCTCAACTATCCCTGGTCGCACCAGACGGCCTCCCGCACCCGGGACGGCGGACTCGACCCGCTCCTCGCCCACCAGGTCGACGTCCGGCGCACGGACGCGATCCAGACGGTCGACTCCAGCTGGCAGGCGGTGCGCACCGAGACCGAGTTCGAGACCGACCACGGGCTGCCGTGGCAGGTGCAGACCGCCGTCGTCAGGCCCGACGGCAGCGGCGAGAAACTCAGCGACTACACCTGCGCTCGCACCGACTACGTCACCAACGAGGACGCCAACCTCATCGGCCTGCCCAAGCAGGTCCGTTTGACGGCGACCTCCTGCGACGGCTGGACGAACGCCGCCCCGGCGACCCAGCTGATGAACGCCACCCGCACGAGTTACGACAACGGCGCCTGGGGCGCGATTCCCACCAAGGGTCTGCCCACCAGCATCGCCACCCCGGACGGCACGGGCGTGGGCTACTCGGTGGTGACCGGCCGCAGCTACGACCCGCTCGGCAGGCTGCGCAAGATCACCGACCCGCTCAAGGGCGTCACGGAGACCCAGTACACGCCCGCCGACATCGGCGGACCGGTCACCGCGATCACGACGATCAACCCCAAGGGGCACACCAGCATCACCACCTACGACCCGGGCCGGGGCCTGGCCCTGGCGGTCACCGACACCAACGGGCACGTCTCCCGCAGTGCGTACGACGCGCTGGGCCGTCTGATCAAGGGCTGGTCGGCGTCCCGCTCTTCGGGCGACCAGTCCCCGGACGTGATCATCGGCTACCAGATGGCGGCCGTCACCTCCAGCGCGACCAAGCCCAGCGCGGTCACCGTGCAGACCATCAAGGACGACGGCTCCTACAGCAGGCAGGTCACGCTCTACGACGGCCTGGGTCGCCAGTTCCAGGTCCAGAGCGAGGCGCACGGCCCCGGCCGCGTCATCGTCGACACCCGCTACGACGACCACGGTCTGGTCCGCGACAAGACCGGCGACTACCTGGTCAAGGGCGAGCCGGAAGCCGCCCAGTTCAAGCCCAAGAGCCTCAGCCTGGTGCCGAGCATGACCCGGACCTCGTACGACGGTCTGGAGCGCCCGGTGAAGACGACCGCGCTGCACAGCGGCACCCCCGTCTACTCCGACTCCACCAGCTACGGCGACGACTGGACGCTCGCCAAGCCCGCCGGGGGCGCCACCCCCGCCACGAAGACGATCACCGACGCCCTCGGCCGGGTCGCCCGCGTGCAGCACTTCACCAACAAGGACCTCAGCGACTGGCGCAGCACCTGGTACGGCTACGACGCCCGGGGCAACCGCACCTCCGTCAAGGACCACCAGGGCAACCTCTGGACCTACACCTACGACGCCCGCGGCCGGCTCAGCAACTCCACCGACCCCGACCTCGGCACCTCGTCCTTCGAGTACGACGACCTCGACCGGCAGACCAAGGCGTCCGACGCGAACCAGAAGACGACCTACACCGCCTACGACGCCATCGGCCGTGTCACCTACGTACGCGAGGGATCGCCCACCGCGGCGCCGGTCAAGGAGTTCACCTACGACCTGCCTGGAGCGGCCGGCAAACCCGCCTCCTCCCTCCGGCACGAGGCCACCGGCGACTACGTCGACTCGGTCACCGGCTACGACAGCGAGTACCGGCCGATCGGACGCGAGATCGTCGTGCCCGCACAGGCCGACACCGCCGGTCTGGCGGGCACCTACACCTACGCGTACACCTACACGCCCACCGGCAAGCCGCTCAGCGTCACCCTGCCGGCGGTCGGCGGCCTCGCCAAGGAAAAGGTCGTCACCCGCTACGACAGCGACGGCCTGCCCCAGTCCACCTCGGGCCTGACCTGGTACACCTCCGACGTCACCTACTCGCCCTACGGCGAACCGCTGCGCACGGTCAGCGGCGCGCAGCCCTACCGCGTGTGGACGACGAACTTCGTCGACGAGCACACCGGCCGCGTCCAGCGCACCGTGTGGGACCGGGAGACCGACAGCTCCCACCGGATCTCGGACTCCTACTACTCCTACGACCGGGCGGGCAACGTCACCTCCAGCGCCCGTAAGCAGACCACCGGGTCGACGAGCACCTGGGACACCCAGTGCTTCTCCTACGACTACCTGGGCGAGATGGTCCACGCCTGGACCTCCACGGTCGCCGTCGGCACGGCCGGCACCGGCTGCAAGTCCGCCAACGGCACCGCCTGGGGCTACCGGGAGGACGGCCAGTCCTCGGCAGGACCCATCGCCGAGGCACCGGACTCCGCCACGGACGCCGCCACGCCCGACAGCGACATGGCGGCCTCGCTGAACGCCGCCGCGCCTGCCTCCGGCACGGTGTCCACCGACATCACCGCCTACTGGCAGTCCTTCACCTTCGACGCGATCGGCAACCGGGCGAGCCTCACCGAGCACAACCCCGCCGACACGACGAAGGACGTCAAGAGCGTCTACGGCTACGGCACCCAGGGCACCGGCGGCACGCTCGCGCAGCCGCACACCCTGGCAAAGGTCACACCGGCCACGGGCACCGCGTCGAGCTACACCTACACATCGGTCGGCAACGCCGAGACCAGGACGCTGCCCGGCGGCACGCAGAACCTGGTCTGGAGCGCGGAGGACAAGGTCACCGAGGTCAAGGGCTTCGGCGACGGCGCCGGAGCAGTTGTCGGACTGTCCGGCAAGTGCCTCGACGACGCCAACGGTTCAACGGCCGACGGCACTCCTGTCCAGCTCTACCGATGCAACAACTCCCGTGCCCAGCAGTGGCGGACGACCGGTGACACCCTGCGGATCTTCGGCAAGTGCGCGAGCGCCTCCGGCACCGCGAACGGCACCAAGATCCTTCTGGCCACCTGTGACGGAAGCAGCGCGCAGAAGTTCACCGCCCGGACCTCCGACAAGAGCCTCTACCACCCGGCGTCCGGCAAGTGCGTCGACGTGCCGAGCTCCAACGACGCGGACAGCACCGGTCTGCAGCTCTACGACTGCAACGGCACCACCGCCCAGCAGTGGACGCCGGCCGACCGCACGACGTACGTGTACAACGCCGCGGGCAACCGTCTGCTGGAGCACACCGCCGCGGGCAGCGTGCTCTACCTCGGCGAGACCGAGGTGAGCGTGGACATCAAGGGCAACATCGTGGCAGCGTCGCGCGGTTACGCCCACTCCGGAGCGCCCACAGTGGTCCGCTCCACCAAGTACGGCAGCACGACCGGCCACCGGCTGAGCATCCTGCTCACCGACCAGCTCGGCACCTCCACCACCTCGGTCGACCAGACGAGCGGGCAGACCGTGAGCCGCCGCTTCGTCAAGCCCTTCGGCGAGACACGTGGCTCCCAGCCCTCCAGCTGGCCGGACCGGCGCTCCTACCTGCGCACCGGCATCGACGACACGGCCACGGGCCTGACCCACCTCGGCGCCCGCGAGTACGACCAGTCGACCGGCCGCTTCCTGTCCGCCGACCCGGTCATCGACCCGTCCGACCCGCTGCAGATCAACGGCTACGCCTACGCCGACAACAACCCGGTCACCAAGAGCGACCCGGACGGCCTGCAGGTCGCCGAGTGCTGGGAGGGCACGGCGGTATGCCGCGGGGGAGTGCCCATCGCGGCGCGGCCCCCGACGGAGATCGACCCGGATCGCGCGCTCACCGAAGGCACGGTCAGAGATCGCCGGGTCATCTACGACGAGCGCGGCGTCCCGCATACACTGGGCGCGCGGACGAACAACGTTTCGGAGCAGGTCGCGTTCGACTACATGAACGATGACCTGCGCAACGGCGGCAAATACTACGACGGTTCCAAGAACGGCAGCGGCACCCGGTACCTGTGGCAGGACGACAAGGCACTGCCCAGGAGGGGATTGATGCACGGTCCCAACGGCGACCATGTCGCGGCCGGCACCACGGCGGACTTCATCAGGGTCACCTGGAAGAACGGCAAGATCGTGGCCGTCGACACCTGGGACGCCAACGAGAGCAATCCCAGGGGGGAGTTCAACGCGGGCAACGTCGCTGACACGGTTTCCAACAAAATGAACCTCACTGCCAAGGGCCAGACCCAGAATGTCGTCTACGTCGCGAAGGGCCAAGCTGAGGCAGAGGCGATCCGAGACAGATTCGTCGGCAACAAGCATGTTCGCGTGATCTGGCCGGATGGGGCCTTCGACACGCAACGCGTGCAGCCGCTGGTCCGCAATGTCAACGGTGGGACCATCCGAATCACCCCCGGCGAGGTCACTGGGAGGGCTCCCAGCGTGCCCGATGCACCGTCCGAACCCAGGTCGGGCGGGGGAAGCAGAGCGGGTAGGCTCATGGGCGGTCTTGGCGTCGTCGGTGATCTGTACATGATCTGGGACGCGACACGCTCATGGCAGCGGGGCTGCGACGGGTGGCTCGTCTCCTGCGATCCGCCGCCGACGGCATGAGTGGAAACGGACCGAGGAAAGAGCTATGGCAAAAGAGCGAGTGACGGTGTGTGTTCCCCCGTGCGACCCGGGGGACGTCGTCCAGGCCATCACCGCGGCGATGGCGCCGTTCGACTACAACCGTGACGTCGGGGTCGGCGATCCGGACGTCGAGACCTGGTGGGACTACTGGCAGATTGGCGGCCGGGGCTGCGAGTTCCTGGTCGTCCCGGGGCACGAGGACGACCCGCGTCTCATCCGGGGTGCCATGACCCTGTCCGGGGAGCCACGCAACGTTCCGCCGGAGCTGTGCGACGGCGGACCACGCGCGCTGCTGGACCTCGAAACGCCGCGTACGCGGGCAGCCGCCGAAGCACGCCGAGCCTTCGAAGCATGGCAGGAGTTCGCCTCTGCCCACCCGCCCGGCCGTGCCTTCGGGGCCTTCCGGGCTCGGCACTTCGCCGATCCCGAGAACTATTCGCAGGCGCAGGCCCTGGAGGACTACCGCACGCAGCCGGTCGTCGCGGCGCTCCGGGACAACCCGGAATTGAGAGAGATCGTGGGCGGCGACCCAATCGCCCGCCTGAGCGACGACCTCGACGGCTTGGTGCGCGATGCCATGGACTCCGCCTTGCCCTCGAACGGCCTGCTGACTCTGGACGGGCGCTGGCTGGACATAGCGAACGCCGACCGACGCCGCTACTTCAACGACTACCTCGACGCACTTCCGGCCGACGCGTACGCCGTTCGCGTGCTCTACCACGGATGAGGTTCGCGTCCGCCGCCGTGCGCCTGATGCTCCGGCCCTGAGCGAGTACGCGTGGGGTGGAACACGCGCTGAGAGCACGGCGGTGAGGTGGGCCTCTTCAGCATCGTCAAGCCCGGCAGCGGACTGCACGTCCTGCCGGTGCTTCTGGTCTCGGTCTCGTTCGGCTTCGGCCTGAACACCGCCGACGAGGCGTCACGCCACGGCTCACACCCCCGCCGCAGCCGCCCTCCGGGACGAGATCAACACCCACACCGTCGATCTCATGAACCGGGGCGCAACGCGAGGGGCTGCTCGCCCCGGACACAGATCTGGAGTGGACGGGGCAGGTGTACTACGCCCTCCTCGGCGAAGCCATCAACAGGCCCGACGCGGAGCAGGATCCCGCCGCACAGGACCCGGACGCCCTGGCCACGCTCGTCATCGACACACTCCTGCAGGGGGCGGGACCGCGCGGCTGAGTCGTAACGGGCTGCAGCCGCCAGCGAGCGGTCGTCGTCCTGCCCGCCGGAGAGCCGGCCCATGGCGGGCATTGCGGGGCCTGTGGTGGGGCCGGATCTGCCCATCCGGCTCCGTACATTGGCGAGTAAAGCCGGCCGGGCGTGAGGATCACTGGGTGGTCGGTACGGAAGTCCGGTGCCTGCGTGGCGTTGTCGAAGCACGGCTCGACACGCTCGCTGATGGAGAAGTGCGAGTACGTGATGCTGACGACGCCGCTGATCATGTCCATGCTCTGACCGTAGAGGCCGTCACGTCGCCCCCGCGAGGAGCCCGGCGGGCTCGGGGCGAGAAAGTCTGGCCGGCGGGGCAGTCGAACCTCCTTCCGCGCCCGTCTTTACAGGGGAACGAGGGAGGGCGCATTGAACGCCGACGAGGAACGCCAGTTCCGCGAGTTCGTGGCGGCACGGTCGAGATCGCTGCTGCACACGGCCTACCTGCTCACCGGGGACTGGGAGCAGGGCCGGGACCTGCTCCAGACCGCGCTTGCCGCCACCGCACGGCGCTGGTCGAAGCTGCGCGACCGGGAGCAGCCGGAGATCTATGTGCGCCGGGCGCTTTACCACGCCCAGGTGGACCGCTTCCGACTGCTCAGCTGGGGACGGGAGACGGTCACCGACACCCTGCCGGACCAGCCGTCCGCGCAGGCCGTCGACTGGGCCGACACCGTGGTCCAGCGGCAGGACATCATGGCCGCGCTGCGGCGGCTGCCCAAGAGCCAGCGTGCGGTGGTCGTGCTGCGCTACTTCGAGGACCGGCCGGACGCGGAGATCGCCGCGATTCTGGGTGTCGCCCAGGGGACGGTCCGCAGCCAGACCCACAAGGCCCTCGCTTCTCTCCGTACCGCCTTGGCCGAGGAGGGGCAGTCGGCCGCCTCCTCCACCGCCTCCGGAAGGGGCGTCGTCGCATGAACGACTCGACCGAACACCCGCTGCACGAAACGTCGTTGCACGACGCCCTGCACGCCCAGGTCCGGGGGAGCGGCGGTGACGCCGCCGGAGCCCATCTGGTCGGCCTGGCCGACGGCGCGTTGCGGATCGCCCGGCGGCGGCAGCGGCTGGCCCGTGCCGGTGTCGGCGTCGTCGCCGCCGTCGCGGTCGCCACCGCCTGGGTGGCCGTCGCGGACGGCGCGACCCTGCGCGCCCACGTACGTCAGCCCGCCGCGGGGGGCGACACCACGAACACCGGGAAGGCGGCCCTGATCTCCTTCCTGCCGGTCACCTCGTCCAACGAACACGCCTGCGCCCAGGGCAGCGGCGGCTACCCCGTGCCCGCGAGCGCGACCCACCCGGAGTTCTGCGTCCAGGCCGACCGGGCCAGAGGCATGACCGACGTCCAGGTCGCCTCCGCGAAGGCCGACAAGAGCGGTGCCGACGGCACCTGGCGGGTCGAGGTGACCCTCGACTCCGCCGACCGGACCCGTTTCGCCGCCCTCACCGGCTCCATCGCGTCGGCCCCGGCCCCACGCAACGAAATCGCCATCGTCATCGACGGCAAGCTCTGGGGGACCCCCTTCGTGACCTCGTCGATCACCGACGGCCGTATCGAGGTCGTCGGGTCCTACGTCGGAGACCTCACCGGCGCCACCGCCCACGACCTCGCCCACCGGCTGGACCCGAACTGACAGCCGGTGCAGGTCACTGAGCCAGGCCCGCTCCACTGGCCGTTCTCTCCTGGCCGCCCTTCCTCGTCCTGGAACGGCTGGGCGGTCAAGCCGTCGATGACAGACAGCTGCTCGTCAGAGTCTCCGGACCGGTGCTGAGGCGGCATGGGCGAAGCCTGGCTTCGAGACTCCGGCCGGACCGCGGTCCTGAGATACGCGCAGGGTGGTGGGCTGACCGACGCCGAGAGGGCCGCGCGCGAGGGGATCCGGCTGCAGGCCGTCGTCTGCTTCGAGGGTGGGGAGACGAACCGCGAGGTCGCCGCCGCTCTGCGGGTGAGCGAGCGGTCGGTGGAACGGTGGCGCCGGGCCTGGCGCGAGCACGGCGAGGCCGGGGTCCTGTCGCAGGGCTCTCCGGGTCGGTCCCGGCTCAGCGAAACGCAGATCGCCAGGCTGGAGCGAGAGTTGGAGCGTGGCCCGCTGGTCCATGGCTGGGCGGACCAGCGGTGGACGCTGGCGCGGATCAAGACGCTGATCGGCCGGCTGTTCCACGTCTCCTGCACCGTCGAGGGCACGTGGCGGTTACTGAAGCGGCATGGCAGCAGCCGGCCAGACGGGCCATCGAGCGGGACGACGATGCGGTCGAGGTGTGGAAGAAGGAGACCTGGCCGTGGGTAAGAGCACCGCGGCGGAGCGCGGCGCCTGGCTCTGCTTCGAGTTGCGCCGTGAGGCGCTGTGTTTCGTGTGGAGGTGAGAGACCTTCGCCGCTGACCTGTCGTAGCAGGGAGGTGGAGCTGGGGGCAGTCTGATCCGGGTGATGCCGGGGAGGGCGGGAGCGGCCGTGACAAAGCCGGGACGTGCCAGTACTGCCAGATGGTGCGGGTTCGGTGAGCGGGACGGAGAGGAGTACGCGAGGAACCGGCGTCTTTACGTCTCTTAATGACTACACCGGCTCGAACCTGGTGGATCTGGGCCGGAAGCGGTGCGCACTCACCGCCGTTGGCGGTGGGAACTCCCTGGCCGGTATTTCGAACCGTCCGGGAGGCCACGAGGAAGGACTACGGCGTACTCGTGGCGATGCCGCAGGGACACAGCTGGGCTCCTACTTCGACGAGCGAAACACAGTGAACACGGGAACCATCCGGTCTCAACTCCCCGGTGGCGGCCTGCCAGTTCGCCATCGGGGATAGGTGCGTCGACCGCCGAACGGGCCAGGTGGGGCGGAGCCGCCCTAGTACTCCGAGCAGGGAGAGCCCGGAGCATGAGGAGGGCGGCAGCGGGATCGAGAAGCGAAGAACGCTGCAATGCCGAAAGACGCACCGCCGAACGGCGGTGCTACGCCGGACGCAGACCCTGTTGGTCCGCGTCAGCGGGCATCGGAGATGCAGGCCAAGCTTCACCGTTGCTCGGCGGCTGACCCTGGCCGCCGGTTCGGCGATCTGTTCAACTTCGTGCACGATCCGGCGACGCTGCTTGTGGCGTTCGACCGGGTCGCCGACAACCGGGGAGCCAACACTCCCGGCGTCGACGGCCTCAGCGCCGCCGACGTCGAGGAAAGGATCGGCATCCCCGGATTCCTGAATGCCCTTCGTGCCCCGCTCAAACGGGGCACGTTCCGGCCGCTACCGGTGCGGGAGCGCACGATGCCAAGCCGGGCGGGTCAGGAAAGGTGAGGCGGCTGGGGATCCCAGTGATCGCCGACCGGGTTGTTCAGGCCGCGCTGAAGCTGGTGCTGGAACCGATCTTCGAGGCCGACTTCAAGCCGGTCTCCTACGGGTTCCGGCCCAAGCGGCGGCCCAAGGACGCGATTGCCGAGAGCCGTTTCTATGAATCGTCGCAGTTCAGAGCCGATAGCCGAGCTCCTGCGGCCGGCAAACTGGACGAGCGCACGAGACCGCCGACCCCGTCCACCTGATGCGCGTCTTCGGGGTCGCACCCGACAGCGCGATGAAGTACGTCAGGACCGCCCACCCGCACCGCTTCATCAAGGACCCCACCCAGGCGTGACGAGCTGGCTGGTTCGCGGCCCCGCTTGTCTGCCGTGCGGCATCGATCGTGCGGCCGGGGAAGTCGCAGAGTTCGTCACGGACGTGGGCGAACTCCGTGGCCAGCCGGGGCGGCATCCGCACTCCGGCCTTGAAGTCCTCGTACTGATCGAGGAAGTGCTCCAGCCGGGCCACCTGTTGTTCGTTCTCGACCTCCATGCGGAAGCCGGAGGCCGAGCTGCCCAATGGTGGAGTCGGGTATGGGAACTGTCCGAATGGGCCGGGGACTCCTCGTCCGGTTCCTCGAAGACCTCGGCCGCCGAGAGCACCTCAACCGAGATCACGACGGGCCCAACGAGCACGGATGGCCCATCGGTGGTTTCGTAGAAGTAAGCGAAGTCGACTACCGATCCGAGGTGGGCACGATGCCTGACTTCAAGCTAGGCGATCCGCTGGATGAGTACACGGAGGACGTCATCAAGATGCCGCCCCCGGTCGTTTTCCGTGCACAGCCCGATAGCTATGTGCTCCTGAAGACCCCTGAGCAGCTGCGGGCTTGGGAGCAAGCGGTTCGGCAGACCACAGGGCTTGAGATCGTTGCCGAGAATCTCGCAGGTGTGGCCTCCGAAACCGGGTGCTCGTATGGCGAGGCGAGCCACAGCGACGACTGCGGCCTGGCGTGATACTGGCTGTCTCGGTCCGCGACGACCTCCACGCCCTCGCTGTGCAGCATGCGGTACGCAGCCGGGGAAAGCGCGATTTCCACATTGTGGAGAGCGACACCATCGCCGGCAGGCCGTCGCTGTCCTGGTACTCGCACAGCGACGAAGGTGCCAATGGAAAACAGACCGCGACCCTCCTGACCTCCGAGGGCGTCGCTGTCGCGCCTGAGGAGGCTGCTGTCTTGTGGTGGCGGCGCCCCAGGGCCGATCAGGAGATCGCCGCGCACGCGGGCAACACCCATGAGCGCAGCCTCGTGAACAACGACTGTCGCGGTGCTCTCGGCGGTATCCTTGCCGCCGCTTTTGACGGCCAGTGGATCTCGCCACCCGAGGCGACCGATCGGGCTGCCGACAAGGTGTACCAACTCGCGGTGGCGCGGGAGGTCGGCTTCCGAGTACCACGCACCCTGATCTCGCAGTCTCGAGCGGACGTCATAGCCTTTACACGGCAGGTCGGGCGAACCATCGTCAAACCGGTTGTCGGTGCCCGCGGACCGTCCCTCTGGACACGTTGGGTCGACGACCCCGAATCGATCCCGGCGCCGTCGTTCGAGGTGTGTCCCGCCACTT
Source organism: Streptomyces canus (assembly GCF_030816965.1). Taxonomy (NCBI): domain Bacteria; kingdom Bacillati; phylum Actinomycetota; class Actinomycetes; order Kitasatosporales; family Streptomycetaceae; genus Streptomyces; species Streptomyces canus. The sequence goes on from NZ_JAUSYQ010000002.1 coordinate 10,420,451, forward strand.
ACCAGGAGTACATCGAAGGCTGTCGGCACGTCAGGCTCAACTGCTTCGGCGAGCGAATGTATGCTGCGCTCATCGAGACGGAAGAACTCGACTGGCGGCCTGACCTCCAAGTACCCATATCACCCTGGCCCGTTCCCGAGGACGTCCACCGTCAGGTGGCCACTGTCCTGCGCCGACTGGGGCTACGTATGGGCGTCGTCGATCTAAAGCTCACGCCGGACGGGCAGCCGGTATGGCTCGAGGTGAACCCACAGGGCCAGTTCCTGTTCCTGGAGCCACTCACGGACGAGCCACTGACCGAGCACTTCGCTGACTTCCTGCTCTCCGCCGCTGGCACATTGCGCAGCGCAGAGAATTGAGTCCGATGAAGGGCCCGGCCATCGACTACAGGGGAAGGCCAGCGAGAGCTAATTTTGCTGCAGCCCGGTGAACGTTCCCGGTCACAGCACAAGCCGCGGGCCGGAACGTGACGGAGCCCGGGAGCATGTCCAGCTCCCGGGCTCCAGCTTGCCGCCCATTTGCGCACACCGGCGGCGTTTAAGAACCGCGGGTCATGTTGAGATCGACGTGTTCTGCCTTTGAACTACAGCGCCACGAGAGAGGCGCCGAGGGGACTTGAACCCCCATCCGTCGATGTTCGCCCACGCTCGGTCGATCCGGTGTTCGGCGGCGAATACTGAGACTGGAGCGAGAATCTGAGTTTCACGGGGCCGCCTCTGCCAGGCTTGGGCCACCCCCGCACGTGGTGCGGGGAGAGGGATTCGAACCCCCAACTGACACCCCTTCATCAGCTTCAACATCAGTTTCAGCTTGCGCTCATCGCGCACCCTCCGCTCGCGACGGAGGGCGTGTGTGGAGGCTACCGGAACAGGTAGCCGAATACCGCGTCGCCTACCCGCTGGTCGGTGACCTCGGTGTTGTTCGCCTCCTCGCGGGCGAACTTGACGGACTGCTGGAGCTTCTCAACGCGGTCGAGGAGCTCATTGACCCGCCGGGCGGGCAGCGCGCCGGAGAACTTCACCGTGGTCCAGTAACCGACCGGGACGTCCTCGTAGTACACCTCGACCTGCGCCGGGTGCTTCTCCGTGGCCTCGGCCTTCACGTGGTTGCGCGGAACCTTCTTCGTGCGGATGGTCCGCACCGGGTCCGTCTTCCACGAGTCCGTCGAGGGGTCCAGGTTCCAAGACTCGGAGGCGTCGAGCACGGGCAACTTGCGCACGAAGGTGTGCAGGTCGGTGAGTTGCTTCTCCAGGAACAACAGGTAGGGGACGGGCACCTGGGGCAACAGCACCGTACCGTCGACCACCACGTCCGCGACCGCGGACCGGTTCGCCCAGTCCTTCGTCGCGGTCACGTCGAAGAGCCGCGTCAGCGTCCCGGCGGTCGCCCGCAGAGCATCCTCGGCCTTGATCTGCACCCGCGTGGACTCGGGCGGCAGCTGCTCGCCCTCCTCGTCCTTGGGCTGGTAGGTGCGGGAGATGCCGGCCAGCAGGGCGGGCTTCTGCACGTCCTGGTGAGCCTGGGTGAGCTCCTGGAGGGCCTTGGACTTGACGCCCTTTTCGACTGCGATGATCTGATTCAGCTTCGGCACACGGTGAACCTAACAACCCCGCGTCCCGCGCACATCCGATTAAACGCCTGCCCCGTCTTTTCCGCCTGAGAGGGCGGGGCGGCGAGTGTGAGCCCGGACGGGGGCGCGAAGGTCACCAACCGTAAGGAGGCCGCCCGGCCGGCGGCCCGTGCGATGCATCGCGAGGCGGAGGGCCACGGCTCCTACCCCACACTCATCGCCATCGCGTCAGTATCTGCCACCGGCTCTCTCACAATGGGGTCCTTGCCGAACTGCCACCCGTGCGTGTGATGGGCTGCGCCACCACGGGCACGCTCGTGCCGATGTAATTCGACTGGTGGTCAGGATTCTGTGCGAGAGGACGCCGTCAGCATGGACGGACGTCCGACCCAGGACGCCCTGCCCTGCGGTTGCCACTGGGACTGGGTCTCCTCCACCAGTGCGGCTTGGAGCTTCTTCTGTGGCTTCTTCAGCTGCCCGGCGCGGTAGCGCTGCGCGGTGCGGGTCGAGACGCCTGCCTCGCGAGCCCACCCGAATCAGCAGAACGGTCGGAACTCCTTGAAGTCCGGCGTCGGGCGCGGATCGGGCAGCCGGTAGGCGCCAATCCGCGGTCGACCGCTGGCCGGGTCGGCGGTCCCGTCGGCCAGAGCGCCCGGTATCGAACGCCACCCCAGATTGGTCTCGAAGTACGCCACGGCAGCGCCGACCGATGGCCACGAGACATCGTCGAGCAGCACGACGCCGCCAGGTCGGACGATCTCGCCCAGGAAGTGGAGGTCGACGAACACGTTGTGGAAGTGGTGGCTGCCGTCGACGAACGCCGCGTCCGCGGCGAAACCCGCGTCGGCCAACCGGGCAAGGAACCGCTGCGATGGTTCGGTCACCAGCTCAGCGATGTCGTCCAGGCCGGCGCTGCGCAGCAGCTCCCACCCGACACCGTCGTACGCCGTGTACTGGAACGGGTCGATCACCACATGCCGCGGGTTCCGTGCACCGGTGCACAGCAGCGCCTCACTGATCGCCAGCGCCGAGCTGGCATAGGCGAGCCCGATCTCGACGACCGTGCCGACTCGCTCATCCACCAGGAGGTCACGTACCTGATCACAGTCGCGCTCCGGCAGCGTGACGGTGGCGAAGTCCGGAGCGCCATCGGGACTCCGCGGCGGCCCGTGCTCGGTGAGCTCGCGGCGTACGGAGGCCACTCGAGCCCGCCACTCGCCTGCGACTCCGTCCGGTTGCACGATCGAGTTCACCAAGCACACTCCTTTTGGCTGAGGGCACGGGACGTGGCCAACTGTGACACTCAGAGCGGCCAACTGAAGGGTTCTGACCGCTCTTCCGTCATGACTACGGCTGAAGACGCGGGCTCGGCGGCCGGTTGGTGCAGTTGCCAGCTGCCAGACGCAATGACTTCCAGGAGCTGCTGGTGGGATGCCGGGCTTGGCGAACAGTGCGGCGGCCCTGGGCCGGTTCGCCGCGTGGCCGTCACAGAGCGGGAGGCTGTCTTGTCTCCACTATGGACACTTCCTGATTGGAGAAATACATGAGCGCTGAGCAGGCACACCTGCCCCCAGGCGTCGAGGTGATCGCTACCCGGCCGGAGGCGACGGCCGGGATCCCGGCAGGCTCCGAGGCCAGGACCGTCCGGGTCACCCTGTCGCCCGGTGACCCCGGCGCGCCGCCGCACCGGCACCCCGGACCGATCTTCGGCTACGTGACCCAGGGCGAGATCCTCTTCGAGCTGGAGGGGCAGCCGCCCCGGGTGCTCAAGGCCGGTGACGCCGTGTTCGAGCCCGGGGGCGACGTGATCCACTATGTGGGCGCCAACAACCTTCCGGACGCGCAGTCGGAGCTGGTGGTGACCATGTTCGCGCCGCCGGGTACCCCGGTTCTGACCGTGGTGAGCGCAGAGGAACTGGCCGAACGACGACACCTACGGTTCGCCCAGCCTTGATGACCTCCGGTATCGGGGGCCGAGAAGGAAGTCGCCCTGCTGGAGGTGCCCGAACCGTCATCTCCCGGGCCCGGTCAGATCCTGGTCGCGGTTGAGGCGGCCGGGGTCGGCCCGTGGGACGGACTGCTCAACGGCGCTGGCTGGGACGTGGGGCTGCGCCCACCGGCGGCGCTGGGAGTGGAGGGCGCGGGCAAGGTGCTGGCCGTCGGCGCGGGTGTCACCCGGTTTGCCGTAGGTGACCGGGTGCTCGCGCACGAGGCCCCGCTGCCCGGGGGAAGCGGCTTCTGGGCCGAACGCGTTCTGATCAACGCGGATCACGCGGCAGCCTGCCCACCCGGGCTGGACGCCGTGCACGCCGCGGCGCTGCCGGTCAACGGACTCACCGCCTGGCAGGCCCTGGAGAAGCTGGACCTTAGCCAAGGCCAGCGGCTCCTGATCACCAACGGAGGTGGGGCCACCGGAGCCCTGGCCGTCCAGCTCGCCGCGGCCAAGGGGATCGAGGTGACCGCGACCGCGTCTGCTGCCGCTGCAGAGCGCCTGCTCGGTCTGGGAGCGAGGGAGGTCGTCGACTACCGCGATGCGAACTGGTCGGCTACGGTACGCGGCGGGTTCGACGCCGCCCTCATCGTCGCCACCGGCACGGCGGATGCTGCCCTGCCTTTGGTGCGGGACGGCAGCCGAGTGTGCTCCCTGACCTCGGACGCGCCTGCGGAGGAGCGAGGCATCACGAGTTGGGACCTCTACGTCGAGCCCAACGCCGCGCAGCTTGTCCAGTTGGCGGAGCAGGCCGCCGCGGGAACCTTGAAACTCGCCCCGGAATCCCTGCCGCTGAGCGAGGGACCGGCTGCGTTCGCCCGGGTGGTCACCGGACGGGCCGGCGGTAAGAAGATCGTGCTCACCCCGGCATGACCCGACCGGGCACCGCCCGAACCCGATGCTGGGCACGATGCGCGTCAGGCGCGAGTAGCTCCTCAGGATGCACAGCGCGGTGAACGCGCCTCGGCTAGCTTGATCTTTAACGTCAATGCCTTTGACCTTGGGCTGAGTTGGCAGTCCAACGAATACCAGGGGTGGTGTTCCGTGGCTGCTCGGCTGGTCGATCGTGTGGGGCTCGGGGACCTCACTCAGGTGTTCCCCGCCAGAGCAGGTGGATGCAGTGTTGGCGGAGACTCAAGTCCATGAGGTGCGGCAGCGGCTGCTGCCTCCGCGGCTGACGGGGTACTTCGTGCTGGCCAGGGCGTTGTTCTGCCCTGAGCCCTGTCACGAGGTATTACGTCTGCTCGCGGAGCCGGCCCGGCACGAGGACGGGTGGGGATCGTGGCGGGTGCCGGACAAGGCCGCAGTCTTCCGCGCCCGCCGGAAACTGGGCGTCGAGCCGTTCCGGAACTGCTGGTGCACGCTGGTGCGGTGGTGGCGGACGAGCGGACGCCGGGTGCGTTCTGGCGGGGCTTCGGGTGATGGCGATCGACGGCACCACGCTCGCGGTGGCCGACACCGCCGCGAGTGAGACGGCCTTGGGCCGGGTGCGGGCCAGGCCGGACAAGGGGCCGACCGGCTGTCCGCTGGTCCGTCTGGCGGTCCTGGTCGAGGCCGGCATTCACGTGATCGTGGACGCGGTCGTCGACTCCTACCGGGTCAAGGAACGAGTCCTGGTCGAGGGCCTGGCTCCTTCCCTCGGGCCGGGGATGCTGGTGCTGGGTGACCGCGGGCTCGTGTCTACCTGCTCGCCGTCACCATCGCAAGTACGAGCCTGACCCTCGGCCTTGCGACCAGTAACGCCGTCGACACCGGGTACGCGCAGACGCGCGCGGCCACCGCGGGGCCGGACATCATCGCCGTCACGACGTCCGCCGATCCGTCCGGCGTGGCCGCACGCCTCGCAGACACTCCCGGCGTGGCCGAACAGGCCAGCCTCGTCTTCGCGTTCGACACGTACATCAAGGCCCACGGCAAGAGTGCACACACCGCGGTCGAAGGGCGCGACCCCTCTCAAGATGCCGCAGTAGACCAGCCGCTGGTGACCTCCGGCACCTGGGTACGGCCCGGCGGCGCAGTGCTCGAACGCGGCTTCGCGAAAGCACTCGGCGTAGGCGTCGGTGACCACGTCACCGTCAGTGGACGTGACTACCCGGTCGTCGGAACCGCGATCAGCGCAGCCACCTCGGTGTATCCGTGGAGTGACAACGCGCAGGGGCCCGGGACGTCCGACTTCGGCGGCAGGATGTGGCTCACTTCCGCAGACACCCGTAGGGCGTCGAGCGACGACCCCGGAGTCCACCTGATCTATCTGAAGCTGAACGATCCCACCGCGGCGCAGCACTGGATGGCGACCGCGTTCGCCGGCTGGAGCGAGGCCGACGACTGGGTCAACACGCATGGCTGGCAGGACGTCCTCCAGACCGACAAGGCCATGATCAGGAACATCCAGCCCGCCCTGGGAGTCGGCGGCCGGCTGCTCGCTGTCGCCGCGATCGTCCCCCTCGCTTCACTCGCGACAGCACGCGCCGCCCGGGACAACCGGCGTGCCGCACTGCTCAAGGCCGTCGGCGCCGGACCTGCCACCGTCACCGCCGCCCTGCTCGCGCAGCACCTCCTGCTCACCCTCCTGGCCACCGCGATCGGCCTGACCTCCGGGACGCTTGCCGCGCCTTTCCTGGTCGACCCCAGCGCCGGGCTGCTCAACACCGGCGGCCGCCAGAATGAGGGCCTGTCAGGGTCTGTTCGGAGTTCTGATCAGCACCTGCAGCGCCTTTACCAGGCGCGCCGCGTCCTTCTCGCCGAGCGGGGCGAGAAACTCGCGTTCCGCCGCCTCGCGGGCGTTCTCCGCATCGGCCCGCGCCCGTCTGCCCCGCTCTGTCAACTCAACGACGTTGCGGCGGCGGTCCTCCTCACTGCGGCGCCGCTCCACCAACCCTTTGCCCTCCAGCGCGTCGACGAGCGCGACCATCGTCGTACGGTCCACGCCCAGCCGCCGCGCGGCCTCCAGTTGCGACAGCGGGCGGTCTGCCGCCAGCACCGCGAGCACCGCCAACTCCCGCGCGTCCAGCCCGAACGGGGCCAGTGCGGGCCCGGCGTGCTTGGCCAGCTGCAGCTGCGCGTGCTTGAGCAGGTAGCCCAGCCGCGTGCCCAGCAGTTCCTCGACCGCGGCCCCGTCGTCGTCATTCTCCGCCATCCCAAAATCCTAACCGGTGCCTGATAGTCAGCAGTTCTGACGATCACCTATCCTGATCGTCATGCCCATTGACGCACCTCACCGCGCGCTCCGCTTCGGCGTCAAGACGACGCCCATGCACCTGGCCTACGACGACATCCTCCGCGTCTGGGAGGACGCCGACGAACTGCCCGAACTCGACGACGCCTGGCTGTGGGACCACCTGATGCCGCTGGTCGCGCCGCCCGGTGGCGCCGTCCTGGAGGGCTGGACGCTGCTGGCAGCGCTGGCCGCTCGCACCACCCGACTCCGCCTTGGCCTGCTCGTCACCAGCAACATGCTGCGCACCCCCGCCCACCTCGGAAAGATCGCCACCACCGTGGACGTGATCTCCAAAGGGCGCCTGATCATGGGCCTGGGCGTCGGCGGAACCCGACAGCCCGACGGCCCCAACCCGGCCGTCGCCGAGTACGCCGCCTACGGCCTCCCGCTCCCGAGTCCCGGCGAGGGCCTGACCCGCTTCACCGAGACGATCACCATCCTGCGCCGCATGTGGACCGAGGAGGTCTTCGATCACGACGGCCTCTTCACCACTCTGCGTGGCACCCGCAACGGCCCCGGCCCGGTCCGGCCCGGCGGCCCGCCGCTGCTGCTCGGCGGCTGGGGCGACCGCACCCTGCGCATCATCGCCGAGCACGCCGACATCTGGAACGTCCCCGGCCCGCCCCACAACGGCACCGACTGGATCGCCGAGCGCGCCCGCGTCCTGGACGCGCACTGCACGGCGATCGGCCGCGACCCAGCCGAGATCACCCGCTCCGCGCAGATCATCGTCGACTACGCCAACCCGGCCACCACCCGCGCCCACGTCCGCGCACTCGCCGCTGCCGGCATCCGGCACGTCGTACTCGCGCTGCCCCGCCCCTATCCGGACAAGGCCGCCCGCTGGCTTGTCGACGAGATTGTCATCCCTGTCCGGGAGAACGACGCCTGACAGTTCCTCTGCTACTCGGCCGCGCATCGCCCCCTGTCCCGACAGGCTTCGGGGCGCAGGCGCGCGGGGTGCGCATGCGGCCCCAGGACGCGGCGAAGGGGTGGGGCAGCATGCGCAAAGGTGTGGTCAAGCACGGAGGTGCCAACTGTCGCGCATCACCGAAGTTCCAGAACTACGGCCGTGGCAACCATCAGCTCCGCAACCCGCGGCTCGGCCCTCCGTGAACGAATCCTCAACGAACGTACGGACGGCGCAAAGCAGTCTGCCCAGCCCAGGCAAGCGACACTGAGCCTCTTTCATCCTGTGCTGATGGGTGAAATGGGCTCGTCAGCTTGGTTCCGTATCCTGCCATGCTCGACGTGCCGCACGAGCTCGTCGAGCATGTTGCCCGGCTGCTGTACGAGCACCGCCGCACGCAACCCCCGCTGGCGCAGGCTCGGTTGCTTCCAACAGGCACTGCTCGCCCTGGTACACCTACGCAAGAACGAGACGTTCGCCCAGCTTGGCGCGGGTTTCGGTATATCCGAGAGCACTGCGTGGCGCTACGTCGACGAGGCGTTGGACGTCCTGTCATCCTGGGCACCCGGCCTTCAGGAGGCTCTCACCGGTCTCGGCGAAGGCGACCACGTCATCGTTGACGGCACCCTCATCCCCCCGACCGCGTCAAGGTGGACGAGCCGCATTACCCGATGAAACACCGTCGGCATGGGATGAACGTGAAGGTCATCGCCCGGCCCGACGGCACACTGCTCTGGTTCTCCCGCGCGACAGCCGGCCGCACCCACGACCTGACCTCCGCCCGCGCCCACGGCATCATCCAGGCCTGCCTCACCCGGCAGGTCCTCGTCCTGGCCGACCGTGCCCACCAGGGCGCCGGCGTCACCGTCCGCACCCCCTACTACCACCACAGCGAACAACCCGAGCACTACCAGCAGTTCAACCGCGACCACGCCCGACTCCGAGCACCCGGCGAACGCGCGTTCAGACGAAATGCCGATCACGGACGGCGGTACAACAGCCTTGGACTCCGCGGAGTTGTACGACATCCTCACGGCCCGGGTCGCGCTGCGGGCCGCGACGGAGCAGGCATGGAAGTGGGTGGTACTGGTGGGGCTGGATGCTGTGGTTCTCAGTGGCATGATCTTCAGGTTCTCCTGGCATGATCATGGCGTGACCAGTGAGCGTGTGCAGCCCGGCCTTAGGAAGTGTGTCCTCTTCGACGTCGACGGCACGTTGATCGACGCCGTGGACAACCAGCGCGGGGTCTGGGCAAGGTGGGCGGGGCGATACGGACTGGACGCGACTGAGGTCTATCGGGTGGCCCTGCGGACGCGGCCGATGGAGACCTTCGCCAAGGTGGCTCCGGACCAGGATCCAAGGGAGTGCCTGGCTGCGCTGCACGAACTGGAGGACGAGGACGTCCGGTCCGGCGTCTATACGGCCTTCGACGGCGCGTCGGAGCTGCTGGGCATCCTGCCGTCGGGGGCATGGGCGCTCGTGACCTCCAACTACGAGCACCGGGTACGCGGGCGATTTGCCCGGACGGGCCTGCCGGTCCCGCGCGTCATCGTGGACGCCGCCGCAGTGGAAGAAGGCAAACCCTCGCCCGTGCCCTACCTGTTGGCCGCCGAGCAGCTCGGTGTCCGGCCCGAGAACTGCCTGGTCGTTGAGGACGCCCCCTCCGGAGTCGAAGCAGGGCTGCGGGCCGGCATGACGGTGTGGGGCGTCAACACCGCGGCTGCGGTGACCGGCGTACACCGTCACTTCGCGAGCCTGCGCGAAGCGGTCCCCGACATCCTCGCCTTCGCCCGGCTGGAAGGCTCAGCCGGAATGGGATGATCACGGCGTGGCTCGTGTGATCACGGCGTCGGAGACGTCCTGGATAGCCCCGTTCACCGGGCTCAACCCACGCCAGTTCTATGTCCAGACGTTCACAAGATCATTGACATCGGTGCCAGCAGCTCGACGGGACGCCGGCTGCTCGCCCGCACGCCCGCGCAGGTCACTGCGCGGGTCCGCCAGCGCGTCGATCTGCCCGCAGCACGGATCGTCGACGACTGGACCAGGACCCATGAGGCCACCGACGTGATCGGCGCTGCCGATGTCGTGATCCACCGCGGCGGCGTTTTCAGTGACCCGGATCCGAGCTGTCGGGCTCAATCGGAAGACGCTCTTGGGGACCGCAGGCCGAGCCACTGATCGGCGTCCCAGGCCCGGAACCGCTCCACTTCAATGAACCCCAGCTTTGCCGCGAGGCGCATCGAGCCGGCGTTGGCGGTCTGGGTGGCGAGCACCACCGGCTCGCCGGGAAGGACGCCTTCGAGCCAGTCGAGTGCCGCCGCGCACGCCTCGGCGGCATACCCGTATCCCCACGCCCGCGGCAGAAACAGGTAACCGAGGTCGACCTTCCCCGCGGAAGCCGGACGACGATGCTCCGTTGCCCTCCTGAGCAGAATCTGGCCGATCATCGCCCCGTTGAGATCAGAGCCCGCCCGCCCGTGGCGCGTGCCCAGTGCGGTGCGGCGGGACCGATGGCGCGCACCGATGTGCGGTGGAGCTCGGCGCCCTGTCCGCCGCTCGCTGGTCCGCCCTGCTGTCCGGCGAACGGGCTGCCGCGCTGCCCACCGCCTTCGCCCTGGAGGCCCTCGCCAACGGTGTGTCCTACCTGGCCGGGCCGGCCCTGGTGAGCGTCCTCGGTGCGGCGGGCCACCCGGGCTCCGGGGTGCTGCTCGCCGCTGCGCTCGTCGTCGGCGGCGGGCTTGTCCTCGCCGCCCAGCGCCGCACCATGCCGTCCCTCACCGGCCGCGCCGAACGCCGGAATGCCGGACGCGCCCTGCTCCGCTCCGCATTCCTGCGACAGGTCGCGCTCGGCCTCGCGCTCGGGGTGTTCTTCGGCGCGATGCAGGTGTCCGTCGCCGCGTACGCCGTCGGACGCGGCACACCGGATGCGGCAGCGCTGCTCTATTCCGCCTCCAACTGCACCAATCTGTTGGGTGGCTGGGCCTACGGAGCATGGCGCCACGGCGGCTCACCCCAGCGCCACCAGGCCGCAGCCGCCGCCTGCCTCGCCGTCGCGAGCCTCCCGCTGACCTTCCTCGACGCGCCCCTCGCGGTTGGCGCCACCCTCGCTCTGACCGGACTCGGTGTCCCGGTCCTCCTGATCCTCACCTCCGTCCTCACTGAGTCGTCGGTCCCGCGCGCCGTCCTCACCCAGGCGTTCACCTGGGGCAACTCCGCAAGCGCGGCAGGAATAGCGGGCGCCGCGGCGGTCGCGGGGCGGGTGGTGGACGCGGGCGGTGCGCACGGCGGTTTCGGCGTGGCGGCGGGGGCTGTGGTGGTGATGACGATTCTGGCGCTCGGCGGTCTACGGGACTCATCACCGGACGTGACCGAAGTGGTCAATCTTCGCTGAGACAAACCAGCAGTTCGTCAAGCTTCGCTGAGACGAAGGCCTGTCCCGTCTCGCAGGATCTGGTCTCCGTCTCAAGTGGCCTGGTCCGATTCGTCGTTGATCTCAGTTGATCCGGTTCGTCATCCTGATCGCTGCACTACGCTGTCGAGCCATGAACGCGGACCGCTGGTTGGCAGACACCCGGACCTCCTACGACACGGTCGCGGTCAGCTATGCCGACCAACTCCGCGGGGCTCTGGCCGGGGCGCCGTATCTTCGGGCGGCTCTGGCACTGTTCGCCGACTTGGTGCACGCCGCCGGCGGTGGACCGGTGGCGGACGTGGGCTGCGGACCTGGACACGTCACCGCTCACCTGCACGAGCTGGGTGTGGACGCTTTCGGCATCGACCTTTCATCCGTGATGATCGACGTGGCTCGGCGTGACCACCCCCGCCTGCGGTTCGAGGTGGGCTCGATGACCGACCTCGACCTCGCCGATGCTTCAGTCGTCGGCCTGCTCGCATTTTGGTCGTTGATTCACGTCCCCGACGAAGCAGTCCCCACGGTCTTCGGCCACTTCCGGCGCGTGGTGCGTCCCGGAGGACCACTGCTGCTCGGCTTCCACGTCGGCGACGAGTCGAGGCTGAAGACGCAGGGCTACGGCGGCCACCCGATGAACGTCCAGGTTCACCGCCGCCGGCCTGACCAAGTGGCGGCCTGGCTACGCGATGCCGGGTTCACCGTCGAGGCCCACATGCTGATCGACTCCGACGAGAGCGTTCCAGGTGCGGTCCTCTTCGCACGCCGTCAGTCCTAGCCACGCCAGCGGTCCGGTTGCGGCCGACGCCACAGTGAAGTGGGACCACATCGACTGAGACAGTCTCCGGCATCCGCTCGCCCGAGACCACATCACTTGAGATTCCTGGCTTCCTCCCGTCTCAACTGAACTGGTCGCCGCAGGTCGGCGACCCGACTCGGAACCAGATCGTTTGAGACCGGACAAGGCCGATCAGTGCAGCTTGCCTGAGATCGGTCCAATGTGCTCTGTCATCCAATCGAGGCGTTTGACAGCGAACCCAGTGGTTTCGGCTTCCTTGCCGGCGAACCTAGTCGTACGGGGCGAGGTACTTGCGACGCCGAGTGGCCGTACCGGCTGGGGTGGACCTTGCGGAGGCGTCGTCGAGCTGTCGTACGTGGACGTTGTACGTGAGCACCGACGGCGTCCGCTACTCGACTGCGTGACCGCCAGTTTCGACGACGTGGCACCGGTACGGTCGTTTCGCTGGTCGCGTGGGGAACCTCATTTCCCGGACGGCCGACGGAGACGATGCGGAGGTCCTGGCGGAGGGCGTCGATGCGTCTCGTGGCCGTGCGCCAAGTGATGCGGCAGCCGAACGTGCTTGTTGCCACCGGGTAGCGGTTGAGTTTCTCCCGGAGGAGGGCGCGTCGGATGGGCGACGTGGAGGCGGGGTCGGCGAGGCGGTCGGCTGTCCTTTGGCGCCGGGATCGCTGCAATCGGCAGCCTCGCTCGTATGCGGCAGTTGGCCACAGGGGCGTACCCCTCCAGGACGCGGTAGAGGGGTGTCTGCAGGGCGTTCAGGGCGAGTCCGAACAGGACGGCGGCCACGAACATCAGGAGTGCGGTGGGGCCGTAGGATGCCGTCCACCGAGGATCGAGCACGGTGGGGCGGTGCAGACTCGGGGCAATGGCGAGGGTATACGCGGCAAGGTTGAGAGCTGTGGCCAGGATCCACCCCACCAGCAGGGCCCAACCGCCTCCCAGCAGGCCTTTGGCGATGTCTCCCACGGTTACTGCTCCGGCGTTTCCCCGTTGCCAGTCGTCGACATCTGGCTCGAGCGGGGGTCCGGGAGGCGTGTGCAGCAGACGCGCCTTGTTCTTGACCTCGTGCAGGTTCCGGGACCGCTGCGACAGGTGGCCGTCGGCCTCACTCAGACGATCTCAGCGAAAAGACACCGTCCGTCGTCGTCGGGCAGTTTGCTTGCGTGCCCGCGCACATCGGCGGCGACCGCGTGGGCGGCCCGGCGAGCAGCAGCCCGACCTGCTCGTAATCGTCGGGCCGCAAAGCTGCCGGATCGGACCACGCAAGCACCACTCTGGCCACGCGTTCGTGCGTTACGCGATCGAGCGGCAGCTCCGCGTCGGTGCGGCCCTCGGGGTCGTCCAGCACGGTGTGACGATCGCTCATGACACGGAGGTTTTCGCAGGGGCGGGGGAGGTGAGCTCCCGCAGGTGGGCGGCGAACCGGTCGGCCACGACGAGCGCCAGCGTCTTGTCGCCGCGCGGGTGGCTGACCCAGTCGGCCGCGATCGTGCCGTCCTGCGGCGTGCTCGGGGTGAGCAGTTGGTGTCCGTCGGAGAGCACTCGGACCGGGGATGTTCTCGAAGGTGTTGCTGGAGTCGGCTGGCACCGCGACGTACAGCCGGTCGCTGAGATGGTCGGCGAGGACCTGGCAGCCGCGGCGGGTGCCCGCGCGCATCGCGGTGAGCACGTCCAGCCCGGCCGCCATCGGTTCGACGGCCACCGCCTCCCACTCCCGGCCGCACACCGCCCAGCCGGTGCGGCTGCGGCTCAGCAGCCACAGCCGGCGCTTGGCGTCGGTGACCGCGGCCAGCTCGTGCCAGGTCGGGGTGGCGGGCTTCTTGGCCTTGGCCGTATCTCCGGCGGAAGCGTTCGCCATCAGGGTCTCCCTGATCAGTCGTCACGTCACTGTCCACGCAAGCAGCAGTGCGCATCGCGGTGCGACGGCGGACTGATGAAAGAACGATGTAAGTCGGCCCGGGACGGGTGAAGTACGTGAGATCGTGGTGAGCGATCACACTCCGCAGTATGAGACAGGCGGTTCGTCGGAACGGCTGTCAGTTTCTCGCTCTTGCCGTACTCGCCTGCCGCGCGGCGTTGACCCTGTCCGTTCGAATCCGGCGGTGCACTGCCGCCCCGTTGCGCCGCGTGCGGGACATGTGAGTGACGCTCGGTTAGGTAGTTCGAGTAGCGCCGTCTACCCGTTCGAGATCTACCAGACAGGTCCTGACCTCGGAAAACGGCTGGTTAATCTTGCTGTGGATTACCCGCCTGCTCTTTACGCTGAGTTGTGGGGGCGCCCGCTCCTGTGAAGAACTCTCGAAGCTGAGGAGCATGGCTTGAGCGACCTCGTACTGCTCGCGGGCGGATCGGTGACGATGACTCACCACGTCACCGGAACGTACTTCATGTGCAACGACTGGCACGACGGTGTCGGCAACCACACCCAGACCTGGGCACAGGACCCCTTCGCCAAGGACAAAACCTCTCACCGGTGGTTTTTGCGGCAGAACGCCGACGGCACCGTGCGTATCGAGTCGTACGCCAACCACCGCTGTCTCACCGCGGGGGCCAACCCGCCCGACGTCGTGACTCTTCGAGAACGCACGGACAGCCTCAACCAGCACTGGCGGTTGGTCTCCCATGCGGAGCGGGGCAATGACTTCTACCTGGTCTCGGTGGTGCACCCGCGCTACGCCCTGGCCATCGCAGACCACCTCCAGGGCAACGACCGGCTGGTGGGCCTGACCCGCATGTGGGGCGGACCCAACCTCTCCCAGCTGTGGCGGATCTACCCCTCGTCCGAGGATCAGGGCTGAGTCCGCACGTGCATGATCGCCGCCATAGCGGGAGTTCTGCCTGAACCGCGCCGGCCCCCACCAGCGGGTGGCCGCCAGGCGTCACCCGGGACGGTGATGCAACTGCGGTCACCCGCAGTCGGAGCTGCGTTCACCGGAGAACACGAGGGAGTCTTCTCATGAGCGTGACCGCCACCGATACTCCCGTCGGCCCCCGGAGCCCCGCAGGTTGAAGCATCCCTTCCACATCACCAAGGAAGAAGAACGGGCCATGCCCCGGAATGCACCGGGACGCGGCCGGTGGGACGAGTTCGCCTATCACCCCAAGGACGGGCGGCTGATCTCAGTGGAGGGCGACAACGGCGACCTGCTGCTCGTCGATCCGAGCCGGCAGCCTATGAAGACCGCCCTCAAGGAGGGGGTCTTCCCGCCCGCGGAAGCCAGCGCCACGGCAGGCTCGCGCAAGTCGTACTCGGCCACCTTCTTCGACCAGGGACGGCAACTTCTACGCGGTCGACTCCGCAGGCAACGTCAATCACCTCGACCTGACCAAGGCTACGATCCCCGACCACTCGCAGCGCATCGGACGGGGAAGGGCTTCCGTCGGCGCCGTTGAGATCATGAACGGCGCGAGGCGCATCACCCCCCTGCCGGTCCCGCCCAGCTACGACGAGATCGCCGTGTCCAAGAAGTTCAACCGGACAGGAGAGAACAGCGAGCCCCGGGGCAGGGTGTACAGCTTCGAGCTCACGCTCCCCGCCGTCAGCAAGGACAGCGGCAGCAAGGCCGAGGACGTCAAGAGGTTCCGGATCTCCTTCGACCTGCCCACGGTGAAGGGCGCGAAAGCCGAAGCATCCGGCGTGGCTGTCATCGCCCAGGACGGCAAGGCATACCTGGAATCCGAGAACGACCAGTTCCTCGCCGCGGGCTCGTCCCGGCCGATCACCGTACAGATCACCGTCCCGGGCGACCCGGCTCACCTGCCCCAGGAGTATCCCCTCGACGGGCTCAAGGCCACGCGTCTGCCCGGCCGCTGATCAAGTCCGCGCCGGACAACCACTTCGGTCACGGACCGATACCAGGCATCACCTCCCGCACACCTGCAACCAACGCGCACCCATGCCGATGCGTTGGCCCCGGAAAGTCGCTCATCCACCCCAGCCGACGTGGGACGCCCTGCGCCGCGTCGGCTGGGAGACACGAAGGAGTCATCTCGTGAGCTTGACCGCCGCTCAGACGCCCGCCGACCACCCGGAGTACGGCAAGGCGAAGTATCCCTTCCACATCACCAAGGAAGAGGAACGGCAGTTGCGCCTCAAGGGCGCCGAGGCCGTACCGTCGCTCGTGATCGGGCAGGCCACCTCCTTCGACGAGTACGCCCGCCAGCTGATGATTCCGCCGACCGTCATGGACCTTGCACGCAAAGCCGAGGACCTGCGCCTGTCCGCGTGGGAGGTCGAAGCGATGCGCAAACACCTCGCCCCCGCCGCGCAACCCGGTGACAAGGTGGGGCTGCTGCGCCAGATCCTGGTGGAGAAGTACAAGGAGGACCACACCCATCCGCCATACATCCGTGTCGCCTGCTCCGGCCGGGGCGATTACGACGACCTGGCCACCGAACACGGCCACCTCCACCCGGGCGACCACCACCCGAAGGGCGATATCGGCTCACCCGTCGTCCTGGAGATCTGGCCGCCACAGCACTATTCGCCCATCCACTCCCACGGCCACACCACCGGCATCGTTTTCTGCCTCGCCGGCCAGCTCGACGTCATGGTCTACGAACACCTCGACTGGAACGCCCGCAAGCTCGGCCTGCTCACCCTCACCCCCGGCCAGTGCGCGTGGCTGTCCAGGGAGAATTACGCCGTGCACCGGGTGTACTGCCCGATGGACGGCGGCGGCGGCACCACCGGCCCCGGCTACATGAATTCCACCGCCGAATTCGGCGCCAGCTTCCACGTCTACCTCAACCCCGAGGAGACCGCCGTCCAGGACGACGACGGCGACAGCTACAGCCGTGACTCCTTCAACTACATCGATGAAGAGTCCAAGAACCGCGGCCCCTTCGCTACCGAGTCCGACCTCTCCTGGAACATTCTTCGCCGAGTCCTGGCTAACACTCCGCTGACCTGAGCCCAGGCCGGATACCGCAGTCCGACGAAGTGTTGAGCTCGGCGTCTGTGCGCGGAACTGGAGGCCTGGCCGGAGGGGGCGGGCATCGGTAAACGCGGGCTCCGAAGTGACGGAGGCGCAGTCGGTTCGTTGGGTCACCGGCACGTTGGGACGGCTTCGCGCGGGATGCGGGCCGTCGTGTGCTGAAGCGGGGGCGGCGGTCACCGAGTCCGCCCCCACCCCGAGAAGCACGCACCGGCCGGGATGAAAGCGTGGCGGACGTGGGGGCTCATCCTCGATGACTTCGCCATGCGCCAGCTGTCCCCGTCCCAGGCCGACGACCTCTACGAACTCGTCTCCGAGCGGCAAGGCCGGTCCTTGATCATCACGAGCGACAGGGTACCCAGCGACTGATATCCGCTCTTCCCCAACCCCGTCGTCGCCGAGTCGCTCCTGGACCGGCTGATCAACGCCAGTCACCAGGTCATCATGAACGGCCCCAGCTACCGGCCGAACAAAGGCCCCAAGACCCCGCTGGCAAACCTCACAAACCTGCGACCAGCTTGGCCCCCTCGAATCAGCCGGACAGCCCCGGGGAGACCCTTCTCGTCCAACAGGACGTTCTCCAGGGGGAGTTGAATCTGGAGCAACGCGAACCCCCCGCGAACTCGGCAGCCTGCCGAATAACAGCTGGGCCCACGGCGAGTCCGACGGGCATCATGGCGAGATGCCCGAGCTGATCGATCCGACAACCGGCCTGCGGACGTCATTCCTGGCGGCGGTGGCCGAGTTCCGCGCAGATCGCGACTACCCAACTCCATGGTTTGCCAGCGACGTTGACTCACCAGCCCTGACCGACACCGCGGCCTTCGCCACCTATGTGACGCGTGTGCTGAGCGAACGCGACGAGGCAGCCGGGCGAGCCGATTGGTTCGTGCCGATGACCACGCTGTGGTGGGCCGAGGGCGACCAGATGCTGGGCAGACTGGCCATCCGCCACCGGCTGACGCCGGCACTTGAGAAGGCCGGCGGCCACATCGGCTACGACGTGCGACCCAGCGCGCGCCGACAGGGACACGCGACCGCGATGCTCGCCGCAGCGTTGCCCATCGCTCGTTCGCTCGGCATCACACAGGCGCTCCTGACTGTCGACGAGACGAACGTCGCCTCCCGGCGCGTGATCGAAACGAACGGGGGCCGGTTCATCGACACAGTCGGCGAGAGACGCCGCTACTGGGTGCCTACATCCTGAGACGCCGGTCTTCCGGACCACCGCTGATGGCGACCGACTCAGACCCGGGCTGCGAAGCCACGGCCTGGGGAATTACGTGACCGCAGCCCTGGGGAATTACGTGATCGTCCACACGGATCGGGCAGGCGGGCATCGCCTGACCAGCGCCGTCTTCACCTTGAGGCGGGCCGCAACGAAGTCCCGAGCCTCGCCCGCGACTACGAACGCCACCCGCACCGCTTCCAAGCCATGATCCATCTCGCGTGGATCGACCTCATGTCCCGCAGACTCACCGGCGAAGCCACCCTGAACTGGCGCGGAACCTGCCCCAGGACGGACCAAACACTCATTTAGTTGTGATGTCTCATGACGTTGGTTCCACGAAGTCCTCGAACGTCAGCTTGCCGAGGGAGGGTGTCGAGTGGTTCCGGCGGCTGGTCGAAGGTGACGCGGTAGTCGCTGCCGGAAGTTCGGCTGATCGGTGGCTTCTAACCGAGGGCGGTGTGCGGACCCTCGTGGTTGTAGTAGTTGAGGAAGTCCGCGAGTGCGACGCGGCGTTCGTGCTCGGAGCCGTAGTCGCGGACGTAGGCCCACTCGCGCGCCAGGGTCCCGTTGAAGCGTTCGACCTTCCCGTTCGTCCGCGGGGTGTACGGGCGGGTGCGCTTGTGCTTCGTCTTGGTCGTGGCGAGTGCGGCTGCCCAGGCCCGGGATCGGTAGCAGGAGCCGTTGTCGGTGAGGACGCGGTGGATCGGGGTGATGTCGTGGGCGGCGAAGAATGCGACGGCACGGTGCCAGAAGGCGGCGGCCGTGACGGCGCGTTCGTCCTCCAGTGCCTCGGTGTAGGCGAGCCGGAAGTGGTCGTCAATCGCGGTATGCAGGTAGGTGTAGCGGACCTTCCCGGTGCCGGGGCCAAGGCGTTTGGAGGCGCGGGCGGCGTCGGTGCCCACGCCGTGCATCCGCCACCCGCCGCCGGTGGGGATGCGTCCGAGCTTCTTGATGTCGACTTGGACCATGTCGCCGACGCGGTCGTGTTCGTAGCGGATGATCTCGCGCAGCTGCTCGCCGGTCGGCGGGTCGAGGTCGCGCAGCCGGTTGAGTCCTCGTCGGACCAGGATGCGGTGCGCGGTGGCTGGCGCGACCGTGATGCCGTGCAGCCGTTGGAGGTCGGCGGCCAGCCGGGCGGGCCCGTGCTTGGTCTGCCGCCGCAGTGCCTCCACCAGGTCCGCGATTGTCCTCTGCGGTCCGGGCCGGGCTCGTGACCGGTCGGGAGGATTGGTCGAGCAGTCCATCGGACGCGTCGGCATCAGCGCGGACCTCTCGCCCGCGTACACCCAACTCGCCACCTGGCGCAGCCAGACCCTTCCCGACACCGTCCGTCGCCGTGCCGCCGCCCGCCGCTGAGACGGCACCAACCCAATGCGAGCAAAGGAGTCGACATGTAGACCCCGACGATCCACGGGCGCGAACTGAGCGCAGGAGACGATCTGGGACACGACCAGGTTTCCAGACTGCTGTCACGACGAGATGACCGTCGAACCGCTCGATGAAGGCTTCACGGACTACCGCTGCGCTACCTGTGGCGGCGTGCTCACCACCGACGAGAAAAGCGTCGTCTTCGACATCAGCGGCTGACTGCCACCCGCCGCTCACGCGCACCAATCTCCCGAGACATCACACCTAGGCCGATTTGTGACTGGGGTCCGGTGGTTTGGAGGCGCAGGTCTCACTGCTTCACCGGGCCCCAGTTATGAGGCCGGTTCCCGGAAAGGTGATAGTTACACTGTTTGCCCAGTGATCTCCTGATCCGGGACATGCTTGTGGCTCCGGATGCATCCGGAGCCACAAGCATGTTGCTGCTTGGCGGGTTACCAGCGATACCAGCGGCCCTTGCGGCCGCCCGTGTCGGCGGAGCGCATAACGAAGCCCAGCAGCCAGACGACCAACACGATGACCGCGAGCCACCACAGTGCCTTCAGCGCGAAACCCGCGCCGAAGAGGATCAGAGCCAGCAGAAGAACGACAAGCAGGGGAACCATAGTTATCAACCTCCGTCGCTCCTCGTGCCCGGCGAATTCAAGAACACACGGTCGATTTCCCTGGTTTCTTCACTGCTCATGCGGGCACTGGACTCAGTTACTCCACGGCGTTCACCTCACCGTCGGACCGAGTTGAACGCGTGGGCGACGGTACCGGCGGTAGCGACCAGTCCGACGCCTTCCGCCGGCGCACGATCGATGAGCCCGCGGGTCTGCTACAGGCCACCCGATCGGCGCAGCCTGGCGGCCGGAGGGCGGGGTACTGGCACGGTTGGCCCCAGGGCGTGTTCTTCCTGCCGCGCTGCTGGGCTTGCGGGACGGTGCCGCAGTCATCCCCGAGTCGGCTGCGGCACCCGTCTTGGCTGCACTTTGGTCGCCGCTTCGGGTCCAGATCAGGATCGCGGCGAAGGTGGAGTGTCGGCCACCAGTCTGCATTTCCCCGAACGGAGAATCCGGTTGCCCGGACTGCAAGTCCGTCCGCAGACTCGCGATCATGATGTCTCACGCACGTCGCCTCGCCCTTGAACGCTTCCGGTGGATTGGCGGCCATGCCGACGTCTGGCAGATCTTCCGCGACCCCGGGGCGCTCGCCGCGGTGGTCGGCGGCCTGGCCGAGTCGTTCCGGGACGACGGCGTCACAGCCGTCTGCGGCATCGAGTCCCGGGGATTCCTGCTCGGCGCGGCGGTGGCCGTCGAACTCGGCGTCGGCTTCGCCGCAGTACGCAAGGGCGAGGGAATCTTCCCGGGGGAGAAGCTCACCCGGCGCAGTGACCCCGACTACCGGGACACCCGCCAGGAGCTGCGCCTGCAGCGGGGGGCGGTGGGCCCCGGGGACCGGATGCTGCTGGTCGACGACTGGATCGAGACGGGCAGCCAGGCGTCGGCCGTGCGGTCGATGGTCGAGCAGTGCGGCGGCCACTGGGTCGGCTGCACCGTCATAGTCGACCAGACCACCCCGGCCTGCCGCGCCGACCTGGGCGTCCGCAGCATCCTTACCGCCGCCGACCTTCCGGCATCGGAGGGGTAGTCCTGACAGGTGTCCGCCTGGCAGGTTGGTCAGCTGAACTCTCACCCCGCCCCCTTGGAGGGCAGCTTGTGACCTGACCCCCACCGGCGAACCCCTCATAGCACCACCGCCTACGCACAGGCGGTCATGACGCTGGGCCCCGCAGCGATCAGACAAGAGGACGAGTGAACCCACCTCTTTCCTCCGCCGGTGCTCCGTCGCGGTCCGACCGCGGCGGGGTACCGGCCCCCGGCTGCATGCTGGCACTCATGGTGCCCCTCATCCTCGTGCTGCTCGCTGCGGGGACGCTCATGATCATGTACCACCGCCAGAATGACGCCAACGGACGCCGTGAGAACGAGGCACTGGAGCAGATAAGGAGGCATGCGAAGTCGTACGAGGACGATGTGCAGAACGAGGCGCAGAACGGCTACCCGAGCGAGGACCGGACAGGTGCCATCGCCCAGCGGAACCACAGCAGCCTCATCTCATACGGGCAGTCGGCACAGTCTCTGACCACTGTCGTCGAGTTCTTCGCGACGTATGAGGACACCAGTTTCTTCGGTACCTCACCCTCGAGGGCCTACCGTTGCTACGTCTTCCGTTTCCAACCGGATGCCAAGGGCGGAACAAGCCGGACGACACTTCCCGTTCAAGAATGCAATTCCACCTGACCGGACAACCGCCAATGGGTTTGTCGCCCACCCCTTTCCCTATTGGCGCTTCACCGGCCGCAGTCTGATACCGATCCTCGACTTCGCCATGGGACTGCTCGAAGTGTCGGCAGCGGACGGACAGAGCATCCACGAGGTGCTCGGCGACGACATCCAGGGCTTCTGTACAGCGCTGGCCGGCGCACGCTTGATCTTTAACCTCCGGCGTCGAATGGTGCGTCGAAATTGATCCCTCGGGCCGGTAACTGCCCTACGCAGAAGTGGCCTTCTTCTGAATATGTGCTCCGACTAATACTCCAGCCGTAGTTCGTGATCTTCATTCCTGAGTGGCTTGTCGTCGGTAGTGGCTGGCTTGGGATCGGGCCTGGTGGCGGCGTCGCCAATTCGACCAACCGAGCCGGTGGGCTGTGTCGTGGACGGGTCGGACGTCGAGGGTGATGAACAGGCGCTGGATCTCGTTGCAGGTGAGCGGAATGAGGGCATCGGGTGCGCGGCGGGTGTGCTCGTCTGCGCGTACGGCGGCGAGGAAAGCGTGCGCGAGCATGGGCAGGGTGACCCAGCGGGACCAGGAGGCATAGCGGTGGACCTGGTGCTCGTCGAGTGCGGCCAGGCCCTTGCCCGACTGGAAGAACTCCTCCACCCGCCATCTTGATCCAGCGACTCTGACCAGCACGGTCAGCGGCACGGACGTGGGCGAGTAGCAACGGTCGTAGGCGAGTTCGCCGGTGCTGCGGTTACGGCGGATCATCAGCTGCCGACTCCCGGGGCGGAGGTCGGCGAGGTCGATGACTGCCCAGTCGTAGGAACGGGGGCCCTTGGCCCCGGCCCCTGCGGAGAGCTTCTGCCAGGCCCGCTTGGGCACCTTCTTGGCCAAGATGTCCGCACGGAACTTCCCCGCACCGGTGGTGACTTCGTGCGAGCAGGCCACCGCGAGGACGTAGCCGGTGCCGCGTTCCTCCAGTGCGGTTCGCAGCTTCGGGTTGCCGCCGTAGACCTCGTCGCCGGCAACCCAGGCAGCCTGATGGCCGGCGTCCAGGAACCGGGCGACCATACAAGTGGCCAGCTCCGGCTTGGTGGCGAAGGTGGTGTCCTCGGCAAGGCCCGCGGCGCGGCAGCGGTCGGGGTCGGAGGTCCAGGAGCGCGGCACGTAGAGTTCCCGGTTCACTGCGGCGTGGCCGCGTATGGGTGGCCACGGGTGACGGTGACGCGCTGTCCATCGGCGGCAACCACCTCATCCACGCCCTGCGCCGCAACGTCAACTTCAAGATCCTCCTCTTCAACAACCGGATCTACGGCCTGACCAAGGGCCAGTACTCGCCCACCTCCGAAGTCGGCAAGGTCACCAAGTCGACGCCGATGGGCTCCCTCGACACCCCCTTCAACCCGGTCTCCCTCGCCCTGGGCGCCGAGGCATCCTTCGTCGCCCGCACCGTCGACTCCGACCGCAACCACCTCACCGAGGTCCTGCGGCAGGCCGCCGACCACCCCGGCACCGCCTTGGTGGAGATCTACCAGAACTGCAACATCTTCAACGACGGCGCCTTCGAAGTCCTCAAGGACAAGGAGCAGGCCCAGGAGGCCGTCATCCGCCTCGAGCACGGCGAGCCGATCCGCTTCGGCACGCCTCTTGCGGACGAAAGGGGCGCCAAGGGCGTCGTGCGGGATCCTGCCACCGGCGACCTGAAGATTGTCGATGTCACGCCGGAGAACGAGGCGCAGATCCTGGTCCACGACGCCCACTCGGCGTCCCTGACCACGGCCTTCGCGCTCTCCCGCCTCGCCGACCCGGACACCCTGCACCACACCCCCATTGGCGTGCTGCGCTCGGTCGACCGCCCGGTCTACGACACCGAGATGGCCGAGCAGCTCGACACCGCTGTTGAGCAGCAGGGCAAGGGCGACCTCGCCGCCCTCCTTGCCCGCGGCGACACCTGGACTGTGCGGTCGGCTCCGGGCAGCCACCCGCTATGACAATCCGTCAAAATGTAGTGCCGGGGCCGGACATGGCTACCACCCAGAGCTTACTCCGCTATGGCGAGAGCCCGCCGCCCGCTCATGGGGCGGGTGCGCCGGGAGCGGTGCCGGTGTGGCTGATCGACCTTCCGCGGACCCGCGACGCGGCGGACGGCGGCCGCGATGTGCTGGACGCGGAGGAGCGGGCCAGGGCGCGCGGGTTCGTACGCGACTGGGCCGGGCCCCGGAACTGCGGTGTGCATATCGCGCTCCGCCGGTTGCTCACCTTGCGGCGCAGCATCAGGTCCTTCGCGGCCTGCACGTCCTCCAGGTCGTGCTCCAGCCCGGACAGCAGGAGATTGATGGCTGGGGTCGTGGCCCGCAGCACGGCCTGGCCGTGGCGCCCGGAGCATCTGGCGGTGGCCCCATCATGGACCTTGCGTGACGTCGACACGCTGGCCGGAGACTACGGTGTCACCGCTCTGGACCTGCTGTCCGGGCCGACCAGGGCGTGCGAGGCGCTGCCGTCCGACCGGCGCACCAGCACCCGGGCCGGGGTGAAGGGAGGCGGACGGTGAGCGACTACGACGCGATCGATTCACCGCGTGGTGAGCGGACTGAGCGGTACCGACACCGTCTCCCTGGAATCGGTGAACTTCCCCGGCCACTATCTGCGCCACAAGAACTTCGAGGTGTGGCTGGAGAAGAGCGACGGGACCACCACCTTCAAGAACGACGCCAGCTTCACCCAGCGGGCCGACCTGTCCGACACTGCGGCCGGCGTCTCCTTCGAGTCGTACAACTACCCCGGCCGCTACATCCGCCACCACAACTACCTGCTCTACGTCCAGCCTGCCGGCACCACGGCCGCGAAGGCGGACGCGACCTTCTACAGCCAGTGAGCGTTGTTCAACCTGATTACGAGGCCCTGCCCAGCCGCTCCGAAGCCGTGATCCACCTCGCCATGACTGACCTGATGGCCCACCGCCTCACCGGCGAGAACACCATCTCTTGGCGCGGCCCGACACCGCATACCAAACAGCCGATTCCGGGATAGAACACCGAGATAAGAGACCTCTGAGAGATCATCTCGTTTGGTGGATCGAAGTGAAGGTGCCCCGGCGGACTGCGTCTTCAGTGCTGGTGCGACGATGCGGGGATGCGCGAGGTCGATGAGCTGCTCAACGTCGATGATCCAGCCTGGCCGCTCCTTCTCCAGGAGCTGTCCGGCACTGACGTACCAGTTGAGGTGCTGCCCGGAGATGCCGAGACAGGCCGTGCCTCGCTGTTGCAGCTCCAGGTCTCGGCCCGGTCGAATCTGGGCGGGATCGTCTTGAATAGCGGCGGTCTGCTGGTCGACAGCGGCTGGTTGCGGATCTTCGGAAGCCCGGGTGCCGCCCACGCCGAGAGGCTGCCGGGCCTGGCGGAGATCAACGCGATGCCCTCGACGTTCGATCCTGCCTGGCGGCCGGGGGCGGGACTCGTGGTTGCGCATGATGTGTTGGGCGGGGTGTTCGCCCTCAACGGGGGAAACCCCCGTGAGGCCGGTCGGCCCGGCGAGCCGGGCGAGCTCCTGTACTTCGCCCCCGATTCCCTTGGCTGGGAGGCGCTGGGCGCCGGGCACTCGGCCTGGCTGTCCTGGATTCTCTCTGGAGGGCTCCAGGAGTTCTATGGGGGCCTGCGGTGGGACGGCTGGCGCAGCGAGGTGTCCGTGCTGAACGGCCGGCAGGGATTGTCGTTCTTCCCGCCGTTGTGGTCGGCCGAGGCCCGCCAGGATCTGCTGGCGACCCGTCGCCGAGCGGTGCCCATGGCGGAACTCCTGGGGCTGAGCCGCGACTCGTGCCTGCAGTTCGACGGCGCCGATCCGGGGTTCCTCGGAGTCGCATGAACCGGCTCACGCAGCGAGACGCCCGGTAGCAGATGAGCGTAGCGGCGATGCCGGCGAAGGCGAGGAAGTGTTCGGCCTTGCGCTCGTAGCGGCGGTGCAGACGGCGGCATCCGGCAAGCCAGGCCACTGTGCGTTCCACGGTCCATCGGTGACGGCCCAGGCGCTGGGAGGACTCGATGCCCTTGGGCGATGCGCGGGGTGATGTTCCGGGAGCGTAGCCAACAGCGCAGGTGGTCGTAGTCGTACCCCTTGTCGCCATGGAGCTTGGCGGGTCGTCTTCGGCGCGGCCCGCGGCGGGAGCGGATGGGCGGGATGCCGCGCACCAGGGGTTCGAGCCCCTGGCTGTCGTGGGTGTTCGCGGCGGAGATCCCGATGGAGGGGGGCAGACCGGTCCGCTCGGTGATCAAGTGGATCTTTGATCCCTTCTTGCCGCGATCTACGGGATTCGGACCCGTCAGATCCCCCCTTTCGTCGCGCGCATGTTCATGGAGTCGATGGCACACCGGGACCAGTCCAACTCGCCACGCACGCCGAGTTCGTCCAGGACCAGGCGGTGGAGCTTGCCCCATACTCGGGCCCGGCTCCACTCGGTAAACCGCCGGTGCGCGGTCGGCCCGGACGGGCCGAAGACCGGCGGCAGTTGCCGCCAGGTACACCCCGTCGTGGCCACAAACAGGATCGCCGCCAGCACTTCGCGATCACCGTAGCGGCGTCGGCCGCCACCCTGCGGACGCACCGGCGCAGCCGGGACCACCCGCTGGAACAACTCCCACAACCCATCCGGCACCAGACGCCCCACCATCGCCATCACATCCGCCAGCCTAGTGATCAAGCCAGTTGAGACGATCTCTTAGTACTCCAGCTGCAGATCGCGATCTTGCTGGTCGGGGCTGGCCCGGGAACAGGTGCGGCCACCGGTGATCATCGGTGTGTGAAGACAGAAGATCAGTCGGTGGCCGCAGGTCACAGCATAGATCCTGGCCGCTGGCAGGAAGCATTCGAGATCCTGATGGGCCGTATCGCGGGACGGTTCGGTCGGGTGGAACCCCGGCGCCGGGCACGGGCGTTCGTGCTCGGACTGCTGTCGGATCTGCCGCGCAAGAACTGCTGGACGATCGCTGAGCAGGCCGGGGATGCGACCCCCTACGGTCTGCAGCACCTGCTGTCGAGGGCCAGGTGGGATGCCGACGCGGTACGCGATGACGTCCGCGACTTCATCGTCGAGCAGTTGCACCACCAGGACGCGGTGCTGGTCGTGGACGAGACCGGTGATCTGAAAAAGGGCACGCACACGGTCGGCGTGCAGCGCCAGTACACCGGCACCGCCGGACGCATCGAGAACAGTCAGGTCGCCGTCTACCTCGCCTACTCCACCCCGCTCGGGCACGCGGCGATCGACCGTGAGCTGTATGTCCCGCGTTCCTGGACCGAGGGTGCGGCCCGCTGCCGGGCAGCCGGGATCCCCGACGCCGTCGGCTTCGCCACGAAACCCGCCCTCGCCGCCCGCATGATCGGCCGAGCACTGGACGCCGGCGTCCTCACGTCCTGGGTGGCCGGCGACGAGGTCTACGGAGGCAACCCCCACCTGCGAACCAACCTGGAGAGACGCAAGATCGGCTACGTACTCGCCGTCGCCTGCGACCTCCTACCCGCGCGGGCAAGCTCCGCGCCGACACCCTGGTCAAGAAGCTGCCGAAGCGGGCCTGGCAGGACCTCTCCGCTGGCGCCGGAGCCAAAGGGCACCGTCTCTACGACTGGCCCTGGCCGACATCGCCGACGACCTGCCCGGCCACCGCCAGTTGCTCGTCCGCCGCAACCGGCGCACGCGTGAACTCGCCTTCTACCGCTGCTACTCAGCCACCCCCGTTCCGCTGTCCACCTTGGTGCGGGTCGCTGGGCGCAGATGGACGGTCGAGGAGACGTTCCAGGCCAGCAAAGGCTTGGCCGGCCTGGACGAGCACCAGGTCCGTCGTTGGACTTCCTGGCACCGTTGGGTCACCCTCGCCATGCTCGCGCACGCCTTCCTCGCCGTGACCGCAGCCGCCGAACGCCGACAGCACCCAGCGCCCGAAGACCTGATCCCCCTGATCGGCAACGAAATTCAGCATCTGTTCGCAGCACTGATCAACCCGGCCCACGACCTCGCGCACCGACTCCGCTGGTCGAGGTGGCGACGGCGCCACCAGGCCCGCGCCCGCACCTCCCACTACCGACGACAAGCAACCACTCAACCCTGACCTGCCGCAGAGTCATGAGGTGAGGGCGAGGCGCTGCGACAGTGGTGCCATCGCGTCAGGCCACCCGGTACGATCGGTGGCGGCCTGGTGCAGCCGGCCGCTCGCGCCTTTCAAGGTTGGGTGAATGCACCGTGGGTCGCCTCGCCTCGGCTCACTGAACGCGGCACCGGCCGACAACGCGAGCATCGGCAGGATGGGCCGCGTGGAAAGCCGACGCGATGACGTCCCCTACCACTGACCACGCCAAGAAACTCGCCAGACTCCTGCGCGAGGACCTTGCCACAGCGGGGATCGAGATCCCGCACAGCCTCGCACTCGAACTGATCGCCCACCAGCTCGGCACCAAGGACTGGAACGTGCTCGCCGCCCTGACGAGCCGCGCAGCAAGCCCTGTCACACCGGACATCAGCCCCGGCGTGCCGGTCCTGCGCGTCATGTCCGTCGCACAGGCACTGCCGTTCTACCTTGACTTCCTGGGCTTCGCCCTGGACTGGGAGCACCAGTTTGAGCCCGGGCTGCCCCTGTATGTGCAGATATCGCGCTCGGCAGCCGTGCTGCACCTCTCCGAACACCACGGCGACGGCGCCCCCAACAGCGTGGCCTGGATCCCGGTGCGCGATGTGTCCGCCCTGCACAAGGAATTGCTCGCCCGACCGAACGCACCAGCACGTCCCGGAATCGATCCGGACGCCCCCGGAGGGCCGACACTGCAGGTCATCGACCCGTACGGCAACATCCTGAGATTCGCGCAGCTGCCATCCGGACAGTAATCGAGCCCGGCAGGGCGCGCCGCAGTACGCGGTGCGCTCTGCCGACACGGTCCTCCACACGGACATTCCACAGAGCGACAGCAGCAAGATCGCGATCTACAGCTGGAGTATTAGTTGGCCGGTCTGAGCATCACAGATGGCCACGAGGCCTGACGCGAACGCAGCGTCTCCAAGAGGCCCGATGCTTCTGATGGAATGTCCCTTAGCTCTCACAGCGGTGCGCGGATACGTCGCGACAGCCGCAGGTACGGGGAGGGGGAGGGGCCATGACGAATGGGCACGAGCCTCGCGAAGCAGCCTTCGGCTCACTGCCGACGCGCGCCCTGACCCGTGAGGCCGGGCGGGCACGGCATCTCTTGGCCGCCGGGAAGTGGCGCCCTGCCGCGGCGGACTCCAAGGCAGCAGCGGCCGTCCTGGCCCGCCTCGCGGCCCCACTCCCGTCCCGGCGGGCAGCGGCCATACGGACGCTTGCCATGGACCGGGACCGGCGACTCCAACGCATCCTGCGCACTACCCTCCACCACCTCGACGCAGGTGCCGTCAGCCCGCCCGCAGCCGCCCTCCTGGCGGCTGTCGCCCGAGCATTCCTGCCTTGGCACGCCGCGCCGAACCCACCGGCCGCAGCGGCGGCGCCAAGTACGGGCCCCCGGCGGGGAGGGCAGACGACCTGACCTTGCCACCGACAGAGGCGGGCGAGGCCCTGCTCCCCGATCTGATCGAAATTTTCGCCGTGCTGGCCTCGGCGAGCCCACCTGGGACCGTCTCGCTCACGCCCTCGGTCGAGCCCTGGCATGTCCGGTACGCGGGCCGTTTCCGTCGCTACGGTAGACCGGCCTTCGGGGTGTGGACGGCCGAGACCGTCGACTGCCCGGCGTGCGGGGGTAAGTCCGGCCCGTGGACGGTGACCTGCGACTGGCGTTTGATCTCGCTGGGCTGCCCGTGCGGGGTGGTCACCCACGAGCACGGCCTCGCCTTCTCCGAAGTCTGGCTTCTCCTGCCGGACGCGTGACCGGGCATCGTGGCCGACCGCACAACCTCGCCCAGTTGGCCAACTCGAATGCTCACTGGCCAACTGAAGCGCTCGATCACAGCTGTTCGGCCGGGCGGCGTGTCCGAGATGACAGTGAATTCGAATAAGCGATCTAATGCTGGTATGGGCGCCACCCGCTTCCCTGACGACCTGGTGCAGACGCAGCACGCCTGGAACGCCACCTATGACGCGCTCGCCGCACCTCACCGCCGTGACATCACCGCCTTGCGCCGCCTGCTGCGCCTGTCTGTGCGGGCACAGCGCCCACGGCGCCGACAGCCGACGGGCGGCGAACAGGGACTCCAGTGCGGCCCTGCGCCGCCGGAACCGATGCTGGCCACCCCCGTGACCTCTAAAGGGGCTCAGGTGGTGGGCACGAGGCGCCCCTGCTGGCAGTTGTTGTTCAGCCACGTCCACTGCCGTACGTCGGTGCCGTTGGCGGTGCCGCAATTCGCGACGTCGGCGACCTTACCGCTGTTCTCGTTGACGATCCGGACGTAGTCGCCGGTCGCCGTGTACACGAGGCGGTAGCGCTGGCACTTGTTGTTGAGCCACGACCACTGCCGCAGGTCCGCGCCGTCGGCGCTGGAGCAGTCGGCGGTGTCGATCACCTTGCCGGTGGCCACGTTCACCAGCCGGTTGGTGTCGTCGGCGAGGTCCTCGACCTTCCACTTCTGGTTGGCGCCGCCGTTGCAGCTCCATTGGAAGACGTTGGTGCCGTCGGCCGTGTTGCCGCCCGAGAGGTCCAGGCACTTGCCGCTGTTGCGGTTGACGAGGGTGTACGACGTCGGGGTCGCCGCCGTCTCGCCGGAGGGGCCGGCCAGCGTGGTGCCGAGCGCGACGGGCGTGCCGGCGCCTGCCGTCGGCGTTCCAGGTGAACTTCTGCGCCCTGGTCGTGCGTTCGTTGCCGCAGCTGCCGTTCGCCGTGTTGTTGGCGTGGTAGACGATCCAGTTCTCGGTGCCGTCAGGCGAGGTGAAGACACCGTTGTGGCCGCGGACGTAGACGCCGTTCGCGTCGCTGCGCTGGAAGACGGGCGTCTGCTTCTTGGTCCGGGAGGCCGGGTCCAGCGGGTTGGAACCGGTCAGTTCCAACTGGCCGAGCTTGTAGTCGGCGGTCGAGCAGGAACTCGCGGAGTAGGTGAGGAACGTTCGGCCGTCGTGGTAAAGCGGTTCGGGACCCTCGTTCACCGCGGCGCCCTGGGTCTCCCAGCTCAGCGTGGGGCTGGAGACGATGGTGAAGGTGTTGCTCGCGAGGGTGTACGGGTTGCTCATCGGCGCGATGAGCAGGCTCTGCTTGCTGCCGTCCACGAACCCGCGGGCGACGAGGTGGAGCTGCCCGCCCGCCTGCAGCACGCTCGCGTCGATCAGCAAGCCGCCCGACGAGAGGTTGGAGCCGGCGAGAGCGCCCTTGTAGGGGGCCCAGCGGGTCGGTTCCGGCGCTCTCCAGGACGTGGGTGCGCTGGGAGTTGCAGCAGGCGACACCGCTCTGGCCTGCGGAGTAGTACAGGTACCAGTGGCCGTTGAACTGGTCTATGAAGTCACCCGTCCGCTATTTCGAACATGGCTCGTAACTTCGGCCAGAAGGTAGGGGATGCGCATGTTCTCGTCAACGGTTTCGACAGCCCCACTGACATCGAACTCAATCCAGAAAGCAGCTGTCACTGCAGAGCAGGATCGGGGAACCCTAGTCGCCCCGGGTCCGCGCGGGACCGGCAATCGAACAATTTCCTTCCGGCTCGACAACTCGCCGCCTAAGGACTCCTGATACGTCCGACCGCCGGCCAATACGAGAGGTTCTTCACCGTCGCTGCTCTCGCCTAAAAAACCACTCGGTGATGGGATGCCGGCGCCTTCCCCGCCGGAGGGCGGGCGGCAGGCGGAAGGTCGCCGCGAGGGCGCCGGCATCCCTGTGGGGTCAGCTCGTCACGCGGAAGGTGGCGTCGCCGCGCCCCGTCGCCGTGGAGATCGGCTCGAGCTTGAGTTCGTACGCGTAGTGGCGGATGTACCGGTCGGGGTAGTTGTAGGACTGGAAGGACGACCATGTCGCGTCGGCGAGCCCGGCGACCTGCTTGAAGGTGGCGTCCGCGGCGAAGCCGGCGGTGCCGTCGTTGTAGACGAGCTGGAAGTCGAACGCGGAGTGCCGCAGGAAGTATCCGGGGAAGTTCACCGACTCGAAGGAGACGGTGCCGGTGCCCGCCAGGCCGGTCCGCATCCGGAACTGGGAGTCCTCGCTGGTACTGACGTTCTGGTCGATGCGCACGTCGAAGTTGGTGTGCCGCACGTACCGGTCCTGGAAGTTGAACGACTGGAGCCGGTTGGCCGTCGTGTTGGGCCAGCGTGCGAGGACGCGGCTCTCCTCGGCGGCCGTCAGGTTCATGATCCAGCCGTGGCGCTTCTTGGTGCCGCCCATGTTGTAGCTCGTCGACGCCTGCTTCTGGTAGGCGGCCGGGTTGGACGGGTCGGTGGTCAGGACCGGCATGTAACCGCCGCCGGTGGCGTACTGGTCGAGGTAGAGGGCCCACTGGTTGCTGCCGTTGAACTTCATCCACATCGGGCCCTCGACCTGGGAGCCGCTGAGGCCGACGCCGGAGAGGTTGCCGAGGTTCGTCCACGTGCCCAGGATCGAGTTGCTGCCTTCAAGAGTGATCTGGCCGTCGCCGGAGGCCCGCACGTAGCGGTAGTTGCCCACGCCGGACGGCACCTCGATGATCTGGGTGTCGATGATGCCCTGGGTGCCGGGGCGGTCGATGTAGACCTGCGGGGTGGTGATGGTGCGGAAGTCCGTCGTGTGGGCGGAGTAGATGCGGTGCTTCGTCACGCCGTTCAGCGGCGCGTTCGTCGCCCAGTACAGGACGTAGTCATTGCTCGCCGGGTCCCAGATCGCCTCGGGCGCCCACGCGTCACCGGCGCCTGGGATCGCGTCGGCGACGTTCAGGAGCCGCGGCTGCGACCAGGTGACCAGGTCGGTGGACTCCCACACCACCAGGTTGCGGCTGCCGTTGGTCTGGGAGTCACCCCATCCCTGCCCGCAGCCGATGCACAGGTCGGTCGCGACGATCCAGTACTTGCTGCCATCAGGGGATCTCACGAATGCGGGGTCGCGCACCCCCTTCGTGCCGACCGTGGAGCGCAGGACCATGCCGCCGCCGTTGAGGTCGTTCCAGTGCAGACCGTCCGTGCTGTGCGAGAGGTACATCTGCTGATTGGTCGACCCATCCCCGGTGAAGTGCACCATCAGGTAGCCCGGGTCGGCGGCAGCGGCCCGCTCGGGTGTGGTCAGGGCTTGGGACGTGAAGAGTAGGCAGGCGGCGACCAATATCGCCGCCAGCCGGCCGAGGAGCCTGGCCATGTGCGTCTCCTGTCGTACTACGGGTGCCATGAACGAGTGAAAGTGGAGTCGGGGGCGAAGCCGGTCTCCGTACCTGCGGGTCAGAGCCTGCTGTCGCGTGACGTGGAACGTCGTGTGGCCGGTCAACGGCCGAGGAGCGGGAGTTTTCGCCCGAGCGTGGCAGCGACCGAAGGCGCCGCGGCGGCAGGCTGGGTGACGCGTGGAGTCAGCAGGGCCGGTCGGGGAGCCACGAGAGTGACCCGGTAACGGGTGCGGTACACGGACGTCTCCTTTGACGGCCAGCGGGTTCGGTATTTCGAACACCGTGCGCAACTTCGACCAGAAGATAAGTTTCGGCCAAGAGCACGTCAATGGGACTGGCCAGTTTGCTGACAAGTTGACACTCGGAGGGGGCTTATTGGTGTACGGAGCGGCGGCTGGCCCGGTGTGCTGCTGGTTCGCTGACAGGCGAGGTGGGCGGCTTCGGTGGGGAGGCCGGGTGTGTGAGCTGGGGTTGTGTCTTGTGTGCCGAACGGGGCTGGGTTCGTTGAAGGTAGCTCTGGCGTGAGCAGGCCCGGCTTGCCCTTTGTGCTGGTCAGGGCTGTTGTGCTGGAGGATCGAATTGGTCCAGGACGACCAGAGGCAGGTGTGGGTGCTCACCAAGCGAGGACACCGCGAGGGGAAGAAGCTGCTGGAGCCGAAGGGCATACGGGTCTCGGTGCTGCGCGAAGAGGAGTACGACCCGGTCACCGGGGAGCTGCTCGGCACCGGCTATGACGACCACGCCGCGGCGGTCACCTCCACGGCCGCCGAACTTCACCGCGCTGGGATCGGGCACCGGCTCGGCTTCCAGACCGAGATCGGCCACCGGCTCGGCAACGGGTACGTGCAGCGGGCCGACCTGGTGGTGTGGGCGCCGGCCTCGAAGGTGCCGGTGCTGCTGCTGGAGATCGACCGCCGCACCGAGGACGCCCACGACCTGGTGCACAAGCTGCGCCGGTACTGGCAGTGGGGCCGACTGCTGCCCTCGGACGCGGACAAGCACACGGCGGCCCTGGCCCGCTCCCGGCCGGACGCGATCGAGCACATCGACCACGAGAAGCGGCTGTGGCGCCGCATCTACCCGCCGACCGGCCGGGAGGGCTTGGCGCCGGTGGCGTTCGTGTTCGCGGACACCAAGGTCGACAACACCGTCAAGGTGCTCGAGGAAGCCGGCCGCCGCTACTGGGCACCGCGCCGGTACGAGACCTACCACCGGGGCATCCCACCGATGAGTGCAAGGAGATGGAGGTCGCCCAGGGCCCCCTGGACACAGCACGCGAGATCAGTGACGGGGTGGCCGTCGTCGCGGCTGCCGGCCTCGCTCTTGGCGCCGGGGATCCCCATCGGCGGTCCGAGGGAATCCCGCGCTTGTCCGCGGTCAGCGGTTCAGCGCGTCGATGAGGGCCTTGGTGACGTCCTCGGTGGTGGCGGTGCCGCCGACGTCGCGGGTGAGGATGCCGGCGGCGGTGGTGGCCTCGATGGCCTTGTTGAGGCGGGCCGCCTGGTCGGGGAGGCCGAAGTGTTCCAGCATCAGTGCGGCGCTGCCGACCGCGCCGATCGGGTTGGCCAGTCCCTGGCCCGCGATGTCGGGGGCGGAGCCGTGGACGGGCTCGAACATGCTGGGGAAGCGGCGCTCCGGGTTGAGGTTGGCACTCGCGGCCAGACCGAGGCTGCCGGCGAGGGCGCTGCCGAGGTCGGAGAGGATGTCGGCGTTGAGGTTGGAGGCGACGACGACGGAGAGGTCCTCGGGCTTCAGCACGAACTTCGCGGACATCGCGTCGACCAGGACGCTCTCCGTCTCCACGTCGGGGTAGTCGAGCGCGACCCGCTTGAAGACGTCGTCCCACAGGACCATGCCGTACTGCTGGGCGTTGCTCTTGGTGACGGAGGAGACCTTCTTGTGCAGCCGGGTGCGGGCCAGGTCGAAGGCGAACCGCATGATCCGCTCACAGCCCACCTCGGTGAACAGGGCCGACTGGACGGCGACTTCGCCGCCCGGTCCGCGGCCGGAGAGGTTGCGGCCGCCGAGACCGGCGTACTCGCCCTCGCTGTTCTCGCGGACGACGACCCAGTCGAGTTCGGTGTCGTCGGCCTTGCGCAGCGGGCTCTGCACGCCGGGCAGGAAGTGCACGGGGCGGATGTTGGCCCACTGGTCGAAGTTCTGGCAGATTTTCAGGCGCAGGCCCCAGAGGCTGATGTGGTCGGGGACGGTGGGCCAGCCGACGGCGCCGAAGTAGATGGCGTCGAAGTCCTTGAGGCGGTCCAGGCCGTCGTCGTCGATCATCGTGCCGGTGCGCTCGTAGTACTCGCAGCCCCAGGGGAACTCCTCCCAGGCGAAGGTGAATGCGGCGTCGGTGCCGCGGGAGTCCTGGGCCAGGGCGTCGAGTACGGCGCGTCCTGCGGCGACGACTTCCTTGCCCACGCCGTCGGCGGGGATGGCGGCGATGCGGAACGTGCGGGGTGCGGTGGTCACGGGTGCCTCCGGCTCGCTGTGGTGGGGTTGGTTCGAGTCAACACACCGCTCACCGGGCGCGTCCAAGACCTGCTTCCGATACGACCCATAGGCGCACCCGATAGGTTCCGCGTCAGTCGGTGGGCTGGATGTGCCGTGCCCGTCGGTCGGCCAGTGACCTGGTGAGGGTGAGGAAGGCGCGGGCGGCCGGCGTGAGGTGCGCGGGCAGGCTGACCATGGCCACGTGCAGATGGGCGGTCGGTTCGATGGGGGCCACGACGGCTCCGCAGCGGCGGGCCAGCCGGGTCCAGGAGGAGGGCAGGACGGCGACGCCCACCCCGGTGAGGACGAGCGGAAGGATCGAGGTGCGGTGGTCGACGACCGTCACGATCTCCGTGCCGGTGCCGCCCGCGGTGATGTCGTCGACGATGCTGCGCATGAGGCTGCCGGTGCGGGAGGCGATGAGCTTGTGCCCGGCCAGGTCCCCGGGCCGGATCGTGACGTCGTCCTCGATTGCTCCGCCGGGTGCGGCGACGACCACGAAGGGCTGGTCCTCGACGTGCAGGACGTCCAGCCCGGACGGGTTGACGGGGCTCGCCGAGCCCAGCAGGCCCAGTTCGCAGGCCCCGCTCCGGACCAGGTGCACGACCTCGTCGGGGGTGAACGCGGCCTGGGTGCTGACCGTCACGGCCGGGTGCAGCTCGGCGAACCGGTGGATGAGGGTGGTCAGCGGCTCGATTCCCGGCGAGGGCATGGTGGCGACCTCGACGGTGCCGCCGTGCAGCCCGACCAGCGCGGCGGCGGTGTCGCGTACGGCGGCCAGATCCCGCAGCACGCGTCGGCTGGGCTCCAGCAGTTCCGTGCCCGCCTCGCTGAGGACGACGCCCCGGCCCACCCGGTGGAAGAGGGCTACGCCGAGGTCGGCCTCCAGGTTCGCCATGGCCTGCGACAGCGAGGGCTGGGCCACGTGGAGTGCGGCGGCGGCCTTGCTGAAGCCGCCGTGCTCGACGATGGCCAGGAAGTACTCCAGCTGCCGGGCGTCCACGGTGCCTCCGCCGGTTGATCTGTCCTGGGGCAGGGCCAACTTAGACCGACCGGGCCGCTTCGTCCGTGCGCCCGCCGATCCAGCGGTCGGCGAGGTTGAGTCCGCACTGCGCGAGCAGCCGCGCGGACAGCTCGCTGTCGTTCGCGCAGTCCTGGTCGGTCAGATCCGTCAGGGCCTGGACGGAGCGGAAGTGGGCGGCGGTGCGTTCGGGAGGCAGGGTGCAGCGGCCGGCGACGGCGTGCGCCGCGACGCCCTGCCGGCGGGCCCGGCGTGCGAGGGCGATGGGGAGCTTGCCCGACCGGGTCTGCTCGTCGAGGCTGCCCTCTCCGGTGACGACGAAGTCGGCGCCCGTGAGCAGTTCGTCGGCGCCCAGCAGGGTGAGGAAGTAGTCGGCGCCTGAGCACACCCGTCCGCCCAGCAGCATCCCCGCGTATCCGAGCCCACCGGCAGCCCCGGCCCCGGCGATTCGCGCGAGGCGGGCCGCGTCCTCGACACCGGCCGCCTCCAGACGCCGTACGAAAGTGCCGAGGGCCGTGTCCAGTTCTCGTACGTCGTCCTCGGTGGCGCCCTTTTGGGGCCCGTAGACGGCTGCGGTGCCCGTTGGTCCGAGCAGCGGGTTGTCCACGTCGGCGGCGAGGACGAGGTCGACCCCGGCCAGTGCGGTGCGGGCTTCGGCCAGGTCGATCGTGTGGAGGTCGGCCAGCCCTCGGCCGCCCGGCCCGATCGGTGTGCCGTCCGCGCGGGCCAGCACCGCGCCGAGGGACTGCAGCAGGCCCGCACCGCCATCGGTGGTGGCGACCCCGCCGAGGGCCAGGACGATGGTGTCGGCCCCGCCCGCCAGCGCATACCGGACGGCCTGGCCGATGCCACGGCTGGCGGCCGTGAGCGGCGCCTTGACACCGCCGGGCAGGGCGCCCAGTCCGCAGACGGCCGCGGCTTCGATGAGGACGGTACGGCCGCGCACCGCGACGGGTGCCGTGACGGGCTGCCCGGTGGGGCCGGTCACCGTGACCTTCTCGGCGCTGAACCGTCCCGCGCAGGCCGCGGCCACACTCCCCTCGCCCCCGTCCGCCAGCGCGAGCCGGCTGACCCGGGCGTGCGGGGCGCCTTCCAGCAGCCCGCGTTCCAGTGCGCGGGCGACCTCGTCGGCGGTGAGGGAGCCCTTGAACTTGTCCGGGGCGACCAGGACGCAGGGCGCCAAGGACACGGAGGCGGCCATCAGGGGGCCACCTCGGCGGTCTGCGCGGCGGACGGTCCGGTGGGCGGCGCTACGGCCGGATGGCCGACCTCGACATCGGCTTCGGTCTCGGCCTCGTTGGTCAGTGGCGGCTGTCCCGCCTTTCCGGCCAGCACTGCCCGGGCCCGCTCCAGGTCCAGGCCGTTCTCCCACCTGGCGACGACCAGGGTGGCGACGGCGTTGCCGAAGAAGTTCACCAGGGCCCGGCACTCCGACATGAACTTGTCGATGCCGAAGATGAGCATGATGCCTGCCGCCGGGACGGAACCGACCGTCGACAGCGTCGCGGTGAGCGCGATGAACCCGCCGCCCGCGACGCCGGCCGCACCCTTCGACGTCAGCAACATGACGGCCAGCAGGCCGAGTTGCTGACCGATGGAGAGGGAGGTGTCCGTGGCCTGGGCGATGTAGAGGGTGGCCAGCGAGAGGTAGATCGCCGCGCCGTCGAGGTTGAAGCTGTACCCGGTCGGCACGACCAGGCCGACCGTGGACCGCTCCGCGCCCATGTGCTGCAGCTTGCGCATCAGTCCGGGCAGCGCGGGCTCGGCGGTCGAGGTGCCCAGGATCAGCCAGAACTCCTCCTTGAAGTAGCGGAAGAGCTGGAAGATGTTCAGCCGCACGTACAGGGCGAGCACCCCGCCGAGCACGACCACGACGAACAGGGCCGAGGTGACGTAGAAGAGGACGATCAGCGAGCTGAGGCTGGTCAGGGTGGACAGGCCGAACTTCCCGATGGCGTACGACATCGCGCCCAAGGCGCCCAGCGGGGCGGCCTTCATGACGAAGGACAGGACCTTGAAGACGACCTCGGTCAGCCGCCCTACGGCCGCGATGATCGGCTCGCCCGTCTTTCCCACCATCTTGATCGCGATGCCGAAGACGACGGCCAGGAAGATGACCTGGAGGATGTTCCCCTCGACGAACGGGCCGAAGAAGCTGTTCGGCACGATGCCCGTGAGGAACTCCCACCAGTGCTGGTGCTCGCCCGTCTCGATGTACTGGCTCGCGTCCCCGGACGTCTTCAGGGTCGACGGGTCGGCGTGCACGCCGTCGCCGAGCCGGAAGACGTTGATCGCCACCAGGCCCGTGAGCAGGGCGACGATCGTGCCGGCCTGGAAGTAGGTCAGGGCCTTGATGCCGGTGCGGCCGACCTTCTTCAGGTCCGCGACGCCGGCGATGCCGCCGATGATCGTCAGGAAGACGATCGGGCCGATCAGCATCTTCATCGCGGTGATGAACGTCGTGCCGATCGGCTCCATGTCGGTGGCCAGATCCGGCCAACGCCAGCCCAGCACGATGCCGATCACGATCGCCACCAGCACCTGGACGTACAACTGCCGGTACCACGGCTTCGCCGCGATACGCGCGGCTTGCTCGGCTCGACCGTGGCCTGGGGTATGCGTCATTGCAGCCTCCCTGATCGCGCGACACCGAGCCCGATCGGTACGCGCCAGCTTTCGCCACAGTGAACCGGGCACAGGTGAGGGGGTCTACGACCAAAAATCGATGCCCCGTATAGGCGGGGCCTATGTATCCGTGGCGGCGACCGCGGGCCACGGGAGCCCATGACCCCGGTCGGCTGCGTCGGGCACGGCGAGGACGCGGGCCGGGCGGTTTTTTGACCCGATGGCGGCGCGGGCGGATCAACGGATCAGGAGACAGCGGCCATCCGGTCGGGGCCGA
Source organism: Streptomyces canus (assembly GCF_030816965.1). Classification (NCBI taxonomy): domain Bacteria; kingdom Bacillati; phylum Actinomycetota; class Actinomycetes; order Kitasatosporales; family Streptomycetaceae; genus Streptomyces; species Streptomyces canus. The sequence continues at coordinate 10,459,856 of NZ_JAUSYQ010000002.1, forward strand.
CACCGAGGGCCTGGGCCAGCAGGGCGCGGGAGTGCGCCCGGGCCAGGGGGTCCGCGATGACGTCTTGGACCATCACTTCCTCGACGCCGGTGGCCTTGGTCATCTGCTCGATCTGGTCCCGGACGGTGGCGGGGCTGCCGGCGAGCTGGCGCGGCCAGCGGCCGTCCGTGATGACGGTGGGCGCGTCCTTCTCCTCCTGGGTGAGTTCACGCGCGGCCTCGTCGACGGTCGGGACGTGGGGAGCGGTGCCGGTGCGGGCCATGCGCGCGAGCAGGGCACGCCTCGACCAGTTCAGCCGCTGCGCCTCGGTGTCGGTGTCCGCCACCACGGCGCTGACGGCCAGCATCGCGCGGTGTTTCGCTGGTCTGTCGGGGATGGGTCTGAGGGAGGCGTCGTGGCCGTGCAGAGCCGGGGCGGCTCCGTCGGGGCTGATGAAGCCGGCGAAGGCGTACCCGAGACCGAGTTGTCCGGCCATCCGGGCGCTGCTGCCGGAGGAGCCGAGAATCCACACCTCGGGTCGGGTGGGAATGCCGGCGGTCGCATCGAGGCGCGCGAAGGCGTGGCCGGCGGGGAAGTCCCGGTGGAGGTGGGCGAGTACCTCCTGGATCTGCAGGTCGAAGTCGTCGACGGGCGAAGCGTTGCGGTCCCGGCGCAGGGCGAGGTCGGCCAGCGGGCCCGCGGTGGCCCGGCCGAGGCCGAGGTCGATGCGGCCCGGTGCGAGGGCTTCGAGCTGGAGGAAGGTCTCGGCGACCTTGTAGGGGCTGTAGTGGTTGAGCAGCACCGCGCCGGAGCCGACACGGATGCGCCGGGTGGTGTGGGCCGCCAGGGCGATGAGGATTTCCGGTGCCTGGGAGGCCAGGCCGCGGTGTTGTGGTGCTCGGCGTACCAGATGCGGTGGTAGCCGAGTTCCTCTGCCTGCCGCGCGGCGTCGACGGCGTCCTGAAGGGCCTGCGGCTTGTCGGTGCCGGGGGTGACGGCGGCCACTTCGACGAGGGAGAGCTTCATGGTTTGTCTGTCCTTGCTGCCGGCGTGATGACCGGCGGGAAATCAGTTCGGGCAATCGCGCACGACGCGGTTCGAGCGCGTCAGCGTCGCGCCGCGTCGAGACTGACCTCCCACAGCCGTGCGGCGGCTTCGGGGTCGAGGGCGTAGGAGGTCACGCCGCTGACGCTTCCGGCCTGGTAGGGCTGTGTGTCCTGCGCTGTCTCGGCCTCGTTGCAGTCCTCGAAGTACCGGCCGCCGACGCCTTCGAGGAGCGGGGAGGTGGCGAGCAGTACGGAGGTGGCCGCGCCCTGTTGGGGGGTTTTCGTGGGCTTCGTGCGGTCGACTGTCCTGCGCTCCAGCACCTCGGGGTCCATGTGGCGGGAGAGGTTGGTGAGGATGCCGCCGGGATGCAGGGCGTTGACACGGATGCCGTCGGCGGCCCACCGTTTGTCGGCCTCGACGGCGAAGAGGACGTTGGCGGTCTTCGACTGGGCGGAGGAGCTGACCACCACCACCCGGGCGCCGGACGCGGCCGCCAGCGCTCGGCGCAGCCCGGTGGCAAGCCGGAAGTGGCCCAGGTGGTTGTAGGGCAATCCGATGTCTTGCCCGATCAACAGACGCAAGTCCTCGACTGTCAGCTCGTCGATCGGCCGACGCCGCAAGGCGTGTGCAGTAGCGACAAGACGGGTGGCGTCGGTCGGCGGAGCTGGCCAGCGGTCGCGTTCAAGCTCTTCAAGGGAGCGGCCACGGTTTCGGGATCGCGTCACCGCCCGATTGTCCTACGACGTGTCTCAAACGCGGTCTCATCCTCGCCAGTGACCGGCCCGACGGCCCCTCATGGTCTCCTTACCTGGCTATCGGCCTGTTCATCGTGGCCGCGATCTTCGTCGGCGTCATGTATGCCAAGCGTCGTCGCTGAATTAGGAGAGCTGACATGAACGTCGCCGCGGGTATTCTCATCGCTCTCTTCGGGCTGATCACCGCATTCATGGGCCCGCGTATGGCGACCACGCTTAGCGGTCGGTCCAATGGGCGGTTCGAAGCGTCCAACGCGCTTGCCTTCCGCCTGATCGGGACGGTCCTGGCCGTCCTGGGGCTTCTCTACGCAACAACGTTCGTGGGCTAACGGCCTGACCCGCGATTGACCGGCGGCTGCTGCACGTGGCGGTCCGAGGGGTAGCGTCGTGGCTGATCATTGTTACGGAGGAGGGGAGTCTCGAGGTATGAGCGGGATAGTGACGGCGGTCAGCAGCAACGGCGAGTACTCGTTCACCAAGCCGAACCGGGACAGCATCACGCTGCTCGCCGGGCTCGGTGTGGAGGGCGACGTACACGCCGGTGTGACGGTCAAGCACCGCTCGCGCGTCGCGCAGGATCCGACCCAGCCGAACCTGCGTCAGGTCCACCTCATCCATGAGGAGCTCTTCGCCGAGGTTGGCGAAGAAGGGTTCCGGGTGGCGCCCGGTGAGCTCGGCGAGAACATCACCACCTGCGGGATCGACTTGCTTGGCCTGCCGGTCGGCGCCCTGCTGCGCATTGGCGACACGGTGGTGTTGGAGGTGACCGGCCTGCGGAATCCTTGCCTGCAGATCGACAACTTCCAGGATGGGCTACTGAAGCAGGTCGTCGGCCGGGACGAGGCCGGGACCATCGTGCGCAAGGCGGGAATCATGAGCATCGTGAAGGAGGGCGGCGTGGTGCGTCCCGGCGACACGATCAAAGCGGAGCTTCCCAGCGGGCCGCACCGGCCTCTCGATCGGGTCTGACCTCCCTGCCTGGCAGGCCGTGACATGACACCGGCCGCGCGGGTTCTCGTGGTGTGGACATCAAGCGAGCCCGCGCTGCCATGTCGCATCCCGCCTTCTGCGGCCTCTCCTGCCAACTCCTCGCCGACTTGATCGGAGAACTTGCGCCACGCTGGGAAGGACGCTGCGAGTCCGGACGGCACGAACGGCGTCAGGGTGCTCGGCGACGGCAGACCGGGGCCGGCCCAAAGTACGAGCGAGATGATCAATTCCAAGGGGGCGTCTTGTGACTGAGCATCACAGCTGAGTACTCGGTCGCTGTCGAAGTGTTGAGGGGCGCCAGGTGACCCCGGCTGTGGCGCGCTCAGCCGGCGGCAGGGAGTTGGCGGGCAAAGCGGCGGACAGCATCAGTGAAAGCATCTGGGTCGTCGAAGTTCGCGAGGTGTCGTGCCCGCGGGATCAATTCGACGCGAGCGTACGGATGCGCGCGGGCGAAGTCCGCCTCCCCGGCGCGGAAGACGGCGTCCTTCTCGCCGTTCAGGATGAGGACCGGAGCCTTCACATAACGCATCGCCCCCGCGTCGAAGCGTCCGAGTACTTCAGTCCAGGCTGCGGGCAGGGTATGGAAGGCGTAGCCGGAACGGATGGTCGCTTCTATCACTTCCCGTGGGTAGAGCCGCCGCAGCAACCGGTCGTTCCACCGGGCCAGGCGGCCCGCCGGAATATGAGGGACCAGCCTGGCGACCCACCGATAGGGTGCTGTCCAGAGGCCGCGGGTGGAGGCACTGGCTCCCGCGAGGATCAGCCCGCGCAGTTGTTCCGGACAGCGCCGCGCGAACTCCAGCGAGGCGTATCCGCCGAGCGAGTGCCCGACGACCAGAGCCGGCCCGCGGTCGAGCGAGTCCACCGCGGAAGCGATGATCTCCGTCGCAGTGCTCAGGCTCCAGGGCTGAGCCGAGCGCTCGCCGTGGCCGGGCAGGTCGACGGCGACTACCGGGAATTCGTCCCGGAGTGCGGCAAGCTGCATGCTCCACTGTCCCGCGCTGAAGCGCGTCCCGTGAACGAAGACTATGGGCACTGCATCCGCTGCTGTCATCAGTCCCCCCAGGTGACACCGTCCTCAAGCCGACCCTACCGGCGGGTTCTTCCTCGCGATCAAGGGAGATGCCAGAAGGTGCTCAAACGGCCACCTGTGTGGCGCTCAGTCATGTGTCTGCGGAGACGAGAACGAGGGCATCCAAGACCGTGTGTGACGAACAACCTGGACACCCTCGCGACAGCACTCTACGCGGCAACAGACGAACTGCTGAAGGAGCGTCCGGACTTGGCGCCGTGGCGGCCTGCCGTGGGAATCGCGCCGCAGCTCACCGACCCCGAGCTGGTCGCCCTGGCGATGATGCAGGCCATGCTCGGTTTCACCTCCGAGGCCAGGTGGCTCCGGCATGCCCGCCTCCACCTGCGACACCTCTTCCCGTGCCTACCGCAGCGACCCGGCTACAACAAGCGCTGCGCAAGGCCGCCGAACTGCTTCGCCGGGTCACCCGAATCCTGGCCACCAGCACCTCGGCGTGGAGCGACGACGTGTGGATCGTGGACTCCACACCTGTGGAATGCGGCCGCTCGCGAGAGACCGTGAAACGCTCCGACCTGGCCGGATGGGCCCAGTACGGTTACGGCGCCAGTCACAGCCGCTTCTTCTGGGGCCTGCGGCTGCACCTGGTGTGCACCCTCCAGGGCCCGCCCATCGCCTTCGCCCTCACCGGGGCCAAGGCCGATGTGCGGAAGCCGCTGCGGGACCTGCTCGCGGCTGAACCGCACCTCGCCGATCAGCGTCCGGCCCGGCCAGACGCTGATCGGCGACAAGAATTACTTCGGCCGCGACGTCGAACAGGAACTCACCCAGCAGGGCATCCAGTTGCGACGGCCGACCCGCAAGGGCGAACGGCAGCGGCCCGGCGGACCCCTGTTCAAGCCGTTGCGGCAGGTCATCGAGTCGGTCAACGAGACTCAACGTGCTCTTCGACGTGCCGCTCCCAGGGTCGGCAGGTGCCCGGATCACCGGCGTCGTTGACTGGGCAGCGACCTCCTGGGGCCCGGCAGATCTCGATGTCGCGCACTGCTCCACCAATCTCGCGCTGCTGCACGGCCCGGTGTGGGGTCTGCGGTTCGCTGAGGCGTATGAGGAGGCCGGCGGGGTGCTGGCCGCGGCCGCGAGCGAGCGGCTGTACTGGCAGGTGCGGGACGCGCTGGCGTCCTCTGAGGATGTCCAGTCGGTGGCGCAGCCATGGCGGGAGGCAGGGAGGACCGAGCTGACGACGCGAGCCGTGGAGCAGCGGCTGGATGCCTATGTCACCGGCCTGATGGACGCGCTGGGCTGAGCCAAGGATGCCCGGGGCGCGGCACGGTGGCGAACCGCCATTGCCTGTGCCCTACCTCGATTCGAACAGCGGCATCACCTGCCGTGACCACTCCCTCGTAATCTGTAACAGACCCGCGTTTTCACACCACTTGGTGCTTGCGATGAACGGCCAGATGCCGAATGAGTTCCTCAGCGCCCCGATTGTCAGCGGGCTTCGCTGAGCCGGGACGCACGCATGAGATCGAGTTGGTCGGCGCCGCGGGTTCCCGGGGCCGCTGTGTAGGTGACGATGCGCAGGTCGACTCCCGGCAAGGTCAGCACGTCGCAGTCCAGGGTGACGTCGCCAAGCTCGGGATGGCTGATCGTCTTCAGGTCCCCAGTCAGCTGCTCCATGCCCGCCACGGCCCACAGTTCACCGAAGAACGGCGAGGCCCTGCGCAACCCGTCCACGAGCGCGGCCAGCTCCGGGTCGGCCGGATAGCGGCCGACCGCTTCGCGCAGGTCCGCGACGATCGCCGTCTCGAACGCGTACTGTCCGGCCGCCGATGAGACGGGGTACAGGTGCCAGCGCCCCTCTCCCGTGCCGAAGAGTGCGCGGGCGAGGTTGCGTTCGGCGGGCGGCAGGCCGGACGGGTCGCCGTGCAGAGCCGTCCACATGTCGTTCCACCACAGCAGGCCCCAGTCGGCGGCGAACACGCCGATCGGGAGGTCACCGAGGCGGGCAACGAGGCGGCGGATGCTCGGCGGCACGTGAGTGCCGACGGTGTGGTCGCGCGGGGCGAGCAGGCCGGCGGCGCGGAAGAGCTGGTCGCGTTCGGCCGGGGTGAGCCGCAGCGCGCGGGCGATGGCCGAGACCACCTGCGCGGAGGGATTGGTGGCCCGGCCCTGCTCCAGGCGCAGCACGTACTCGACGGAGAGGCCGGCGAGCTCGGCGAGTTCCTCGCGGCGCAGGCCAGGGGCGCGGCGGCGGGCCGACCGGGCGTAGCCGGCATCGGCCGGGTCGAGGCGGTCGCGCCAGCCGCGCAGTAAGGCGCCGAAGCTCAGGTCGCTCACTCCTCCATGATGCCACCGGGCGTTTGCTGCACCACGGTCACCATCCTGGTGAGTGCAGCGCGCATGTAGCGGGCCCAGAGCGGCTTGAACGGCCCCGCGACGATCCAGCGGCGGCCCGGCAGCGGCCGGAAATCGTACGTCCACCGGATCGACGTGCCGGTCCCATCGGGCAGGAACGACCACTCGCCGCGCACCCCGGAGATCAGCTTGGCCAGCACGTTGGTGAAGCCACTCAGCTCATAGGCGAACCCGTGCCCCTCCGCGATCTCGGTAAGCCGCTCGTCGGCCTTGGAGCCGTCGGTGAACCAGGTCTGGCGCGACGTCCCCGGCCGGTTCCAGGTGCCGGTCTGGTCACGCACTTCCGCGACGCCGGGGAACGGTCCCCACGGCTTGAACACCTGGGCGAGGTCGATCGGCACGATGACCTGGTAGGTGTGCGCGGGGCTGGACGTTGTACGGGCGAAGACGGTGATCGGGACACTCGTTTTGGTCATGCCACGAGCATCGCGGCCAGCGCCTGTCCGAGACAGACACCTGTCAGTACATACCCTCGCGGTCTCGTCGTGTTCGCCGTGTCAACGGCGCAGTGTCCGTCGTGTCGTTGCCGGAGCGCTGCTGGCTGAGAAAGGCTTCGACCGCATCGGCGACGCCGGCGCCAACGACAGCTGACCAGGACCGGGAGTTGCTCCCTTCGTAGGTCCCACCGGTGCCTGGACGGGGGTGCATCGACCGGTGCACGGGGAAGCCCACCGAGAGTTGCACCCCCGGCGTCATCACGGCGGGGGTTCACCAGGTCGCACCGCATGGGCAAGTCCCCCTCGTACGCCGACACCTCTTCGTAGGCGACAGCCGGGAGAAGAGGTGATCCTTACCGGTGCGCGTGGATGGCGTCTGGGCAGCGCAACCGCTGATCTTCGGGCTTTGTCTTCTTCGTCGTGACAGTTAACCGACGGCCGCGATCGGCCCCGGATGAGCGGGAGTTGCGGCTCTGGAGGGTCGGCCGGGCTCTGCCCGTCACTTTCGCCGTGGCGGTTGTGGTCGCCGGGGGCGTCTTCTACGGTCTGGTGTATCTGCTGGACGTCCAGGAGATCGACCGCACCGTGAAGCTCGACGCCAGCACGCTCTTCGATCTGGTGAAGCTTTCCTTCGGCGTGGTCGCCGGGGCCGGTGCGCTCGTGGCCCTGGTCGTCGCCTACCGCCGTCAGCGCGTCGATGAGGCCGGCGCGCACCGGGAGGCCACCCGGCTGCATACCGAGCGTTTCTCCCAGGCCGTCGACAAACTCGGCTCCGACTCACCCGCCGTCCGGCTCGGCGGCGTCCACGCCCTGGCCGGACTCGCCGACGACGCCCCCGACGACAGCCTGCGCCAGACGTGCATCGACGTTGGGTGTGCGCTTACCTGAGACTGCCCTTCTCTCCCGACCCCGGCGACCTGCCCGACCCCTTGCCCGGCGACACATCGCCCTCTGAAGAACGGCGCGACGCCCATCAGGACAAGAGGGACCGGTATCACGCATTTCGTGAGGTCCGGCATACGATCTTGCGTCTTATCGGAGACCCCTACCGCATCCCCGAGGGCGATCACCGATCCTGGCAGGGCTGCAACCTCGATCTCACCGGGGTCACCATCGACGGCAACATGGACTTCACCGATGCGGTGTTCTCCGGCGGCAGCGTGGACTTCACCGGTGCGAGGTTCTCCGGCGGCAGAGTGGAGTTCGGCAGCGCGGTGTTCTCCGGCGGCAGAGTGGAGTTCGGCAGCGCGGTGTTCTCCGGCGGCAGCATGACCTTCGAGGTAACGGCTGGCCCCGCACCGGTGGGGCTCCTCGCGGCAGTCGGTACCCCGGTGCCATCCGAGGTCCGCCTGCGCACCGACTGGCTTCCTCCTGGTTCATAAACGTGCGGGGGCGGAATCGGTCGTTTACGCCCCCGGTCCGACCCATCAGGCTTCCATCCAGCTGACTCTGGTGCCGGGGTTCTGGACGGGCCGCCATACGGGTGCGGCAGCGACGACCAGGCCCTGCGCTACCTCCTCATGCCGATCCGCCTCACCAGCTGACCCGCCGAGGAGGCCCACCCCTGACCTGCGGGGCAGCCGTCGACATGCTCCCACCGCCCGCCGCACCAGCCCACCGGCAAAGGCCCGTACGCCCCGCTGTCCCCGCTCAGTTGATCTGGTCCGTGGACAGTGCTGTGACTTGCGGCGACCAAATCGGTTGAGACGCCGGGGTGCTGGGAATCTCAGGTGATCTGGTCCCGGGAGTCGGGATGGCGGGTGTTGTCTCAGGTGATCTGGTCCGGCTCCGCCGTTGGGTTTGACCGCTTCCAGCGCGAGGCAGCCGTTGACCCGGACGCGCAGGTGAGGAGGAATGACCTTCCGGTCACTTCGTCTGAGAGTGACCGCGGGTCGGCCTTTGCGCGCTGACGATCGATGCGCAGTGGCGATGGTGGTTGTCACATTCGCGGGCCCGGTGGTGTCTTCATGCCCAACAGGCAAACGTCCAAGGAGAACACCATGGCGCTACGCGTACCGAAGGCCGAGCTCCCCGCCGAGCTCCGCGAAAATCTGATCAAGCAGCTCGGTTCCGTGCCCGAGCCCAGCGAGGTGCTGTGGAACAACCCCAAGCTCGCCGAGGCCAACCAGGAGTTCTCAGCCAAGGTGGGCACCTGGGACGCGGCCGACGCGAGCCTCAAGACGTTCGCGCACATGGCCGTCGCGGCGCAGGTCGGCTGCAGCTGGTGCCTCGACATCAACTACTTCGCGGCACTGAACCAGAACCTGGACCTGGCCAAGGCGAGCCAGGTGCCGCGCTGGCGGGAGGCGGAGGTGTTCACGCCGTTGGAGCGAGAGGTGATGGAGTACGCCGAGGCCATGACGAACACGCCGACGACCGTCACCGATGAGCTGTCGGCGAGTCTGCTCGGCCGGCTCGGTCCGGCGGCGCTGGTCGAGCTCACCGTGTTCATCGGCTTCGCCAACCTGGCGGCCAGGTGCAACACGGCGCATGGGATCACCTCGCAGGGCTACTCCGATGCCTGCGAGATCCCGCTGGCCGCGCGTCCTGAGACGTCCGGCGTAGCGTCGACGGCATGACCGAGGACCCGTTCGTCGCCCATCGCAGCCTGCTGTTCACGGTCGCCTACGAGATGCTCGGCTCCGCGGCAGACGCGGAGGACGTGCTGCAGGAGTCCTGGCTGCGGTGGGCCGAGGTCGACCAGTCGCGGGTGAGCGACGCGCGGGCGTACCTCGTCAGGACCGTCACGCGGCAGGCGCTCAACCGGCTGCGGACGTTGGCACGCAGCCGCGAGGACTATGTCGGCGAGTGGCTACCAGAACCGTTGCTGACCAGCCCTGATGTCGCCGAGGACGTAGAGCTCGCGGAGAGCGTCTCGATCGCGATGCTGACCGTCCTTGAAACGCTCGGGCCGACGGAGCGGGCGGTGTTCGTGCTCCGCGAGGTCTTCGAGCTGCCGTACGGCGAGATCGCCGAGGCCATCGGGAAGTCCGCGGCCGCGGTGCGGCAGATCGCGCGGCGAGCACGCGAGCATGTGGCGGCCCGGCGTCCGCGGGTGCAGGTGAGCCGGTCGGAGCAGCAGGCCGTGGTGGAGCGGTTCCTGCTCGCGTTGCGCACCGGGCAGTTGCAGGAGCTGGTGGAGGTCATGGCACCGGACGTGGTCTTGATCGCCGATGGTGGCGGGCTGGCGGCCGCCGCTCTGGCTCCGATCCACGGGGTCGAGCTCGTGGCGAAGGTGCTCGCGCGCACGAACCGGTTGGAAGTGGCCGCGCTCGCCACGACGACCGTGTGGCTCAACGGCGCACCTGCCGGCCGGATCGAGATCGACGGCGAGTTGGCCACGGCGGTGAGCCTCGTGGTGGAGAACGGGCAGGTCACCCGGGTCTACCTGGTGAGAAACCCGCGGAAGCTGACGAGACTGGACGTACCGGCTGAACTCGCCAGGTAAGCCAGCTGCTGCTCGGGTGTCGTGAGTGTTCCGGGCGAAACTGCCCGGAACACTCACCACCGCAAGCCGGGCCAGAACCCGACGGCGGCCAGGACCAAAGATCCAGGACGGACGAGGATTGGCGCCCGATCCGACATGGATGTTCCTTGACCCCCCAAAAGTCCGAGTACCACCTGAGACGCGTGAGACGCCCCCGGGCCAAGTGAGTGCGGTCGCAAGTGTCCCTTCTCATTAGATCTTGCAGAAGGCGGGCTGCTGACCTGGGGTGTGACAGGTAGGAGTGGGATTTCCGCCGGGGCTGTCGGGGTGCTTGGGGGGTCGTGTTGGCGATGCCGGGCGTGTGTCTCGTCGATCATTACGACGCTGATGCGTCCTGAGCTGGGCTGTGTCAGGACGGTGAGATGGCTGCGTCCAGAGTTCTCACCGAAGGTGCCTGGTTCCGGGGCAGGTCAAGAGTCAGGGGGCTCGGGCGGCCCTGGAGCCGGTCTGGCTACTGGCCGTGCAGCCAGATCCGCAGCGGACCGACCGGATCGAAGCCATGGCGGACGGCAGCCGCCAGGTCCTCGCCCTGCTCGTAGCCGACCACCGACAGGGTGGGGAACAGCCTGTTCACGGCGTCCAGTACTACCGGCCAGGCCACGTCAGGGCCGCCGTCCAGCGCGGAGATATTGGAGATTCCGACCACCTGGTCACTGCAGCTCGCCACTGCTCCGGCGACCACTCGACCGTCGGTGGACTGTCCGGCGAGCACGAAGGTAGCTGGGTCGTCGAGTAGTTCGGGCCGGAAGAGGTCCGCGTTGCCGTCCGCGTCGTCCCAGGCGAGCGCCCAAGCGCGCAGCGCGTCCGGATCGCCCGCCACATCCCAGGAAAGATCCGGCGCCAGGGCGGGCGCACTTGCCGGGCGGTGGATCCACTGCGCCTCGAACAGTATCTGGAAGCCGTCCTGCGTCAGGTCGAGATCGACGAAGCTGTGGTTGCCGGGGCCCTCCGAAACGCGACGGCCGCGGCGCACTGGCTCGTTGGCCAGGGCTACGGGACCGCCGACCGCCCCGTCGCGGTGATCGCCTCAGGCGAGCGCTGGCCCGACGGGAGCCTGCGGCCCGCCATGGAAGACCTGCTCGGCGCGGGAGCCATCGTTGCCGCGCTGCACGAACGGCTCAGCGACACGCTCTCGCCGGAAGCCGCCGTGGCAGCGGCCAGCTTCCAGGCGACCTCGGACGTCAGCGCTGCAGTGGCCGCCAGCTCCTCCGGGCGGGAGCTCATCGGCGGGGGATTTGTCGAGGACGTCGTTGTCGCCACCGAACTGGACGCCTGCACCGCGGTTCCCGTCCTCATCGAAGGGGCGTTCACCGTCACTCAGTGAGCTTCTTCAGCGTTGCCGCTCCAGGGTGAGGACGGCTTTCGCGATTGACGTCATGCGGTTTGGACTGCACCGGGATCTGCCGAAGATCCGCCAGGACTTCAGCCGCGCAACACCGCGTTCGACCGGTGCCCGTGCCGCGGACAGTGCCCGGTTGAGGGTCTTCTCGGTAAGGGTGAGTTCCTGCAGGGGCTTGCGCTTGATGCCCGTACTCACCCAGGGACCGCCACCCTGTAGGCGAGATCGGCCAGGATGGGGACGCCCTGGCCCTCACAGATGCGGATGATTCGGTGGGTGCGGGCGGCGGTCAGGTCGTGAGTGCGGCCCGGCAGTGTGGGTGAGAGCCACAGCAGCCGGCCGCCCGGATCGGTGACCACCTGCACGTTCACGCCGTGCGACGGTGCTTGGCCGAGTAGTCCGCGCGCCCGTCGCCGACCCGGTCGCACTCGGCCAGGGTGCCGTCCAGCAGGGCGAAGTCGGGGTCGGCCTCGCGCAGAACCTTCAACAGGCCCGGCGCACTCTCTGCGAGCAGATGGATGACCGCGCTGGTGTAGGCGTGGGCGGTGGACTCGCTGATCCCGAACCCGGCGGCGATCTTCGCCAGGGTGGTGTGTTCGCGCAGGTACACCAGTGCCACCATCGCACGCCGGGACGGGCGGAGCTTGCAGCGCCGGTCACCCTCGCGGGTGACGACGAGCATGGTCACCCATTCCACGAGCGCATGCGGCAGGTCGAGTGCGGCATGATAGATGACCAACGAGGCCCCCGAGCAGCGTGGTTGAGACGTCAGACATCTCGATCAACAGCCCGGGAGCCTCGCTCGTTGCGCTGCATGGACCGTCTCCTGATCGGTGGCCAACTCGAAGAAGCTCACTGAACCTTGACCGGTGAGTTTCATCCGGGGGTACGACGCTCCGGGCCCGTCGTCTGGCTACTGTGCTGTGGCTTTGCGCTCCCTGCGGGACCGCAACCACGGGACCAGGTACCAGGAGGCCACCACCAACGCGGACGTCACCGCAGTGGACAACCAGCCCCTGTAGATGTCCGCGAGGCCGGTGACAAAGCGCATGACGACGGTGAACACGGCCCAAACCACCAGCCAACGAGCCGCCTTGATCATTCGTCCCTGTCGTCGCATGACGCGAGGATATCCGCGGGCCTGAAGGGGAACAGACGAGGGCTGTTGCTCACGCAGAGGTCAGCCTTCAGTGGCAATCGGTCAAGGTTCAGTGTCAGAGGACAACGGCATCTGTCGCGGGCATCCCCTCAGGCGGGAGCCGGTTCGGTGTCGGGGTACGGGCTGAGCATGGTGTCGAAGTGGCCCTCCGGGGCTTCTTCCAGGAAAGTCGACAGGTTTTCCAGGAAGGCGCGCAGCGGGGGCGTCGCGTTGTGCCGGTCCAGGTCTTCCTGGGAGCGCCAGACCTCGTACAGGAAGAAGCGGCCGTCCTCGTGCTCGTGAAGGTGGTACTGCAGGTTGCCGGGCTCTTGCCGGGTGGGTTCCACGAGGGAGGAGAGGGTGCGCCGGACCTCGTCCGCGCGTTCCGGCCTGGGCCGCAGGAAACCGTAGAGGGCGATGGGGCGATCTGTGTTCGGCATGACCGTCAGGCTAGGATCTCACACCGATGTGAGGTTCAAGGGGTTGTGAGGAGCACCACATGAAGATCGGCGAGCTCGCCGCCGCGACGGGGACCTCAGTCCGACTGCTGCGGTACTACGAGGAGCAGAGCCTCCTGGAGTCCTACCGCCTCGACAGCGGCCACCGCCGCTACGAAGACAGCGCCCCCGCCGTGGTCCGCCGTATTCGCGCGCTGCTGGATGCCGGACTGCCGACGCGGGTCATCCGCGACCTGCTGCCGTGCGTTCGCCAGGACGGCACGGTCGCCGGATGCAAGCTGGAGACCCTTCAAGAACACCTCCAGGGTCTGGACGACCGGATCTGCTCACTGTCGGAAACCCGCACCTCTCTGGCCGGGCTCATCTCCGCCACCCAGGCCCGCGAGTCGGTACTCAGGTAAGACCGCTTCCTGCGCGACCGCAAGAACACGGCGGACGAGGCCGAGCGCACCAGGGAGGAGGCTGCGCGGCGCCGCGCCGACGAGGAGCGGCTGCGCATCGCGCGGGAGCTGCACGATGCGCTCACCCACCAGATTTCAGTCATCAAGGTCCAGGCCGAAGTCGCCGTCCATGTGGCCCGCAGGCGTGGCGAGCAGGTGCCGCAGGCCCTGCTCGCCATCCGGGAGGCCGGACGCGAGGCGACCCGGGAGCTGAGAGCGACCCTTCAGGCGCTGCGCGACGACGATACGACCCCGCCGCATGGCCTCGACCACGTGGCGGTACTGGTGGAACGGGCCTGTGCCCTGGGCCTGGACGCGACGCTGACGATCGAAGGGCAGCGGCACGACGTGCCGACCACGGTGGGACGGACCGCCTACCGGATCATTCAGGAGTCGCTCACCAACATCGCCCGCCACGCGGACACTGCCACCGCCTCCGTCCGGATCCACTGCCGTCCGGACGCCCTTGTGATCCGCATCGATGACGACGGCAAGGCCGCGCCGGAAACCACCCCGACGCCCGGCGTCGGGCTGCTCGGCATGCGCGAACGAGTCACCGCCCTCGGCGGCCGGCTGCGCGCCGAACCGCGCCGCGAGGGCGGCGGCTTCACCGTTCAGGCCGAGCTTCCCGTGGACCAGACGGCATGATCCGTGTCCTGCTGGTTGACGACCAGCCACTCATTCGCAGCGGATTCCGCGCGCTTCTCGACCTTGAAGATGACATCGAGGTGGTGGCCGAGGCCGCCGACGGGCAGGAGAGCCTGGCACTGGCCAGAGAACACCTGCCCGACGTCGCTCTTGTCGACATCCAGATGCCGGTCCTCGACGGCATCGAGACGACCCGGCGCATCGCCGCGGACCCGAACCTGGCTGCCATGCACGTGGTCATCCTGACCAACTACGGCCTGGACGAATACGTCTTCGCCGCGCTGCGCACCGGCGCTGCCGGATTCCTCGTCAAGGACATTCTGCCGGAAGACTTCCTGTACGCCGTCCGCGTCGCCGCACGCGGCGACGCCCTGCTCTCACCCTCGATCACCCGCAAGCTCATCAACACGTACGTCACCCAGCCGCAGGGCACCAGCATCGGCACAGGGCTGGAAGGGCTCACCAACCGCGAACGCGAAGCCGTCGCCCTGGTCGCGCATGGCCTGTCCAACGGCCAGATCGCCGACCGCATGGTGATCAGCCCGACGACCGCGAAAACCCATATCAACCGGGCCATGGCCAAGCTCCACGCCCGCGACCGCGCTCAGCTCGTCATCCTCGCCTACGAATCCGGCCTGGTAGCCCCACGCGGTTCCTGCTGAACGCCCTCGTAGGCTTCACAATCTGTGCTTGGCCCTGCCTTCGGGGAGGCCGTTGAGCCCCCTTGGGAGCCTGCCCGCCCACCCTCAAAGCGGAACCGGAGCGGCACCATGTGATCATGCCGATATGGCATCTGGTCGCATCATCTTCCTCAACGGCACCTCCAGTTCGGGGAAGTCGAGCATCGCTCGGGAGCTTCTGGACATCCTCGACGACGGCGTCTTCTTCCACCTGGCGGTCGACAGCTTCAATGCGATGCGCAGTAAGCGGGAGCTCGAGGCGGAGGAACTCGACGCCGCGCTGCGGCGGACCAGGATGGGCTTCCACCGCTCGATTGCGGCCATGGCTGAGGTGGGCAACGACATCGTGGTCGACCATGTGCTGAGCGAGCCGTGGCGACTGCTCGACTGCCTGACAGTGCTGCCGCCCGAGGACGTACTGTTTGTCGGCGTCCACTGCCAGCCGGACGAGCTGGCCCGCCGCGAGCTGGCCCGGGGCGACCGTCCTCCGGGCCTCGCGGCGCACCAATACGACCTGGTTCACGCCCACGGCGACTACGACCTGGAGTGCGACACCAGCACGGCAGGCCCACGCGCATGCGCTCAGCGAATCAAGGAGGTTCTCCCGCACCGCCCCAACCCCACCGCTTTCACCCGCCTCAGCCGACGCCACCTGATGGACAGCCAAGAACCACCTACGGCGAAGCACAATCTCCTCGACTTGGGCTAAAACGCACCCATGCCACGCTGGACTTCCACAGAAGCAGGTGCAGTGAGAATCCCGAGCCATGGCAGTCTCGCACCAACTGGCAAACCTGCAGCTCAGAGCGAGATCCACAGCCAACTTCACTTCGACGGGACTGCCGGCTGGAGCCATGGCGTGTGCGGTGGCGGGCGCGGTCGCCACGGCTCGGGTCGGCCGGTCCACAGCTGCGGTGGTCGTACTGGTTCCTGGGCCCGTCGACTTGTCGTTGTGCTACTGCCTGCCGGTTGGATGAGTCTGACAAGGTAGGCGCTTGAGCCACCAGATCGCGAGCGGATAGGCAGCTGCTGCGGCAAGGAGTCCCGTCAGGGCGGTGACTACGTGCTCGTATTCCGGAAGCAACTGGCTGACAGGCTGGAAGACCAGCATTTGAGTGCACCAGAAAGCCGCGAAGGCCGCGAACATGCCTCCGTCCGACTCTTTGGTCCGCCGCCTCCTGCCCGTCGGGACGGACGCGGGTGGTCGGGTGAGTTGGCCGTCCGGGGATGGCGCGAAAGGGTCGGTCACGCTCCCGTTGTACCGGTCGCCGATCAACGCGACAAGAGGTACGTCCCGCCTGTGAAAAGGCCTGCGACCGGCGCCACTCCTAAGAGTTGTCCCTGTAAATGATCGACGACGTGTTCGTTGACCAACCTCTTCTTCGTCAGCCAGTCAGGGTGAGGTTGTGGAGGCGGGCGATGCCGAGCATGGCGTAGTGAACACCGTCGCCCTTCAGACGACAGTCGCGGAGGATCTTCCAGGCCTTCATCCGGGCAAGGGCGTGCTCAACGCGGGCGCGGACCTTGCGGTGGGAGGTGTTGTGTTCCTCCTTCCAGGCGGGGGGTTCGGCCTGGCCCTTCTCGCGGCGGTGCGGGATGACCAGTCCGCCGCGATCACCCGCGGCATAAGCGGCGCAATCACTGCCAGCCACGGCACGGAGGCGTATTCGTTGTGCATCAGCTGCTGCCTCGGAACGGAACTGGCTGCCCGGCTCCGGCGCCAGCCGCAATATCACCGGTCTGTCCTGGCAGGCCAGTCGACCTTGTACGTGCTGTTGTACATGCCCATGCCCAACTCGACGGCGGACAGCGGGCGGGTCTCGGTTCCGAAGGCCGGCCCGGCGGCACACCGCCTTGATCTCGTCGGGGCCAGCGACTGTTGGAACGCTCCTGGGGCACGCTTGACCGGACGAAACTCCATGCGACTCCTTGGAACCCGTGTGCGGGCACCGACGCAGAGCCGAACCTGCCGATCAGCACTACGGCGCTCCGGCTCGGCGCTTGGCGTGGCCCTGGACCATGCCCCGGCCCGATGCTATCGGGGGTGACTGAGCCAGGGCCTGCGGCCGCAGCGAGACGGAGGCTCCGGCGTTGAAGATCCAGAAGGACCTTCAACGCCGGGGTTGTGTCAACTGCACGAACTGTACGGCGCCTTTCGGCTCGCCCCGTGCGGCAGCTGCCGCACAGGGCCGCTCTCTGAGATCTGTCGGCGCAACCGCTCCCCGTTGCGGGCCGCTGCCAGCCGGTACACGCCGAAAGGAGCTTGAGTACGGTGAGTGAGGACGTTTCGGGATGACGCAGAGGGCGGGCATGGATCCAGACGTGTTCGTGGCAGCAGTAGCCGTGCTGGCAGAGCACCATCCAGCAGCGGTGCTCACTGAAACCGGAGCTGTGGCTCGGCCGGGCTTCCTGGTGGGTCCGGGCGCCGCCGTTTGCCTACACTCTGCTTTGACGCGGGTGCGGTTCGGAGTGGGCGCCCCGAACTGAAGCCAGTATGCCCGCCGGAGGGGCAGCCGGGGACGACCGCCCCGGCTGCCCCTCCCCACGTGCGTGAGGCAGGGTCCCCCAGACCCGCGGACGCGAAGACAGGCCCGCTCGGGAACACGGCCGCGTCCGCGCCCTCAATCCACCGTGCCCTCGACGAGACCCGACAGACCCGAGAGTCCCTGCGGCGCTCAGACCACGATCTTGCGCGGGTTGAAGTTGCCGCCCGGGTCGGCAGCGTCGAAGAGGCCCGACATGACCGCGACGCCCTGCGCCGAGATGTCCTCCTCCAGCCACGGCGCGTGTTCCAGTCCCACCCCGTGGTGGTGTGAGATGGTGCCGCCGGCGTCGATGAACGCCTGCTGGATCGCGCGCTTGACCGTGTCGTACTCGCCGAGCGGGTCGTCACCAAACACGAAGGCGAAAGTGAAGTAGAGGCAGGCTCCAGAGTGGTACGAGTGCGACATGTGCGACATCGTCCAGCCCGTGCGGCCGATCTTCTCGTAGGCACGGTCGGCCGCCTCGTAGACCGCCGCGTGGATGCCACGCAGCTTCGACCACGGACCGGCGGTCTCGCTCACGTCGCCGGCGGCACCGCGGTCGAGCAGGAAGTCGCGGATGTACGGCGTGTCGAACTTCTTCTGGTCGTAGAGCGCACCGGGTCCCTTGCCGACGCCGATGCCGTGATGCTTGCGCACGATCCGGTCGACGAGCGACTTCTGCCGTTTCGCGTGCGCCTTGCCGCCCTCGAAGCCGATGAAGGAGAGACACATCTCGTCGAGGTTCCAGCCACGCCTCTTGAGATACGCCATGAGGCCGGCCTGCGCCTTCTTCTGAATGCCCTTCGACTCCTTGCCCGTCGCCAGCGAGAAGCCGGTCTCGTGCGCGTCCGAGATACGGGTGACCGTGGGCGAGACGTCGCTCTCGGCGATCTCCTGCATCGCGGCGAGGCCGTGGTCGAGATTCTTGAAGAAGTAGGCGTAGATGGCACGCTTCTCGGGGAGCCGGTGCACCTGCACCGTGACCTCGGTGATGACGCCGAGCCGCCCCTCTGAGCCCACCACCATCTCCCGCACGCTCGGCCCGGTCGACGCACTCGGAACGGCACGGATCACGAGGATCCCACCGGCCCGCACGACACGCAGTCCCTTGGCGATGTCCGCGATGTCGCCGTACTTGTCCGACTGCATGCCGGACGAGCGCGTGGCGACCCACCCGCCGAGCGTCGAGTGGGTGAACGAGTCGGGGAAGTGCCCCATCGTCCAGCCGTCCCGGTTGAGTTGAGCCTCAAGATCGGGGCCCAGCGCTCCGGCCTGGATGCGCGCCAGGCCGGAGTCGGCGTCGATCTCCAGCACCCGGTTGAGGCGGCCGAGGTCGAGCGAGACGACCACCCGCGACTCGTCCGGGTGCGGTTCGAGGCTGCCGGCGATATTGCTGCCGCCCCCAAAGGGGATGATCACGGCGTCCGCCTCGACGGCCGCGTCGACGACGCTTTGCACCTCCGCCTCGTCGGCCGGGTAGACGATCACATCGGGACTGCGCGCGATCTCGCCTGCTCGGATCCGGACCAGGTCACGCAGGCTCTTGCCGTACGTGTGGACGACCCGGGACAGGTCGTCGACGACGGTGTTCTCTGCTCCGACGATGCCGCTCAGGACGGTGACGAACTCCTCCGGTGCCGTCGAATCCGGCACCTTCAACTGCGAGAAGTCGGGCCGTTCGGTGCGCTCGGCCGCCAAGAGGTCGAGACCGACGGCCTTCTGTACGAACGGCGCGAACCCGGGCTTGTCCTCGTGGTGGAAGCCGACGCCTTCCACGCCCCAGCCCCACCACTTCATGTGTTTCACCTCACCGGTGCGCATCGCGTCGGTGCGGCGGGGGGATTCGGTCACGAACGGTCTCCTTCAAGTACACGACGTGAGGTGGTATTCGCGCCGAGGATGTGGTCGGAGTGCTCCTCGGCCAGGGCGACGATCGCCGAGCGGATGCGTTCGGTGAAGTCGCTCCTCAACTCCCCGGGACGGGCAGTGAGCGGTTCGCCGAAGACAACCCCGACCGGCAGGCGGCCCGGTTTCGGCCAATTCGATCCGCGAGGATGCGCCTCATGCGCGCCGATGACCGCGACGGGGAGCACCGGCACCTCGGCTGACGAGGCGAGCGCCGCCACCCCCGGCTTGAACGTCCCGAGCGATCCGTCGCGCGAGCGGGTACCTTCGGGAAAGATCAGGAGCGGCACTCCCCGGTTCAGCAAAGCCTTGGCGCTCACTCCGCGCGTGTTCGCTCCGCTGCGGTCGACCGGGAAGGCGTTGAAGAAGAGAGCCGTGAGGCCGCGCCGCTGCCACACGTCGAAGAAGTAGTCGGCGGCGGCTCCCACCGCGAGGTAGCGCGCCAATCGGCGGGGCAGCGCGCCCATGATGAGTGGTGTGTCGAGGTGCGAGCTGTGATTGGCGACGACGACATAGGTGTCCTCGACGTTCGCCAAGCGCTCGCGCCCAAGTACCGTGACGCTGGTCACGCTCCAGACGACGGGCTTCAACAGCCCCCGCTGCGCGACGAAACGCGCCGCGGCGTGAGAGCGTGACGTGAAACGGTCGCGCATCGTCGCATGCATCCGCTTCCTTCCGGTGCGGGCTCGCCCGCACTGCTTCTTTCAGTGAATGAGACTGTCATTACGGTTGGACGAGATCCGTCGCGAGATCCACCGCACCGTGTGGCGCGGAAGATGACGTGCGAACCAGATGAGCAACCGGTACCGGAAGCTCGGCATGGAGATCACCCGTCCGCGGCGCACGTCGCGCAGACTCGCCTCGACGAGTCGCTCGGCGTCGAGCCAGAGGAAGTTCGGAATGCTCGACGACCGGATTCCGGCCCGCGCATGGAACTCCGTGCGGACCCAGCCCGGACAAAGGGCCGTCACGGTGACGCCCGTTCCATGGAGCTCGTTCGCCAGCCCCTCCGTGAGCGAGGTCACGAAGGCCTTGACTGCCGAATAACTCCCCATCGTGACGAACCCAGCCGTGCTCGACACATTGACGATCGCACCGTGCCCGCGTTCGCGCATGGCCCGCCCGGCGGCGCCCGCGAGCACCAGCACCGCGCGCCCCATGACCTCGATCGCCCGGTCGTGCGGAGCGGTGTCGGCCGAGGTTATCGGCGCGTGCACGCCGAAACCGGCGTTGTTCACGAGCATGTCCACCGGATGGGCGGGGTCCTCCAGCCGGGCGACGACACGCTCGACGTCGGCGCGATCGGACAGGTCGGCGGGCAGTACTTCGACGGCACGGCCCCGGGACTCGAGCTCGACCGCCATCCGGCCGAGCCGCTCCCTGTCGCGCGCCACCAGGACAAGGTCCCATCCACGGTCCGCCAGAGCGCGCGCGAACGCCGCTCCGATACCCGACGTAGCGCCGGTGACAAGTGCGACCCTTATACGGCTCAGCACAGTTTCATTGCCATTCACTCGACATCCGAGTTCCCCGCTCACAGCTATTGCCTGGGGTGGTGAGCGGGTCCACGTCGTCGAACCCGACACCGGCCTTCCGAGTTCGCCGACCGACGAGCCAACCCAGGTGAATGGCTCCGGTCGTGCAGTCGCCGACGGCTGAGTCCTCGCGCATGACACCCCTTTCCTTACTCGGCTCATCCCGTTAGACCGGGCACGCATCCGTCTTGTGACACCAGATTCCGCACGTGCTCATACGGACTCAGGAATCGCTCTCTGACCTCGATCCGTCAGCTGGGGCAGGTCGTTGACCGGCTCGGTGGTTCGCCCGTCATGGCCTCCGCCGTTCGAGAGTGGGCCGTCGCGTGACGCTGCGGGGTGCGCCGGGGTTCCACGTCTCCCGGGCTGGTGCGGTCCTCTCCTTTTCGGTCCTCGCTGGGGCGGATGATGGGTGGTCAGGTGATGGCTGGGAGGGCGGTCAGTCGCCCCAAGGCGGTGGTGAACGCGTCGGCCCATGGCCAGGGGGTTCGATCCGCAGTCATCGGCGACGGGCGTGTTTCGCGCGGCGGGCCGGGAGGTGGCAGAGCCAAAAGCGCATGGTGTCCGTCTCGGCGTCATCCAGGTCTTGCTGATCGTGCAGGGTGTGCGGGCGGAGCCAGGCGTCCAGGTCGGCGGCGAGGTTCGCGCTCAGCGTCCCCGTGATGATCGTCGCGTCCATGTCGGTCACTACCCAGTCATGCAGCCGCTTCCCGGGGACCGCCGGCCAGGGGAAGCCGCCCGGCCGCAGATGCAGCAGCGACCACGCGTGCCGGCGTACCCGCGCCCGTGCCTTGGCGACCCTCGCCAGGACCACGGCGTCCATCAGCTGTAGTGTCCGGCGGGTGGTCGAGTCGGGCACCGCCGGCCCGAACAAACCCTGGTGGTGGGCCTGCAACTGCCCAGTCCGAGAGATTCACCGCCCCCGGCACAATCCCCACCGCGAGCTGCACGACCACGGCTGCGCGGTCTCGTCGGCCAGCCCGCCTCCGCGACATGATCCACCGGACAGGCCTCAGGCCATGTGTCACACATGCGCCGGTTGCTCGGTCTGACGTGACGGCACCCCGACAAGTTTTTCGCACGTTCCGGGGCCTCCGCAGAGTCACTCCCACTCCCGCCCCAGAAAGCCGACGCATGAACTCAAACGACGAGGCGACGACCGCGCCGCCCGGGACAGCGGGCTTCGACGTGCGTGAGTTCGCCCGTACGGCACACGGCAGCCACCGCGAAACGCTCGATCTCGGGGCGCTCGCCGAAGAGCCGCTCGACGCCGAATCCGTCCGGCTCGTTCGCGCGCTGCGCGACCTGGAACGTGCGACGCTGCCCCGCATGAGCGACCTGCTCCTCACGGCGACTCACCAGGACGCCCGGGTCACCGCGTTCCTCACCACGTGGATGTTCGAGAGGTTCTGGATCGCCGACGCCCTCGACGCCGTCCTGGATGTTTCTCCCGCCACCCGCGACCTCCCTTCGAGCGCCGGTCCGGCACGGTGGGTACTGGCGGAGCGCCGCAAGCGCCGTGGCCCGATCCGTCACGCCCTCATCGCCAACATCACCGGTACGCAGATCGTCGCCGAACACGTGACGACGGGCCTGGTGGACGAATGGATCACGCAGGCGGCCTACCGGCGTCTGGCCGACGTGTCCTCCCTCATGGCGTCGATCATCAACCCCGTGGTGGAGATCAAGCATCGTCACATCCGCTTCCTCGCCGAGGAGGCGGAGCGGCGCCTTGGGCGCTCGGCCCGCGCCCAGCGCATCACCCGTCGCGCCCTCCGGCACGCCGCCTGGCCGCTCGGCTCGGTCGATCGCTCCAAGCACGAGCGCACTTTTTTCGAACGCCATGTCTTCGGCGACCAGAGCGGACGAGCCGAGGCGGGCCGTATCCGCGCGATGGTCGCCGCGCTCCCCGGCATCGGTCCCGGTGTCGCATCCAACGTGGAATCGAGGCTCCTTCCGTGACAGCGCACCGTGCCAAGACCGAACTCGGCAACGCGCACGTCCTGCTGACCGGCGCGACCGGCTTCGTGGGGCAGGCCGTGCTTGAGCGGCTGCTCACCGATCACCCCGCCACCCGCATCTCGCTCCTCGTGCGCGGGAAGGGCAGCCAGACCGGGCAGGACCGGCTCCGGCAGCTTCTGCGTAAACCCGTGTTCGAGCGCTGGCGGGATGCTGTGGGCGCCGAAGAGTCCGAGCGCAACGTCCGTGAGCGGATCACCGTGCTCGACGGCAGCATGACCAGCATTCCTGAGCTGCCTTCCGACCTTGACGTCGTCATCCACTCGGCGTCGACCGTCTCGTTCGACCCGCCCATTCACGAGGCGTTCGACACGAACGTCAACGGTGCCGTAAGCCTGTACGAGGCCCTGCTCGCCTCCGGATCGGATCCACACGTCGTCCATGTGTCGACCTGCTACGTCGGGGGGCTCCGTCGCGGCGTGGTACCCGAGGCCAAGCTGTTGCACGACGCCGACTGGCGCACCGAGTGGACCTTGGCGACGCAGACCCACGAGCGCACCGAGCTCACCTCGCGGGAGCCGGCGATGCTCGAGCGGTTCATGTCCCGCGCCCGCCGCAACCACGGCAAGGAGGGACCGATCGCGGCGGCCCGCGCGAGCGAGAACGCGCGGCGCGAGTGGGTGCGTTCCCAGCTCGTCGCCGCCGGCCGGCGGCGCGCGCAGAGTCTGGGGTGGACCGACGTCTACACGCTGACGAAGGCACTCGCCGAACGTGCCGCGGAAGACCTCTGGGGCGAGGCCGGACACCGGCTTTCGGTGGTCCGGCCCGCGATCATCGAGAGCGCCCTCCAGCATCCGTTCCCCGGCTGGATCGACGGCTTCAAGGTCGCCGACCCGCTGATCTTCGCCTACGGCCGCGGCCAGCTGCCGGACTTCCCGGGGCTGCCCGACTCGATCCTCGATGTCATCCCCGTCGACTTCGTCGTCAACGCCATCCTGGCCGCGGCTGCCAACCTGACCCCTGTCGACGAGCCGAAGTACTTCCACATCGCCTCGGGCGCGTCAAATCCGCTGCCTTTCCACCGCATGTACGAGAACGTACGCGACTACTTCACGCAGCACCCGATACCCAAGGACGGCGGATTCGTCAAAGTACCGACCTGGAAGTTCGCGGGCGAGCGCAAGTTCAACCGAGGTCTACTGCTGGCGAAGAGAAAGGCCGACCTGTGGGACGCCGCTCTGCGGCTGATGCCGAACGACGAGCGTAAGCGCGCTCTCGCGACCGAGAACGCCAAGCTGCGCGCCGGCATCGCCACCCTCGGCAACTTCATCGACCTCTACCGCGCATATGCGCAGACCGAAATCATCTTCGACGACCGCAACGCCCGCGCGCTGAACAACGCCCTTCCGGCCGAGGTGCGCGAGGACCGTGGCTTCGATGTGGAGCGGATCGACTGGGAAGAGTACCTGCAGAAGGTGCACCTCCCCGCCATCAGCGAGCTGACAGCGGCCTACCGTCGCCGGAAGGCCGCGGCCGCCCGGCCGGCGAACGCCCGCCCGGCACGCGAACTGCCTCAACGTACCGACGTACTCGCCGTCTTCGACCTCGAACGGACCGTCGTCGACTCCAACATCGTCGAGCAGTACCTATGGGTGCGCACCTCCGGCTTCCGCAAGGCGGCCTGGCCGAAGGAGGCAGCGGACCTGCTCGCCTCGCTGCCCGGCTACCTCCGCGCCGAGAAGCGTGACCGCGGCGAGTTCATCCGTGCGTTCCTGCGCCGCTACCGCGGCATGCCCATCGCCCGTCTCGAGGAGGTCGTGCGGCGCGGCTACGCCGACACGATGCTGCGGCACACGAGCGCAGACGCCGTGGCGCGCATCCGCGAGCACCGTGCGGCGGGTCACCGCACCGTCCTGGTCACCGGCTCCGTCGGCCTGCTCGCCGCTCCGCTCGCCGACCTGTTCGACGAGGTCGTCGGGAGTTCCATGCACGTGAAGGACGGTGTGCTCACCGGCTACCTCGGGAAGCCGCCGCTCGTCGGCGAGGCGAGGGCCGCGTGGCTTCAGCGGTACGCCGAGGAGGGCGGCTACGACCTCGCGGCCTCCTACGGCTACGGCGACAGCCACTGTGACCTGTCGTGGCTGTCACTGCTGGGCAAGCCCTCGGCGATCAACCCCGACGCCGAACTGGCGCGCGAGTCGCACAAGAGAAACTGGAACATCTACCGCTGGAAGAGCGGCGGTTCGGGCGTGCGCCGCGACGTCATCGCGGCACGGGCGACGATTCCGACACGCACCGACGAGAAGAGTGACTGATGGCTTTCGACATCGACAAGTACACGAAGAACTCCACCGGCGTGCAGTGGGCCGACCTCGACTTCGACGAGTTCGAGCGCGACCCGCTGTCCGAGGAGACGCTGCGCACGCTGCGCTACATGTGCGACGTCGAATACCACACGGTCTGCTACATGCGTGACCTGCTGACGACCCCGTCTCACAACGAGCCCGCGGTGGGCGCTTTCATGACGATGTGGAACCGCGAGGAGTTCTGGCACGGCGAAGCGCTCGCGGCCGTGCTGGGGCGCCACGGCATCCGAGTCGACTTCGACGAGCTCAAGGCGACCCGTCTGAAGCTCGGCTGGAGGGATCGCTTGGCGCCGGTGAAGCTGACGGCGATGGGTCGGTTGGTCGGAAACGACTTCGTCGCCGTGCACATGGCGTGGGGCGCGGCGAACGAGTGGTCGGCGACCGCGGCGTACCACAGGCTCGCGGCGCTGGAGAGCCACCCGGTGCTGGTACCGCTGCTGAGGCGGATCGCACAGCAGGAGACGAAGCACGTCGCGTTCTACGCGTCGCAGGCGCGTGACCGGCTCGCGGCAAGCAAGAAGGCCCGCGTGATCGCCCGCTTTGCGCTCGAGAAGGCCTGGGGCCCGGTCGGCTCGGGCGTCATGTCCGAGGACGAGATCACTCACGTCATGACGCACCTCTTCGCGGGTTCCGAGGGCCGCAAACTCATCCGTGACATCGACTCGCACATCGCGAAGCTGCCGGGTATGGACGGGCTGCGCATAGTCGAGGACTCCATGGACAACCGCGGCATCGCTGCCTGACGCCGCTGTCAAAACGGCTTCGGTCACCGACGGCATGACGTGGCACCACCATCGGTCGCGGACCGGGCCCGCTGAACTCGCCGGTACCGAAGGTGGTATCTGCCACGTGGTGCGCGTGCTCCACGGTGCAGCGCCGGGCGCGCCAGCCGGAGGCGTGCACGCGCACCGGCCCCTCCATGACGTTGCCGAGCACGGTGAGGTGCGGGAACGCGGCTGAGACGGAGATCCTTCACTGTTCTCACGGCAGCGGCGGCAACGCCACCTGCTGGATCGGTGAGGTGTTTCCGGCACGGTCGGTGCGATGTGCCGGTTTGGTGTCAGTGGGGGGATGTCAGTGACGGTGTGTTAGGCCGGTGCGTTGTCGCTGATCGGGTGTTGAGCGAGGGCGTGGTCACTGACACGGGGCGGTACCTGGGGCGGGCGTGGCTGGCATAGGGCGGTACACCCCACTCCGCTCCACTGTCTTGAGAACGGCACTTCTGATCCTTCCGAGGGGCTGCACGGTGGTCCGTGTCGGTTTTTGCGCGGGCGGAAGGGGGCGGGGTGGGGGAGCCGGGCGCGTGGGGTGAGGTCGCGGCGGGGCTGAGGGTGTCCAGACCGGTGCTGGTGGCGCGGCTGCTGGAGCTCGAGGCGGCCGGGGCGCTGACCACGGCGCATGTGCGTGCGGGCATCAGGTGGCGGCGGGGTCGGAAGTGGGGCGAGATGCCGCTGAACGCGGACAGGAACCGCTGGGCCTCGCTCACTGAGCGGAAGCCCTTCATCGGCCGTTCGCGCTGTCTGGTGGGCTGGTGGCTGTTCTCCGCCCGGTTGTTCGGGTTCTTCGACTGGCGGTGCTCGACGGAGGGTAGGACCTCGCGGTGGGTGGCGCCGTAGGAGCGGAGCTTGTCGGTGACGATCACCCGCGGCACCGTTCGGCTCTTCTTCATCAGCCTGTGGAAGAAGCGCCTGGCCGCGGCCTTGTCCCGCCGGTTCTGCACCAGGATGTCCAGGACGTTGCCGTCCTGGTCGACGGCCCGCCACAGGTACTTCTGTTCCCCGTTGATCTTGATGAAGACCTCGTCCATGTGCCACTTGTCCCGGGGCCGCGGCTGCCGGCGGCGCAGCGCGTGGCGTAGTTCTGCCCGAACTTCGCGCACCAGCGGCGCACCGTCTCGTACGAGACGGCGATCCCGCGCTCGAGCATCGGCTTCTCGACCTCGCGGAACGAC
This sequence comes from Streptomyces canus, assembly GCF_030816965.1. Classification (NCBI taxonomy): domain Bacteria; kingdom Bacillati; phylum Actinomycetota; class Actinomycetes; order Kitasatosporales; family Streptomycetaceae; genus Streptomyces; species Streptomyces canus. Next base: position 10,486,943 of record NZ_JAUSYQ010000002.1, read on the forward strand.
AGCGGGAAGCGGAAGTACAGCCACACACAGTGGGAGATGACCTCGACCGGGTACCGGTGCCCCTTGTACGACAGCGACACGGCCCCCACCGACAGCCCCCTCCAGCACGATCAACCAGAAGATCATCCCCCCGGCCAACCAACGTGACAGTGCTCAGCCGGTGGTTTTACGGTGAGTAAGCGGGGGCGGTCCTGGCGCGTCCTCAGCAAGGTGCGCACCGACCCCGCCTGGGCGACCGCCCATGGCAGGGCCTTGCTGGTCCTCACGAACCGCGAAGTCGCCCGATAACCGACGATCTTCACCAAAGTCACCTGCCACCTGCCACCTGCCGCCTGCCAGCGCGAGCATCCCGATCCCCACGCACACCAGCCCTGTGACCAGCAACTTCAGCTTGCACACGTCCCGCTGGACCAGTTCGACGGGCCGATAAACCGTGCGCGAGACCGGATCGATGGGACATAGGCCGGCCGCCAGTCCCGGATCCGTCCTTGAGGAGGTCATGCCCCTCTTGCAGCCGATCCGCTTGGCGATCACCGAACACGTCTGCGCTTTCGGCCGACGTCACCTGCTTGTGCCGTCGGCGGATGCAACAGTCACGCCACCGTCCGCGTCAACCCAGCTCGCCAACCGGCCAGGGCATCTTGGATGCGGTGTCACCCGCAGTCGTTGCGGTTGATCTTCAGGCTGCGGGTCTGGTCGTTGAGGTTGTAACCGCGCAGGTCGTGGAGGGAGCCGCCGCTCTTGGTGACGCAGACCCAGCCTCCGGCGTAGTTGCGCTTTTCGTAGACGCGGGCGGTGCGTTCGGAGTTGTTACGGATGGAGCTGCCGCGGTCGCGGATGGCGGAGGGCAGGTCCTTGACGCTGCCGTCGACGGCCCGTTTCACCCAGGGCTGGCCGCCGAAGTTGATCTCGCGGTAGATGCAGACGTAGCCGTCCGGGCAGTCGATGCCGGCCGCCTGCACGGGGCGGGGGGTGACATCGGCAGTGGGAGCGGTCATCAGCAGCGGAGCGAGGACGGCGGCTGCCGCCAGGACCGTGCGTGTGCGAGTCGTCATCACGCGCACACATGTAGCAGCGCTGGGCCCGACACGCTGGGAGCGGGAGGCCGGTCACTCTTTGGCTACTCCCGCTTCCCTCGTACGGCCGAGCCCGCCCTGTCTGGCCTGCGGGCGCCGGTATCCGTCAAAAGCCGGACGGCCGCCATGTGACCTGGCCAGAGCCGGCAGGCCGGACACCGGGCCGCTCTCTTGTGCCACCGTCACCAGCACCCGGAGCAGACCGTGCACCGTCATGAGCGCACCGTGCCCTGGCCCGCGCCGGCATCAGCCCACGAGCCGCCCGTCTGCCCCGCATGCGCGCGCACGGCAGCACCAGCCGTCATGGCGTCTGCCAATCAGTTCTGCGCCTCGAATCCCGACAGGAGTGCCCGGGGGTCGAAGGTCACCCGGATGCGGGTGACCTTCCCGTCCTCGACATGCATCCAGTTCGCCGTCGGGGTAGGTGGCGCAACGCTTGTGCACAGGTCAAACCAGGTGATCACTTCACCACCTTCCGCCACCCGCATCTTCACGTCGATCTTCTCCAGCACCTGGCCAAGCCCCTTCAGTCCAGCGAGCGCTTCGTCTACCCCCGATGCCGTTCCCAGCGCTCCGACGAAGTCGACATTCTCGGCCAGCACCCCCCGCAAGGTATCGAAGTCGCCCGCCTCCCAGGCGGTGAAGTAGGTCTCGGCAAGCTCTCGCGCAGTCCTGGTCGTCATGCCTCCATCCTTCAATCATCCGATCCATCCGTCCAACAGATGGATCAGATGGCATCTATCGTCATTGGGCATGGAGATGCACCAACTGCGCTACTTCGCCGCCATCGTGGACGAGGGCACCTTCACCGCTGCCGCCCATCGCCTGCACGTCAGCCAGTCCGGCATCAGCACCCAAGTGGCCAAGCTGGAGCTGGGCCAACAACTGCTCGACCGCTCCGGTCGTCAAATCCGCCTCACCCCGGCTGGCGAGGCCGTTCTCCCCCTTGTGAAAAGCGCCCTCGCCACTCTCGAGGCCATCAAGCTGTAGTGCCCGCGGCTGAAACGCGTTGATGCCCATGTGCTGGGCACGTCATGCTTCTTTCGTCGCGCGGCTTGGAACTGTCGCGGTCGAGATGTTGGAGAGACACGTGGCAACGACGGGTGTGCGGTCACAGGAAGAAGTATTGGCGCGGCACCGTGCCAACCTTGAGGCGTTCGTGCTGCGGGCACGCCGGGTGGAAGCGCACTCGCTGGCGGCCGAGTGGGACGAGCTGGTGGCTTTGGCTGGGGCCCCGTACACAGTGACTGTGCTTGAAAATGGGGAAGCGCGTTTTCGTCAGGATCTTCCGGCCGAAGAGGTAGTGGAATCTGCTGCCGCGAGGATCAGGCCACTCCTCTTGGAGACTGACGCCTGCTCGTACCTGAAGGCGCTAGCCGGGGTGGGGTTCTTCTGCCGGTCGATGCCGGACGACCAGACGTGGGTGAGGACAGCACGGGCTGAGTGGCGAGCGAGAACAGGATCCGCACCCACGAGGGGGAGCGGGTACCAAGTCATGATCGGCAACGCCGTCACCAGCCAGGCTGCCGATCTGGATGACCAGCGCCTGGCGATGGCGTGGATCTACGGTGATGTCGTTCACCACGACACGGAACGGCTCAAGGAAACTGACCCATTTGGCCTGACCGAACGATTTCGCGCCGCAGCGCCTCTGGTCGCCTGGGTCATGGTCAGAGCGATCGAACTGCTCAACTACGTTCGAGCCCTTCAGGAATGCGGAGCCCTTGAGCTCCAGCCTGAGGTGTTCGATCAAGAAGTGGTGCTGCAGGCGACCTCGTGGGAGCACACCGGGCGGGTGTACAGCGCGCCCGTTGGCACGCCTGCTCCCGTCGATGCCCTCACACCCATTGGAGAGGGATGGACCCCGCTGTCAGGTAACGCTGTGCTGCGGCAAGCAGAGGAGTGACGGACGCCGGACTGGACGGCAAACAGCTCGCCCAGGCGTGCGGGTGGCATCCGTCCAAGGTGTCGCGGATATCGACCGCGAAGACCTCGCCGTCCGCCGACGACATCCGGGTGTGGTGCCAGGCATGCGGCGCGGACGACCAGACAGATGACCTCATCGCCTCTCTGCGGGCCGTGGAGGGCATGTGGGTGGAGTGGCGCAAGATGGAGCGCGCCGGGCTCCGGCAGGCGCAGGAAGCCCGCTTGCCGCTGTATGAGTGGACACGCTGGTTCCGGTCCCTCTCGCCGGGGCTCATCCCCGGACTGATCCAGACGTACGGCTACACGGAGGACGTGTTGCGGGCCGTCCAGCGGCGGCGCGTCGAAATCGACGACGTGGCCGATGCCGTGCCGGCGCGGATGGAGCGCCAGCGCGTGCTGTACGAGGGGTACCGCCGTTTCGCGTTCCTGGTCGAGCAGTCGACCCTGTCCAACGCGCCCGGTGAGCCGGACACGCAGCAGGAGCAGCTTGAGCATCTGCTGACGGTCGCCGCACTGCCCAACGTCAGCCTGGGCGTGGTCCGCACACGGATGGGCCGGACACGGATGCCGGTAGAGGGCTTCTGGATCTACGACCAGGCACAGGTCAACGTCGAGCTGGTTTCCGGCTACCTCACGATCACACAGCCCCGGGAGGTGGCCATGTACGCCGACACGTTCGCCGAGCTGGCCGACAACGCGGTCTACGGTGCTAAGGCCCGCGCCCTGATCAGGGCGGCCATGGACTCGCTCCGGTGATTGCCTTGCAATCGCGTGCAATTCCGTAGCCCACGGACTGCCGCCGCTCGCAGCCTGGGTCTCATGCGACAGCAGACGACGATGAGCGGACCGGTGAATCTGCAACTTCCTCCGGAGCCCCCACAGCCGAGGCCGAACTGTGACGTGTGCGCCGCGCTGGCCAAGCAGGGGCAGGAAGCACGGGACAGAGGCGACCTGTCGGCCGCGACCGACGCCGATGTGGAGATCCGCAACCACCCGCACCGCACGAGGGGGCGACGGTGACCCGGTCGGTCCTGAGATATGTGCAGCACCGCATCATGCAGCATCCGGACACGGACATCACCCTTGAGGCCGAGTGGTTGAAGTGCGAGTGGACGGCGACGCCCTCGACGGACGGCGCGGCCGTGGACGTCGAGTGCATGGGCTATAGGGCCGGACGGGACACCAGGGCTTCCGGCGCATCTGCACGTCGTTCGCCTTGGTCGAGCGTGTCGAGTAGCCCGGCCGCTTTGCGCGGTGTCAGTGTTTGCCCGGGGGGGCGTCACACCACACACCCAAACGAACGAGGTGCCCATGCCCTTCTCGTCCCAAGCCGGTCGCACGGCCGCAGCAACGCTACTGGCCTCCGGTGCCTTGCTGGCCTCCGGTGCGTTGCTGGCCATTCCATCCACCGCCGGAGCCGAGAATCTGGGCTTCCGCAGCGTCCAGTCGGCTGGCTTCCCTGGCGACGGCAACGACAACAGGAACCACAACAGCAACGACAATGCGGCAACGGCAACGGCAAAGTGCGAGCCGTATATCGGGGTCGGGGACGGTGGTAATGGAGATCCGACGCCGACGCCGACGCCGACGCCGACGGTGACGGTGCGTCAGTGCTAGACGAGGGCAACAGAGAGGCCCCGTCACGCGCGAGGTGAGCCCGTCAACGTTGACTCGCCGATGCCGTTGACCTCGTGCAGTTCATCCACCGAGCGGAAGCCGCCGTGCTGGGTCCGGTAGTCGACGATGTGCTGGGCCAGCACGGGGCCGACGCCGTGCGATGCCGCAGGCCCGGGACAGCGATGGGCCCCGGGTGCACACAGCGCCCGGGGCCGCCCGACAGCGCCACGATGCCGACCAGTTGAGCCCGAGGGCGGCCAGCGCCCACGCCGTACGCGTCGGGCTGCGCGCGGCCGGCCCTGAGGTCTCCCACGGGCGGCTCGCTCCGGTCGCAGCGCGGTGCGCCGCGATCCTGGCCTCCCCGACCCGTGCCGCGTCGCAGGACGGACGCGGACTGCGGCTTGCTCTGGACGACGTCCTGGACCTGGTCGTGCGCGCGACCGGCGACTGGCTCCAGATCGTGGGCACCGGATCGCAGGGCGACACCGTGACCAGCCCGCCTCCCCGCCGCTTCACCTCATAAGGCCCGGTGTTGCGCTAGGTGTTGCGGTAGAGGTTGCGCCAAGTGTTGCGGTAGGTGTTGCGCCGGCCTCCACAGCGCCCCGAGGTCCGTCCAGGTCAACACTGGCGTACGGTGTGGTCGGACCGCTGACATCCCCGTTGCGACCCCCTTCGCCCCTGCCCTGCTTGGAGTTGAGGATGAGGGAGGGGCGGGATGGGCGGCGCGGGCGCTGCCGGGGATCGGGGTGCGCTTGCCGGTCTTGCGCGGCGGCGCCGCCGCCGCGCCGGGGCGCTGACGGACGGCGGCGTGATCGAGGATGCGGTGCAGCTACGGCTTGGGTCAGTCGTCCGTGGGCGGCCCTATGTGGAGCGACCAGTGCCCGGTGAATTCGTCCAGGTCGATCCGCAGCGGCTCCAGCGCATTGGCCTCCTGGACGTCGGCCCGGATGATGCGGCCGGTCCCCAGATGCAGCGACACCCGCAGCTGGCGGCCTATCCGGTTGGGCACTTCCATCCCCATGAGGGGGAGAGACAGCATGGAGCCGGGCTTCAGCACGAAGGGCAGCTCAACGCTCGCGCCGTCGTTCCCGAACTGCACCGGCGCTTGGAAGGTGACAGCGGGGTTGAAGATCAGCTCAGTGCGCCGGGGCCGCTTCCATCCCGCTGCAGGGCCCGCAGCCGCCACAGGGCCCGCTTGATGCGGTGGCCCGGGATGTCGCGCCAGATCGAGTAGCCGACGATCGTCACGTCCAGGCGGCCCACATTCGACACGTCGGTCCGCACCCACCAGTGGCCGTTGTGCTTCAGCCGGGTGGACAAGACCTCGACGCGGCCACCAGTAAGAACCTCCTAACGAAATGATCTTTGAGATGGTTGGATCACTCCAGGACCGATGATCCGGGGGTGCGGGGTGGCGCGGCCGAAGCCATAGGAAGTCGATGACGAGCCGTGGGCGGTGATGGAGCCGCTGCTTCCCAAGGTTGAGCGTCGGATCCGGCATCCGGGACGCAAGCGGCATCCGGACCGGCTGGTGTTCCAGGGCATCCTGTTCGTCCTGCACACCGGGATCGCCTGGGAACACCTGCCGCAGGAACTCGGATTCGGCTCCGGCAGGACCTGCTGGCGTCGCCTGGCCGAGTGGACCGACGTCGGCGTGTGGCCCCGGCTGCACGAGGTCCTCCTGGCCAAGCTTCGCAGCGCGAACGCCCTGGACTTCTCCACGGCGGCGGTCGACGGCTCCCACATCCGCGCGTTAAAGGGGGAGCCAAGACCGGACGAAGCCCTGTCGACCGGGGCAGGACGGGCAGCAAACACCACCTGATCACCGACGCCACCGGCATCCCGCTCGCCGCCACTCTCACCGGCGGCAACCGCAACGACGTCACCCAGCTGATCCCGCTCCTCCAGGCCGTGCCGCCGGTGCGGGGCGAGCGCGGCCGACCTCGGCGCCGACCGGACGTGGTGTTGGGCGACCGCGGCTATGACCACGACAAGTACCGCCGCCTGGTCTGTGACCTCGGCGTGAAACCGCTGATCGCCCGTCGCGGCACCGAGCACGGCTCCGGGCTCGGCACCCAACGCTGGGTCGTGGAGCGCGCGTTCGCTCATCTGCACTGGTTCCGCCGCCTGCGGATCCGCTGGGAGATACGCGACGACATCCACGAAGCCTTCCTCACCCTCGGATGCGCGCTCATCTGTTGGCGGCGATTGCGCTCCGTGTTGAGCGGCGCCGTGGGCTAGTCACCCGCCGCCAGTCGCTTGAGAACTTCCATCGGAGTGAAGCTCCAGCCGACGAGGCGCGGTCCGCTCCAGTTGATGCCGATCATGTATCCCTCTCGGGCGGCTTCAGGCAGATAGCGATCGCGCCAGGCATCCAGGGGTATGGATTCAACACGTCGCCCATGCCCCCAGATCTTCGCCGCTCTCTGGGCCTGGGCTGAGGTCGACCAGTAGGGAAGACTTCGCGTGCCGTCCGCGCAGAGGGGAGCCGGGCTTCCCTCGTCATCCCTAACAAACCAGACCACTCCGCTCTGACGGGCATCTCGGAAGAATGCTGCCGCTTGCGAACCGCTCTGACTCATGCCACTGAGCCTAACGTTGCCCGTCGCTCGTTTCGTTAGGGGTTCTTACTGATCCTTTCGTGAGTTCGGTGGGTGTGGTGGGCGGATGGTCAGACCGGTATGTGCGAGGAATGACCATGGCAGTCGGGGGTTGGCGTTGATGCGGTGGATGCCTTGCTCGGTGGCGTCGGCGACATCGGCGAGCTGGTCGCCGGCGAGGTTGGCGAGTTCACGCTTCTTGAGCGAGGACCACAGCAGTTCCACCGGGTTCAGCTCGGGAGCGTGGGCGGGTAATCGTTCCAGGGTGAGCCAGTCCTGTTCGGCGACCCAGGCCCGCATCGCCCGGCTCCAGTGGGCGGACAGGCCGTCCCTGTCCGCGTACTCGTCTGAGTGCACCACCGAGTACGAAGTTGTGTGCACCACCGCTCAAGCCACGTCCGTGTCCCGCTCGATGACCTGGAGACGGTTCTTGAGCCGGCAGCTGTTGCCGTTGATGGAGACGACCTCGCAGTGGTGCAGGAGGCGGTCGAGAATCGAGGTGGCCAAGACCTCGTCGCCGAAAGACCTGGCCCCTCAGGATGATCGAGCTCTTCTCGTAACGCTTGGAGATGCCCTGGAAGACCAGGTTCGCCTCGGCCCGCTCCAGCGGTTGGTAGCCCACCTCGTCGAACACGAGAACAGCGGGGCGAAGGTAGCCGGTTGGCGGCATTGTCGCGGGCGCCTACAGCGTCGACGACCTGGCCGGGCAATCGTGGCGGCAGGCGAGCACGGGCGAGCCCGAGGCTGATCTGCGGTATATCCGCCAGTACTTCTTCACCATCGACCAGGTTTGCGAACGCCGAGCGGTTCACATGGGTGGCGTCGTCGGTGGACGCTTCTTCGCGAGTCGGGTGGAGACGGCAAGAGTCGCGGCGATCACGGGGTGTGACTCAGTGCCTGAGCGCACCAGGGCTTCTATGGTGCGGCCGGGGTCTGGCAGCGGCAGGATCGCGGTGCCGGCGGGCGGGGCGTCACAGAGCAGGCCGGGGAGAATGGTCACGGCCAGCCCGGTCGCGACGAGGGACAGTGCCGAGCGAAGATCGTCGCAGTTGTGCTCGATGCGGGCGGTGAACCCGGCATTGCGGCAGGCATGCAGCAGAATTTCGCGGCAGCTGCTGGGCTCCGGGGCGGAGATCCAGGCACGGTCGCGCAGGACGCCGAGTCCTTCGCGGCCGACTGCCTCCCGCAGGTGTTCAGGAACGGCGAGCCTGAGCGGGTCGTGAAAGAGTTCGACGGCAGTGGTTCCGCTCGGGGGCTTGGTGCCAAGCAGGTGATAGCGGTACGACACCGTCAGGTCCAGGCTGTGCTGCTTCAGCATGAGGACGGCGTCCTCCGGCTCGGCTTGAATGATCTTGGGCCGTAGCCCGGGGTGGAGCGCGGCCAGCGCCGCGACGAGCGGGGCGGCCACGGAGGTCAGGGCGCTGGGAGCGCAGCCGATGCTCAGCTCGCCGCTGAGGTCGTCGTCCAGGGCGCGTACGGCGCCTTCGGCCCGTTCCAGTGCGGCGAGCACATGCTCGCACTCCGCGGCGAGGGCGCTGCCGGCGGCCGTGAGCTGCACACCTCTGCCCTCGCGGTACACCAGTGCGGCGTCGGCCTCGGCTTCCAGCGCCCGGAGTTGCTGTGAGATGGCCGACGACGTGACCCCGTGAAGACCCGCGACGATGCTGACTTTCCCGTATTCGGCCAGGTCACGCAGGATAACCAACCGCTTCACATCAATCATGAGTACATCTTAAGTACATGCGTAGAAGATGTAGCTTGACTTCACTGTTTCGTTGATTCATCTTTGCCCCATGAAAGCCTTGAAGATCGCGGCGACCGACACCCGGCGTGCGGTGCAGGCGACCCCGCTCAGCAGCGGGCCGCACATCGCAGCCGCCTCCCGCACCAACCGGCTGTTCGACCAGGGCCAGCGACCGACCATCGCGGCGACCTCTGGGAGGGCTTGATCTCATGCGTGCCGTGTACCTCAAGATGACCGTGGCGACGGTGCTGCTTGGCTCCTATCTCGTCGCTGGCAAACTGATCCTGCGCGAGGTGCCTGTCTTCACCGCCACCTTCGTCAGGCTGGTCAGCGCCTGTCTCGTCCTGGCGGTCTATGTGGCGGTGAAGTCCCCGGACCGGGTGCGTCCCGGACGCCGGGACAGCTCGGTGCTCTTCGCACAGGCCGTTCTCGGCGTCTTCCTCTTCAGCGTGTTCGCCATGTACGGGGTGAAGTTCACCGGGGGCATCGAAGCCGGCGTCGTTCTGGGCATGGTGCCGATCTCCATCAGCGTGGTCGCCCTGGTGTTTCTCGGAGAAAGGATCTCCTCACGCAGGGCGGGAGGCATTGCCCTCGCGGTGCTGGGTGCCTTGAGTATCAACGTGATGAGCGCCCGGTCTTCAGGCGGTTCGGCAGGTTCCCATCTCGCGCTCGGCGCCGTGCTGCTGGTCTGCGCGGTCCTGTGCGAGGCCGTCTTCATGACCTTCGGCAAACTCCTGACCAGGCCCATTCCCCCGGCCACACTGTCACTCATCCTGTCGGCCGCCGGTGCTCTCATGTTCGCAGTTCCGGCCGCCATCGAGTTCGACTGGGCCATGCTCACCAACATCTCCTGGCAGACCTGGGCGCTGATGGTGTACACCGGGGTGGCCGTCAACGGTGTGGCCGCCGTTCTCATGTACGACAGCATGGACACCGTCGACACCACGATCGCGGCCGCCTTCACAGCACTCACACCGGTAAGCGGCGCAGTCCTGTCCGTGGTGTTCCTCGGCGAGAGCCTCCATCCCTATCACCTGGCAGGGATGGCCCTCGTGTTCATCGGTGTCTTCGTCGTCGCCAAGGAACCGGACGGCCCGGGCGGCGGCGAACAGAGCGTGCCCGGCGTGGGGGATAGCCACCAGGGGCCGGCCGCAGGACGCGAACAACCGGTGCCCGCTGGGACGCTGATGCCGTTCGAGACGACCTGCGCGAGTACGCCGGGCAACAGCTCGGCCCGGACGGCGTGCTGATCATCGATGACACCGGGTTCATCAAGAAGGGCACCATGTCGACATGGTCGTCGAGTGTGGTCACCACCAACTCCTGCGACCCGACCCGTACCACCGCCATTACGCCGCCGAGTGGACCGTGCGGCTCGGTGACGGCACCACGGAGTCCCGCCGACGCGTGAAGGCAGCCCTGGACTCGGTCACGCCCTGGCCGCGGGAACTGCTGGCCGACCGCACCGCGGCTCCCCTTGGCGCTGCTCCGGCCGCCGTCGCCCACCGGACCTGGTCGGAACCCGCCGAAGTGCTCCGGTCGGCCGGACTGAACCGTACCCAGGCCGGCCTACACGACTCGACCCTCGTCACCGCCATAGCCGACTCCGGCCGGGATGGAGCCCACACCGGTATCCCGCCCGTTTCCACCTCGCCCACGTCCTCTCCCGTGAACCGCGCGAGGCGGACATGCTCTCGGGACGCCTGGACACCGGGCGGCTCCTCGCGCTGATCGACGGTCTCATCGACGCGCGGGACGCCGACCACGGGTGGCTGCGCGGTCCGCACGGCGTGGTCCGCGACGCCCGTGCCGTCCTCTCCGGACTGGGTGTCCCGGCCGACCGCGTCCACCAGAAACTGTTCCACGCCGACGAGGAACCCCCCGCACGGACCACGGCCGATCATGACGGCGCCACGGACGACCGGCCGACGAGCGAAGTTACCGTCGTCCTGGACGGGAGGGCCACCACGTTCTCCGCCCCGCGTCACGGCACCGTCCTCGACGGCGCCCAGCAGGTTCGCCCCGACCTGCCCTTCGCATGCAAGGGCGGAGTCTGCGGCACCTGCCGTGCCCTCGTCACCCAAGGCCGGGCCGACATGCGCCGCAACTACGCACTCGAACCCGCCGAGGTCGACGAGCTCCGCACCAACATGGAAGCCACCTTGTGCGGCGTCAAGACGCTCGCCGGACGGCCGGCTGGACATCTGCGGCCCACGCTCACAGCCAAAGCTCCACGATCGTCACACGAGCGCCGACCAAGCGAGAGGCTGGGCCGCGCAGATTGGTGAGGCGGCGGCGGCCCGGCTGGGCACGGCATTGAAGCTACGGCCTGTTTCATAAGCGGCAGCCTGCTGATGTCCGCAGTGTGATCGGCCAGTACAGTCGCCCTCATGGCAACACCGGTGCTGCGGGCCATTGAGTGGGGTGGGACGTCCTGGGACGACCCTTCTGACGATCAGCTGCACGATCTACTGGCCGATATGAGCTTGACCTGGCGTTTTGTCGTGGTTCAGCGACTCGACCTCGAACCGGCAGGTCAGTACTACATGCAGGTCTATCTCAACGATGACCTCAGCTACCAGGTTGAATACCGCGATGGTGGCCCAGACAGGCACTTCCACGTTCGGGTGCCGCGCACGCACGAGGCGTTCGCCGTGGAGCCTGTTGCTGAAATGCTTCAGGGCTGGGCCCGCGGTCGGCCGGGCTGGCGTGGGGCTCTTCCCTGGGCTCCGTGGCCCCCTGTGGGACCAGTGCGGTGAACCTCGTGCGGCGCGATGTCTGCGCCGCAACCGTCACAGCCACTCGTTGATGACGGCGATAGTGACGGTGGCTTCGTAGCGGACGGCGAGCTTGATGCTCGTATCTCGTGGCCACCGCCCGCTGACACTTGAGGCAGTTGATCCCGCACTCGACCGCGTGGCGCTCGCGGTAGTCGGCCCTGTCGAACTTCGGCGGACGGCCGCGCGGGCGCCCCGCCTCTTGCGGTTGCGGACCTGGTCGGACTTCTCCGGAATCATGCAGCGGATCCTGCGTTTGCGCAGGTAGTCCCGGTTGGATCGGCCAGCTCGGACAACGCGTCCGAAAGAGCGGTCAGGCAGGAGCAGAACTCACCCCGGAAACATGACAGTTGCGCCAACGCCTCCGAAGGCGTCGTGATGCAGCAGACTCATCCTCACGGCCTTCGTGCTGGACGTGTGTGTTCCTTGGTCAGAGCACATGTTCAGACGAAGGCCGCTTCCGGCGTACGCCGGTTACCGAACCGAGTGATCAAGTTCGACGCACCATTCGATGCCGGATGTCAAGGACCAAGCTGGTGGTCCCACGTCGACTCGGACAGCAAGAACCGCAGTCGCTGCACCGAAGAACCCACGCCGCCAACCGTCATCAAGGTTTGACGAACCACATCGGGAATCACCGACAAGCAGCGCCGGACGGACGGCCGGTTCACCAACTGGCCTTGCGGTGCAGCTTCCACATCATCATGATCGTCGAGGGGTCGAGCGCCTGTTCTCCGCCGGAGATGTCGTCGCTGGCCGCGATGTACTGGCGTCCTTGCCAGAGCGGGATCAGGCGGGCGTCGTTGACGAGGATCTGCTGGGCCTTCTCGAAGTCCTCGACGACCTCGCCGCGATCGTTCTCGGCGCGCGCCTCGGGCAGCAGCTTGCCGGTGATCACGGGTGACGGGTAAGGCGTACCGAGGGTGTTGTGGTCGCCGACGAAGGGGGCGATGAAGTTGTCGGCGTCGGGGAAGTCGGGGAACCAGCCGCGCCCGAACACCGGGTACTCGCCCCTCTGGTAACCGACCACGTACGTCTTCCACGGCCTGCTCTTGAGGGTGATGGTGAACAGGCCCGAGCCGTCCAGTTGCCGCTTGAGCTCCCGGAACTCCTTCACAGTCTCCGAGCCGTAGCGGTCAGTCGTGTACCAGAAAGTGAGCGGGACCCGCTGGGTGATGCCGGCGTCAGCAAGGATCTGGCGGGCTTTGGAGGTACTGGGGTCGCCGTATACGTCGAAGTAGCTGGCGGTGTGGCCGGTCAGCCCGGCCGGAACCATGGAGTAGAGCGCGTCGACGGTGCCCTGGTAGACGTTGAAGGCGATGGCGGGACGGTCTACGACCTGGGCAACGGCCCTGCGCACGGCCGGAATCCCGGCCCATGGGTCCTTGGGATTGAACACCAGATAGTTGATGTCGGCACCGACACCGTCAATCAGCTGCAGGTCGGTGGAGTTCCACGACTGCAGGGCAACGATGTCGGACGCGGCAAGACCGCGGTAGGTGACATCGATCGCCCCGGACCGCAGGGCTTCGACCATCGTGGCTGAATCATCGAAGTAGCGGATGGTCACTGCGTCGTTCTGCCGGTCGGCGAAGCCCTGGTAGTTGTCGTTGCGGACGAGTTCGGCCTGTTTGCCCTCCTCGTAGGACTTGAGGGTGTACGGCCCGGAGCCGTGCACCGACTCGTCCCTGCGAAGCGACCTGGCGGGGTAGTCGTCGGGGTCAACGATCGACATGGCCGGGGTGGCGAGCACGAAGGGGAAGGTGGCGTCGGCCTTGTTGAGGCGGAAGACCACCTCGCGGTCGCCGAGCACCTGCACCCGGTCGAGGCTGCCGAGCAGTCCGGCCGGGCCGCCGGGCGCGTTGATGGTCCGGATCCGGTCGATGGAGTACTTGACGGCCCGTGCGTCGAGTGTGTCGCCGCCGGTGAACTTCAGGCCGGGGCGCAGTTCGCAGCGGTAGGTGCGCTTGCCGGAGTCCGTGAAGGCGCAGGTCTTGGCGGCATCGGGTTGGGGGGTGGTGGCACCGTTCGGGTAGGCGAGGAGCGTCTGGTAGACGTTCCGGAACAGCTCCCAGGAGCCGTCCCAGGACTCGGCGGGATCGAGGGTGCTGGGGGCGCTGGTCGTCCCGACGACGATCGGCCCGCCGCCCCCCGCGCTGCTGGAGAAGACGCCGCATCCTGCGACCAGGGATATGGATACGACAGCGGCCACTCTTCGCAGGACTCGGTTCTGGTTGAACACGCGCACACTCCTCGATCCGCCGTCCGTAGTTCGGCGGAAACGTACTGAGTGCTGCCCCGACCCGAACCACCCCGAAAGCGCGTTGTTGCCGGAATGTGCTGTGCCGATGCTGTCATCCCGGTGTGTCCGCTGCCACGCGGCCGACGAAGCGCCTTCTCGATCGCCCCTGTGACGTTTCCGTGATCGCCGACAGACACAGTCCCAGTGACACGGCCCGCCACCGCATAGCCTGCGGTCGGGGCATCAACCGGTGTCGGCGCGCGTCTGACGCACGGCCTGGCGGTGACGCACGTATGACGGACGAGGCTCTCGGAGGGGCCTGCATGTCGCTCTCGAAACCGCCGCGACCTGTATGCCAGAAGGGGCTCCTGATCTGCTATGCACCGGGTCGCATGCCGCCGCAGGTCTCGTCACCGGCGGGTTCGCTGTCACAGACGCCGGTGGTGTCCCAGGCCGCGGTCATCGCGACCGGGATGTCCGCGACCGGGCACCACGAGATCCTCGGCGTGAGGGTCGGCGACAGCGAGTCGAAGCCGTTCTGGACGAAGTTCCTGCGCTCGCTGCGGCCCGTGGCCTGGAGAATGTCCAGCTGGTCATCTCCGACAGCCACAGCGTCTGGTGGCCGCGATCCGCACCGTCTTCCTCGGCGCGGCCTGGCAAAGGTGCCGGGTTCACTTCGTCCGGGACGTGTTTTCGGAGAGCGGGGCTCAGGAGAGATGGTCGCCGCCACTATCCGCACGATCTTCGCGCAGACCACCCGCGAGCAGGTGCGCACCCAGCTGGACGTGGTCGCCGACATGCTCGGACGGCAATTCCCGCAGGTCAAGGCGATGCTGCTGGATGCGGCAACAGACATCACCGCGTTCGCCGACTTCCCGCCGGCGCACTGGAAGAAGATCTGGTCGACGGACGTAATCGTCAAGGAGGGCGGGTCGCGGGCCAGCGCCGGGGATGGCGGGCAGGCGGGGCCTGCCGATCGGGCGCGTGGGCTGCCACTGGGCCGCCAGCAGAGCGTAGGCGTGTTCGGCCTGTTCAGCGATCTCGCGTTCGTGGCGGCCCAGTTGCTTGTTGTTGTAGTCGTAGCCCGCCCCGCGGCGGGCGATCCGGCGTTCGGCGTCGGCGGTCAGCTTGAGCTTGCGGCGTTTGAAGGCAACCAGGCTCGGGCGGGCGAAAGCGTAGTCCTGCTCCTTGGTGATCAGGTGCCAGGCGATGACGGCGATCTTCCGGGCGACCGCGATGATCGCGATCTGCATCCCGCGCCGGCCGCGATCCGCTGGTGGAGGGCCCGCAGCGGGCACCTCGTCCCGGGATGCCGGACGATCGCCGAGTACACCAGTTGGCCGTCGACCTCGAAGCGCAGCGCCTTCCGCTCCCGGGGCCGGATTTCCCGTTCAGCACAGAGGCCGTGGCCGGGTGGTCGCAGGTGATGACCCCCTCTGTCCGTGTACTCGTCTGAGTGGCCCTGGCAAGATTTCCGTGAAGTGGGGTGTGCCCCGTGCGCCGGTGACACCCCGTCACAGGACTCGGCATTGTCGAGGAGTGTGATGACCTCGTACGGATCGTGTCTCCGCTCCTCGATGCGGTGCGGGTAGAACGCATGTGGGCGGCGGGCGGCGTGGAGCGAGCGGCGCCTGGACCCGGGAGTTGACGGTGGCGTGTCCGGACTGCGGCCGCGGACACGCGACGGGCAGCGAGGAGGTCGTGGTGGACAGGACCGCCGCCGCACGCTGGCAGATGTTGCGGTCGGCGGCCGCCCGGTCGTGATCGGGCTGTCGGTACGGCGGCTGTTCTGCGCCGGGCCGGGTTGTGGTCGGCGAACGTTCGTTGACCAGGTGGAGGGGCTGACGGTGCGCTATCAGCGCCGAAGTCTGCTGCTGCAGCACCTGGTGCAGATGGCCGGGGTGGTGCTCGCCGCCCGCGGCGGCGCCCGGCTTCTGCAGATTCTGAAGGTGCCGTTGTCGCGGACGAGTGTGCTGTTCCACTTGATGCGCTCGCCCCTTCCCGCGGCAGCGACTCCGCGAGTGTTGGGCGTGGACGACTTCGCGCTGTACGCGGACGTCTACGGAACTTTGCTGGTGGATGCCAAGTCTCGGCTGCCGATCAAGCTGTGGGCAGGGCGCGACGCCGAGGAGCTGGCCGCCTGGCTGCGGACGCATCCCGGTGCTGAGGTCGTCTGCCGGGACGGGGCGCTGGTCTACCGGCAGGGCATCACCGACGGCGCCCCCAACGCGGTGCAGGTCAGCGACCGCTTCCATCTGTGGCAGGGCTTGTCGAAGCGGATCGGGGACACTGCCGCAGCACACCGCAGTTGCCTGCCCTCAGCAGTCCTGAAGCGGCATCGCCGCCACCGAGCCAAGTGGCACCGTCCGATCAGGCCGAAACCCGGGCCCGCCGCCACGCGAAGAACCTCTTCGATGCGGTGCACGCGGTGACCGGCGCCGGCATCTCACTCCGCGCCGCAGCCCACCAGCTGGGATTGAACAGGCGCACAGTGGGCAAATACGCGCGGGCCGCCACCTGGCAGGAGTGCGTACGCCGTACCCCCTCCCGCCGACCCACCAGCATCGATCCGTACCTGGAGTATCTGCGGCAGCGGTGGGAGGAAGGCGAGCACACCGCGCCGGTGCTGCACCAGGAGATCATCGCCAAGGGCTACCGGGGCCACTAGCAGCGCGCAAAGATGGCCATCGCGCCGCTTCGCCAGGGCCTGCCGATCGACACACGCCGCGAACGACCGCCGTCGCCCCGGCAGGGCGCCCGCTGGATCACCACCGCGCCATCCCGGCGCGGCATGCACGTCACCGAGGCACTCAGGCGGCTGCTCGAGCACTGCCCGGAACTGGACCAAGCCCACGAACTGGTACGTCAGTTCGCCGCCATGCTCGATTCCCGCGACGCCACCTTGCTGGCGCACTGGCCTCCCCTTCGGAGATCACGAGCGGGTCGTGATCTCCGTAGCGGGCCGGGGCCGGTCTACGCTCGCTGATGGACCGTCATCTGGCAGGGGCGTCTCCCGGGACGCGCCGTACCAAGTGCGGCGCTGTCAGCGCAGTGCGGGATCTGCGCGGCAGGCCGATGTCGCAGCGCGGTGGCCCGTGTCGGGACACGGAAAGTGCTCCGCCCTGGTCGGAGCGCTGGAGGGGCGAGCTGGCGGACTGTGTCTGCCAGCTTGAGCGGGTCAGGTGGCCGGGCGGGCCTGGGTGGCGCTGTGCTGCGCGGGTGCGGTGGTCTTTTGCCAGGTGCGGCAGATGGTGATGACGGCGTCGCAGCCGGCGGTGAGTGTGGTCAGGGCGAGGGCCTTGTGGGTGTCGCTGTGGTGCAGGACGTGGGTGAAGTGCAGGGTGCCGGTGGTGGCGATGGCCGGGAGGGCGAGGCTGCCTGTGGGCCGTGACCTGGAGGTACATTGCTGTGACCGGTACCACCCCCGCCCTTCCCGCCCTGGCCGACCTGGGGCAGTTGCGCAACCAGGCCAAGGACCTGCGCCTGGCCGTCCAGGGCAGTAAGCCCGGTGCCGCCGAGCGCGCGGCCAAGACCGGCCCGGTCGACCCGGTCGATTTCTCCATACGCGACGCGCAGCATGTCATCGCCCGCGAACACGGCTTCGCCCGCTGGCAGGACGTGGTCTTTGCGTTCGGTAACCGCCAACCGCGCGCACGTGATCTGCACCCATGGGTTCGCCGTCGAGCTCAACCACGCGCTCGGGGGCCTGCTCTTCGACCTCACCCCCGGACACCTCGCGCGCCGAGCAGGACCGGGCCCTCTACCAGGCCTACGCGGCGTGTTACCACTGGCTGGAGGCGGGCACCCCGGCCCACCACGGCCGCGGCGAATACACCATTGCCCAGACTGCCCTGGCCATGGGCCGCCCTCAGGTTGCCGCCCACCACGCCCCGCGCTACGCGGAGTTGATCGCCGAGCACCCGGATGACTTCACCGACTGGGACCGGGCCTTCGCCACCGAGGTCCGGGCCCGGACGGCCGCCGCCACCGGCACCCCGGACGCGAGGGAACTCAAAGCCCGCGCCCAGCGCCTCGCCGACCGCCTCGCCGACCCCGACGCGCGCGAAGTCGTGCAGGACCGCCTGGACCGCGGACCTTGGTTCACACGGGAAGGGCAGCCCGACGCCACGGGCCCAACGGAATGAGCATCCCTCAGTCTGCCCTCTCCTCGCCGATACGAGAGTGCAAGCGGGTACGGGTACGGGGGCGGGCACGCGCAAGCCGTGGGAGATCGAGGACGGGTTGTGGGAGCGGATCGAGCCGTTACTGCCGGTGGTGGCGCGGCGCTGCCGTCACCCCGGACGCATGCGGCTTGAGCAGCGCAAAGTCATGTGCAGGATCCTGTTCGTGCTGTACACCGGGATCCGGTGGGAGGTCCTGCCGCAGGAGCTGGGCTTCGGCTCCGGGATGACCTGCTGGCGGCGGCTGCGCGACTGGAATGAGACGGGAGTGTGGCAGCAGTTGCACGAGCTTCTGCTCGCCGAACTGCGCGCCGGCGACATCCTCGACCTGTCCCGCGTCTCCGTCGACGGCTCCCACCTGCGGGCCCTGAAGGGCGGGGACGCCACCGGGCGTTCACCGGTAGACCGGGGCAAGACCGGCAGCAAGCACCACGTCATCGTCGACGCCCACGGCATCCCGCTGGCCGCCACCGTGACCGGCGGCAACCGCAACGACGTCACCCAGCTCCTGCCCCTGATCCACGCCGTGCCACCGATCCGCGGCAAGCGCGGGCGACCCCGCCGGCGCCCCGATGTGCTCTACGCGGACCGCGGCCACGACCACGACATCTACCGCCGCCAGGTCCGCGAGCTGGGCATCCGCCCGCGCATCGCCCGCCGCGGCACCGGGCACGGCAGCGGACTGGGCAAGAGCCGATGGGTCGTGGAAGCAGCCCTCGCCCTCCTGCACTGGTTCCGCCGACTGCGCCTCCGTTGGCAGATCCGCACCGACATCCACCAAGCCTTCCTCACCCTCGGCTGCGCGATCATCTGCCGGCGACGCCTGAAGACCTCATTTTGATCTGAGTCCTTGAGCACGCAGACAAAGGAACGCCGGAAGAGCGCGAACAGCTCGTGACCGTGCTGTCAGCCTCGAAGGTGCACTCATGCGGGGACTCACCATAGGCAAGTACTCCGCCCAGCCCACAGCCGTCCCGGACCTTCCTGCGGCCTGCAAACACCGCTAGAGCGTGTCTCTTTGATGGGTCGGTCAGTTGATCGGATGTGTCTGTCCGATTAGTGAGCACTACGGTCCAGCCGATGTCGTCGACGGCAACCGCTGCGGCGAGGACGGCGGCGAAGATCTTCTCCCATGTGCCGTCGACGGCCCACCTGATCAGCCGCTTATGGGCCGTCTGGAACGAGCCGAGCTCCTCGGGGGTGTCCCGCCAGGGCGAGTTGGCGCGGTACTTCCACGCGATGGCCTCGAGCGTGCCGCGGTGATCGGCCCAGCGCCGTCCCCTGGCAATGTGAACCTGGCCAAGCTCACCAGCAACACCGACGTTCCGCCGCGAGCCACCGAGCTTTCCGTCCGGATGCTCCGCCACGGCTTCGCTCTCTACGAGAAGGCCGCGGTCGCCACATAGCCCGAGCGGGGAGCGACCCGGGATCCCAGTGCCTACACGCACTCCAGTGCAATGCCGCTGGCCCGGGCCAACGAAAGACCCCGGGTCGTACAAAGCGTCCGGGAGCGGCCCAACAGCGTCAGGATTCCGCCCAGTTGAGGCCGAGGTCGGCGAGTGCGGTGAGTTTGTCGGTGGTCAGCTTGGCGCGGCGGCCCTTCTGGTTCATGATCCACACTCCGAGTCGGACTTCGGTTCCGTCTTCCAGTCGCTCTACGTGCCCCCGTGGGACGGTCACGGAGCCCTCCCGGGCCTTGTACCGTGCCAGGGCCGCTACACCCCGCTCGAAGGCCCCCACGGGCGTCGTGGACGGCTTCGCGGGTGCCTCCGGCTCCGGGGCCGGGGCGAGCGGTGTGATGCCGAGTTGTTCCATGCGCTCGCGCTGCCCGTCCGTCAGGCCCTCCCAGACCTTCGGCGTCCGCTGCCGGGCCAACCACTTCCCGATGTCCATGCCGTGGACGGTGACGCCGGGCAGGACTTCCACCGCGCCGGCTTGGCCTTCTTCGTCGCGTACGAGTTCGCGCAGTGCGGCGTAGTGGCGTTGCCATTCGGCCGGCCACTCCGGGTTCCAGTCCTCGTCGACGGCTTCCAGGGCTGTCTTCCATTCGGGATGGCCCTCCAGCGTGCCGGGTCGCCGCACATTCGCGAGCCACATCCCCAACGGCTTGCCCAGCATCGTCGCCGACCTCGGTGCGCAGAGGGTCCAGTGCTGGTCGTAGTACGCCTTGGCGGCCTCCAGGTTCTCCTGGAACCGCTCATCCGCGACGGACCAGACCATGCCGAGCTGTTCCAGCCGCTGGGCGCGCCGGCCGGTCATCTCCCCGGCCCCGTACGCGCGTCGCTGTTCTGCGACCCATTGCCCCAGTGGTGTCGCGCCCTCGCGGTGTCCGTAGGGCACCCTCGCGTTCCCGACCCGCTCGACGTACGTCTTCAGCTTCGCCCAGCCGCGGGCCCAGTCCTGACGCTCGGTGTCGATCACGTTGAAGGAGACCCAGTCCGCGACCATCACCGGATCCCGGGGGGCCGCGAAACGCAGCAGCAGGCGAGACTCGTCCTCGCCCTCTTCTGGGGCGACACCGATGTTCACGGACGGCTGCGCCACGTCCTTCTGCGGCTCCTGCGGAATCGCGAGCAGTTCCACGGCCTCTTCATCGTGGGCCCGCAGGCCCTCCAGGACTTTCACCAGGGGCCGGTAGGAACCGGAGGTGAACATGTCCTCAGGCTGCTCTCCCGGCTGGAGGAACACCGGCACGATCAGGGAGGCGAGCTTGCCCTGCCCGGGCTTCTGCCGCAAAGCGCGCCCGATGGCCTGGACGATGTCGTGCGGCGCCCCCTTGGGGTCCAGCAGGGCAACTGAATCCACGGCTCTGATGTCGACGCCCTCACCCAGGACCCGGCAGTTCGAGAGCACGGCCCGCTGCGCCGTGGACCCGAACGAACCCAGAACCTCCCGCCGACGCTCGGGGACATGCTCCCCGCACAGCCAGTCCGCCCAGATCCGAGCCGGGAACGTCTCGGGCTGATCGGTATGCAGCTTCGCCGCAACCCGCTCCAGACCCTCCGCGTACGCCTGAGCCTCGATCGTCCGGTGATGGAAGGTGATGCACGTCGACAGGTCATGCTGCGCCATCGTGTGCAGCAACGCGGCCTGCAAGGCTCCAAGGCGCTGCCCGCGTACCTCTTCCGTGTGCCGCTCCTCGCCCATCAGCTTCTCCGGCGTGACGACCGGGTCCTTCAGCTCCAGCACGATGATCTGGTACCGCGCCAGCAAGCCCCGGGAGACGGCCGACGCGAGCGAGAGCTTGTACAGGACCGGCCCGAAGACCTTCTCGTCATCCATGGAAGCCGCCATCTGACGCGGCAGCGGATCCCGCACCCCCTCAGCAACCTCCCGGCCCAGCCGCTCCTCCCAGATCCGCGGCGTCGCCGTCAGATACAACCGCCGCAACGCCGGGATCACACTCTGATCGTGGATGTCCGCCCACGCCTTACCCATCGACCCCGACGTCCGGTGCGCCTCATCCACCACCGCCAGATCCACCGGATCAAGCTTCTGCCCGTAGACACCCTCGAACGCCTCCGCCAGAACACCCAAAGACGCATAGGTGGCGTAGATGGTGACCGGCCCCTGCCCGTGCCACAGCGCCAACTGGACCGGGTTCGTCGTGGAACGCACCTTCAACGACCACAGCTCCGGGTCGTCCTGGAGCGAACACACCGCAACCGCCGGCCCCCTGTGCCCAACCTCGTGCCACGCCCTCACCGTCTGCGCCAGCAGATCCAGCGTCGGCACCAGCACGAGCACACGCCCCCTGGGCACAAGCCGCCTCGCCGACACCGCAGCCATAATCGTCTTCCCCGTCCCACACGCCGCGTGCACCTGCCCACGAAGACCATTCCAGGGAATACCACCCGGCGGAACATCAAGACCCCGCACAATGGCGGAAACGGCCTCGATCTGGTGATCACGCAGCTTCACGGCCATGCCCCGTGTTCTCCTTTTTCTCGGAATGCGGCACGTAATAACAAATAGAATCCAGGCGCAAGGTGCGCGGCGGTAGGGGTGTAGCATCTGATCCCAGACTCTACACAGCCACAAGTCATGATGCATCACCCATACGCCAACTTCACACCCGAGGATGGCACAGTGACTCAATCTCACCCACGAACGGTCGACTGTCCTATATACAGACAGGGTTTTGATGAACAGTGGGGACAGGTAGACGGTGGGGGAGAGGTTCAGGGTGGAGCGCAGCGGAACCCCGTCACTACAACAAGGCGCCGGCACTCCGTCAGGCCGACAGTGCGTCACATCCCTTGCAGAGGTAGTGGCTGGGAATCCCAAACCCTACACAGTCCCGCGCGCGATGCACCCCCTCTTGCCGCCAGCCCCAGGAATCCCGCTTGCGGGATTCCCTCAATTCGCGCTTACGCGAATTGAAACGCACTCAGAATTCCGCTTGCGGAATTCGATTCCCGCGCTTGCGCGGGAATCTGGCGGAGCGTCAGCGGAGCCGCTCCCTATGCAGCGCGCCAGCGCTGCATAT